>JAUNMU010000034.1:3018-15536 GCA_030531745.1 Synergistes sp. | reverse complement strand
GATATATCGGACGGCGGTATAAAACCATTGTTCGTGGCGCGGTAGATTTTTTACATATATCGATTTTCATAACACAGCGATGGTGCGGCCAATCGGACATGGCTGCACCATCGCTGTGTTTTCGCACTGTGTATTACTGTTTTAGCATTTCGGAGAGCATCTGTGAGACTTCGGCGGGATTTGCCGAGCCTCTTGTCTCTCTCATTACCTGACCCTGTAGGAATTTTTCCTTTGCGCCTTTTTTATCTGCGCCTTTTCGTATCGTGTCAACTGCTTCGCTCTGTGCGGCAAAAACTTTTTCTATGACCGCTCTGAGTGCGTCTCCGGTCATTTTGTTGCCTGATATACCGCACTTTTTCATTGCTGCCTCTAAACTCAGCTTATCGGTGTACATAGCTGAGAGTACGTCCTTTGCCTGTGTGTTTGACAGATCGCGTTTCTCAACTTTAGCGATGAGAGCTCCAAGCTCTTTAGCTGCTATCGGAAATTCGGTTATGTTAATGGAATCCTCACGCAGAATCCTCTGAATCTCCATTCTTGTCCAGTTTGCTGCCTTTGCCGCCGGTGCGCCTGCTGCGACCATTGCTTCATAGTAGTCGCCCATTTCGCGCTGTTCGGTTATCTGCTGGCTCTCTTCAAGTGAAAGACCGTATTGTTTAATAAATCTGTCTCGTTTGTCCCATGGCATTTCGGGAAGTGTTGCACGGATCTTGTCTACGTATTCGGGCTTTGCGTCAATCGGTGCGAGATCCATTTCAACATAATAGCGATAGTCGCGTGCGCCCTCTTTGCTGCGCATTGATCGTGTAACTCCGGCACCGTCATCCCACAGACGTGTCTCCTGCACGAGACTTCCGCCTTCGTCAAGAACTCTGTTTTGGCGTGCTATTTCATATTCAAGAGCGCGTTCTATTGATTTCAGAGAGTTTATGTTTTTTAACTCAACTCTTGTGCCGAGAGAACCGTCGGGATTTGAGAGCGATACATTCACGTCAACGCGCAGAGAGCCGGATTCCATTTCTCCGTCGGATACTCCGAGGTAGCGCGCAAGCTGACGTATCTGCGCAATGTATGCGATCGCCTCAGCCGGCGAATTCATATCGGGAAGCGACACTATTTCGGAGAGCGGCATCCCGCCCCTGTTATAGTCAACGAGTGAATAGGCCGCGCCGGAGAGTCTGCCGTCGGCAGTGGGGTGAACGAGTTTCCCCGCGTCCTCTTCTAAGTGAAGATGATCTAAGCGGATACGCTTTGTCTTGCCGTCGGCTATAACGTCAAGATATCCGCCCTGTGCTATGGCGTGTTCGTACTGTGTGATCTGATAAGCCTTCGGAAGATCTGCATAGAAATAGTGCTTTCTGTGAAAACGTGTATTGTCCTGAATTTCACAGTGCAGACCGAGCCCCATCTTCACAGCGAGGTCAACCGCATGGTCATTTATGACAGGCAGCGTCCCGGGAATGGCAAGACATACAGGGCAAACATTTGTGTTGGGAGTTGCGCCTATATAGTCGGTTGAGCAGCCGCAGAAAAGTTTTGTCTTTGTCTTTAGCTGAAGGTGTATTTCAAGTCCTATTACAACTTGTCTCTTCATAGGTTAATCCTCCTGAGCCGAGAGCTGCGCAGTCTCAGGTGTGCCGGCAGCTTTTTCTATTTCTTTTGAAATTGCAAGGAGACGGTCATCGCCGAAACGCGGCGCAAGTATCTGTATATTTGTCGGAAGACCTTCATCGGTGAAGCCTAAGTTAAGGCTCATACTGGGCAGTCCGGCAAGGTTGGCGATAGTCGTGAATACATCACCTAAATACATTCTGACAGGATCCTTTTCACCGAGGCCGCGCCTGTAAGCAAGTGCCGGAGAAATAGGGCATATCAATGCGTCCGCTTTCTTAAAGAGTTCTTTGAACTCATGGGAGATAAGTTGACGAACTTTTGTCGCCGGAACGAAATAATTCTCGTAATAGCCGCGTGTGAGAATACAAGTACCGACAAGTATGCGTTTGCGCACCTCGTCACCGAAACCCTGCATGCGGCTTTTCTTGTACATATCGGAGAGGTTTTTGCCGTCAGCGTGGTGTCCGTATCTCATACCATCGTAACACGCAAGCTTTGAGCTTGCGTCGCCGAGAGCGACCATGTAGTAGCAAGCGACAGTGTGTTCCATCGTAATGGGAAGTTTTGCGTCTATTATCTGTGCGCCTGACGCACGGCATATCTCTGCCGCATGGTCTATCGCATCGGCAAGAGGTTTGTCAAGGTTTTCCTTATCATATCCGGAGAGTATTGCGATCTTTTTCCCCTTGAGCGAAGCATTTGCCGCCGCCTGTGTGAATGACGGGCGTGTGTAAGCATCGCACGTTGTGTCGTTGGGATCTTCCTTTGCCAACACGTCCATGAGAAGTGCAATGTCATCAACGTTACGGGCAAGCGGTCCGACTTGGTCAAGCGAAGATGCGTATGCGACAATTCCGTATCTGCTTATCTGACCATAGGATGGCTTAAAGCCCTGAACTCCGCAGAATGCGGCTGGCTGTCTTACGGAACCGCCGGTATCGCTGCCGAGCGCGATCGGAATGTAGCCTGCGGCAACTGCGGCGGCACTTCCTCCGGAACTTCCGCCGGGAACTCTTTTGGGGTCACGCGGATTGAGCGTAGCGCCGAATATAGAACTTTCTGTCGTGCTGCCCATTGCAAACTCGTCCATATTTGCCTTGCCAACGAGTATGGCTCCTGCCTCTCTCATAAGTCTTACAGAGGTCGCGTCATAATCGGGTATCCAACCTTTCAGCATCTTGCTGCAACAAGTCGTCTTTATTCCCTTAGTGGCGAAGTTGTCTTTTACGATATAAGGAACTCCGCCGAGAACGCCCGTATCTTCTCCGTTTGCTCTTTTCCTGTCAATTTCCCTTGCCTGAGCTATCGCGTTTTCTTCGCACAATGTGACAACTGCGTTGTATTTCTTGTCATACTTTTTTATACGGTCAATGGCTGCAAGTGCTGCCTCTTCTGCGGTAAATCTGCCGTCTTTTATGCCTCTTGCGGTCTCAATGGCGGAGAGTTTGGAAAAATCCATCTTCTATTCCTCCTCTTCCTGTAGTGCTATTATGCGCGGAACACGGAAGAAATCGCCTTCGCGCACGGGTGCTGCGGCGAGAAATTCATCGCGTCCGTCCCATTTCACAGGCTCGTCCGAACGTCTTTCCGGAGTTTTGATCACGTCCCACTCAAACGGCTTTACGTCATCAAGCGGAAGTTCCTGCATTTTATCGCAGAGACGCAGAATCTCATTCACACGGTCAAGGACTTCCTGATATTCTTCTTCCGGAAGACCTATGCGCGAAAGTGTTAAAACTTCGCGCAGGCGTTCGCTGTTCATTTCCATTTTTTTTATCACTTGTTATTACCTCCCGATGATGATTATATACAGAAACGATGTATCATTAAGCGTTAGCCAACTTCTCTAAAAATTCAGCCTCGGTCAAAATCGGTACGCCTAATTTTATTGCTTTTTCATACTTGCTGCCCGGCTTTTCCCCGACAACGACAAAATCAGTTTTTTTGCTTACGCTGTCTGCTGTGGTACCTCCGAGTGATTTAATTTTTTTTGCCGCCTCAGAGCGTGTCATTGAAGAAAGCTCACCGGTAAGAACGAATTTTATATTGCTCAAAGGCATATTTGACTTATCGGCGATTTCCGTTTCGTCCTTGAAATTTATGCCTGCCGCTTCAAGGCGGTTCAGCAGATCTGAATTATGCTCTTCGGAAAACCAGATATGGAGAGACTGCGCTATAACAGAGCCTATGCCGTCTGTTTGTTCAAGTTCTTCCGATCTGTCGCGTGAGATTTTTTCCAATACGCGCAGCGAACGGAATCTTTCTGCGAGGTCAGAGGCGGTCTTTTCTCCTATGTTTGGAATACCGAGAGCATTTATGACAGCACCAAGCGGACGTTTTTTGGAGCGTTCAATGGCATCCGTTAAGTTTTGAGATGATTTTTCTCCCATTCTGTCAAGCGCGGCTATCTGCCGTGCTTTGAGATCATATATATCGGCATAGCTGTGAAGCAGATTTTTACTTACAAGCTGATCTATTATTTTTTCTCCGAGTCCCGCAATGTCCATCGCAGAACGTGAAGCAAAATAAAGAATCCTCTCTTTCAGCTGTGCGGGACACGCGCTGTTCGTGCATTTGACCGCAGATACGCCATCAATGCGAGAGGCGAGTGCACCGCATACGGGACAATTTTCCGGCAGTTTGAAAGGCTGTGTACCCTCCGGACGTTTGGTAAATTCAACTCTGTCAACCTCCGGTATTATCTCTCCTGCCTTATGCACCCATATATAGTCGCCGACTCTTACGTCCAAGCGGTCAATTTCATCCTGATTGTGCAGTGAAGCGCGGCGTACTATCGTGCCGGCAAGATGGATAGGATCAAAGACCGCTGTGGGTGTAAGAACACCGGTACGTCCGACGGTCACATCTATTTTCTGTACCTGTGCAAGCTTTTCTTCCGGCGGGAACTTAAAGGCTATTGCCCACTTCGGTGCTTTTGCCGTAACGCCGAATGTATCGCGCAGAGCAAGCCTGTTGAGTTTTACCACAACACCGTCGGTGTCAATGGGATGTTCAAAACGCATCTCCTCCCAACGGTCAATATATGAGAGAATATCCCCCAGCGATGAACACAGTTTCTGCTCTCCCTGCATCGGAAGTCCGAGCGCGGAAATTTCATTCAGCATTTCTGCCTGTGTTGTTATGCCTAATTTCTCAGGCTCCACTATCTGATAGAGATAAATTTTAAGATTGCGTCTGGCGGTCTCACGCGGATCAAGAGTGCGGAGACTTCCTGCTGCCGCATTGCGCGGATTTGCAAAGAGCGTCTCGCCGCGCTCTTCGCGTGCGCTGTTGAGTGCCTCAAAGCCTTTCTTGTCTATGCACACCTCACCGCGTACCTCCAAATGACCGCTTACAGGCTTGCGAAGCGTCATCGGAAGTGTCTTTATTGTGCGCAGATTTGCTGATACGTCCTCTCCCACAAAACCGTCTCCGCGTGTGGAACCGCCGATAAACACACCATCTTCATAAATCAGCGATACTGCAAGCCCGTCAATTTTCGGCTCACAGACGACCTCTGTTTCGCTGTCTGACAATGTATCGCAGAGCTTTGCGTAAAAAGCCGAAAGCTCATTCCTGTTGAGTGCGTTTTCAAGGCTCATCATCGGAAGAGCGTGGGTCGTCTTTTCAAACCCATCCTGCGGTGCGCCTCCGATTCTCTGCGTGGGTGAATTAGGTGTGATAAGCTCCGGATGTGCGGTCTCAATCTCCTGCAATTCACGCATAAGAGCGTCATATTGAAAATCGGAAATTTCAGGGGAGTCCTGTACATAGTAAAGCCATGAATGATGCTCTATTTGCTTTCTCAGTTCATTGACCCTGATATTCGGTTCACTCTGACTATCCATTGAAGTCTCCCCATTCACAACAAATTTCTCTAATTATAAGCCACAGATAAATTTTGGTAAATCGCGGACGACGAACGTCTGATACATTTCTCTGCGGTAAGCAGTTCCCTACAAAGTTTTTTTCCAGCGCGGCCCCTGTGGTGTGTCCTCTATCACTATACCTTTTGCTGCGAGAATGTCCCTTATTTCATCGGAACGCTTGTAATTCTTTGCCTTGCGAGCCTCTGTGCGTTCTGCGACAAGCGCATCTATTTCCGCATCCTCATCTGACTTTTTGTCCTCATAGAGATAGCCGAGAATATCGTTTGTCCTGTCAAAGCATGATTTTGCTTCATTCAATGCCTGCGTGTCTATTTCATTGTGTTCTGTGAGATGCACATTGACTGCCCTGACAAGCTCAAATATTGAACCGAATGCTCCGGCTGTATTGAAATCATCGTCCATTGAGGCTGTAAAACCTTCCTTTGAGGCGGTGATAACAGACCTGAGTGTATCGTCTTTTTCTCCAGCGCTTCTGTTTTCAAGCGCAAATTTAAGATCGGCATAGCAGTTGTTAAGACGTTCAACGGCCGACTTTGCCTGTTCAAGGCTTTCGGGTGAGAAATTCAGCGGCGAACGGTAATGAACGCTGACAAGCAGAAAACGCATAACGAGTGTGCTGACCTTTTGTCTCATATCATGGACAGTTACAAAATTACCGAGAGACTTTGACATCTTTTCGTTGTCAATGAGAAGATATGCGTTATGCAGCCAGTACTTCACAAACTGCGTGCCGTTTGCGCCTTCGGACTGCGCGATCTCGTTTTCGTGGTGAGGAAAGATAAGGTCACTTCCGCCGCCGTGAATATCTATTGACTTGCCGAGATATTTTGTGGACATTGCGCTGCATTCAATATGCCAACCGGGACGTCCATTTCCCCATGGACTCTCCCATGAGGGCTCCCCGGGCTTTGCCGCTTTCCAAAGTGCGAAATCAAGCGGACTGCGTTTGCGTTCGTCTATATCTATCCTTGCGCCCGACATAAGGTCGTCTATGCTTTGTTTTGAAAGTTTGCCGTACTCCGGAAATGATGCCACGTCATAATAGACATCGCCTTCAACTTCATAGGCGTGTCCCTTTTCAATCAGCTTTTCAATTATTCCGATGATCTCCGGAATTTCCTGTGTGGCACGTGGATTTACAGTCGCTCTGTGTACGCCGAGCGCGTCCGCATCGCTGTAATATTCCTTTATAAAGCGTTCCGCAAGTTCTGCAACGGAAATATTTTCCTCGTTTGCACGCTTTATCATCTTATCGTCAACATCGGTAAAATTCTGGACAAATGTGACCTCATAACCGAGACTCTCAAGGTAGCGTCTGAAAACATCAAAGACTACAAACGGTCTTGCATTGCCGATATGAAAATAATTATAGACCGTAGGGCCGCATACATAAAAACGAACCTTGCCCTCTTCAATGGGCTTAAATTCTTCTTTCATTCTCGTAAGATCATTATAAACTGCAAGTGACACTACAAAACACCTCCGTGCTGCTTTCTTCGGCAGCTTTGCATAAACGATCCTATATGATCTGCCGCGCAATTTTATATTGCGGTTTTATGCCTATATTGTGTTATCCTATAACAAGTAGCTGAACACTGCAAGATGAAAGGAAAAAATTTTTTTGACGAAAGATGAACTGATAAAATTTGTTAAGGGCTTTCCGGACAGACCGGGCGTTTATCTTATGCGTGATGCCGCAGGAGAAATTATATATGTAGGCAAGGCGAAATCTCTGAAAAAAAGAGTTTCATCATATTTTCGTCACAGCAACTTTGCCTCTCCGCGTCTGCGAAAGCTTGTTGATACAATACGCGATATTTCAACAATGAGGACAGAGAGTGAAATTGAGGCTCTCATACTGGAAAACAGACTGATAAAATTATATCAGCCATTCTTTAATGTTGACCTCAAAATGAACGAGCGCTATGCGTATATAAAAATAACGCCGGAAAAATATCCGCGCATTGTGGTCACGAGAGTGAAAAGTGACGACGGAGGAGTCTATATAGGACCTTATGTCAGAGTGCAGGAGGTAAGAGCGCTGCTCAGGCTTGTTGAAAGATACCTGCCGCTTCGGTCTTGCAGCAAGGAGATCACCAAACAGTCAAACGGGCGTCCCTGTATGAAATACTCGCTTGGCAGATGCCTTGGCCCCTGCTGCGGTTTGTGTTCGGAAAATGATTACAGAGATCGCGTGGCCGATGTGGTGCTTTTGCTTCAAGGTCAGGGAGCCGAGCTTACGGAACGTCTCCGCAAAAGAATGGATAAGGCAGCACGCGAACTCAAATTTGAAGAGGCGGCGCATCTGCGCGATACGATACGTGCGATATGGCGTGTCAGCAGACAGCAGCACACAACGCCTGACATTCCCGTCGGCAAAGATAATTTTTGGGAAGTGCTGACATCAATGCAAACGACCTTTGAGTTGCCGATAATTCCATGGCGCATAGACGGATTTGACATCTCACACAGTGCCGGAAATTTTACTGTAGGTGTGGCTGTGGTATTTGAACAGGGATACCCAAATCCATCGCTTTACAGAAAATTCAATATACGCACCGTTGAGGGAATTGATGATTTTCGTTCAATGAAAGAGACGCTTACGCGCAGATATGCAAAGTGTATTAAAGGAGAAGAACCTTTGCCTCAACTTATACTCATAGACGGCGGCCCCGTGCAGCTTGATTTTGCGATGCAGGCACTTGAAGAGCTTGGAATACGCAATATATCCGTCATCTCACTTGCCAAAGAATTTGAAGAAGTCTATATGCCGGGCAAAAAAGAGCCGATACGCCTTGATCGCACCGATCCCGTTCTGCGTCTGCTGCAGCATGTAAGAGATGAATCTCACAGATTTGCCATAACGTCAAACAGAGTACGACGCGCTGCAAGCATGAAGCGCAGTAAAATAGAAGAAGTTCCCGGGATAGGAAAGTCAAAAGCGGCAATGCTCATCACAAAATTCGGCAGCGTGAAAGCTATAATGGAGCTGACGGAAGAGGAACTTGCAGCTGCTCCCGGAATTGGAAAAGCATTGGCAAAGAGAATACTTGCAAAATTGAATACAGAGGAAGCATGATAATGACGGCACAAAATAAAATTGATGAATATTATATGCGCTGTGCGCTGGAACTTGCCGAAAACGGCAAAGAATGCAGCCCTAACCCAAAAGTGGGATGTGTCATCGTGCGCGATGGTGCGATCATCGGTCAGGGGTGGCACGAGAAATGCGGAGAAGGACATGCCGAAGTAAATGCCGTGCGCAGTGCCGGAGGGGATATAAAGGACGCTGATGTCTATGTGACATTGGAGCCATGCTCACACTACGGCAAAACGCCGCCGTGTGCGGATATGCTTGTTCAAAAAAAACCTTCACGAGTCATAGCTGCAATGACGGATCCCAACCCGAAAGTATCGGGCAAAGGGCTGCAAAAACTTTCAGATGCCGGGATAAAAGTGACAAACGGCATACTCAAAGACGAAGCGGAAAAAATCAACAAAGGCTTCATAAAGAGGATAACGCACGGAACGCCGTGGGTCACCGTAAAATGCGCTGCGAGCCTTGACGGGAAAACGGCTCTTTCCAACGGCGAAAGCAAATGGATAACCTGCGAAGAATCTCTGGCAAGAGTTCATGCAATGAGGGCAAAAAACGATGCCATACTCACAGGCATAGGCACGGTAATGGCCGACGACCCCGAACTTAACGTGCGCCGCTGTGACGGCAGAGACCCGATGCGCGTAATTCTTGACAGATCTCTGCGTATCTCCGAAAATGCAAAAGTACTGCGCGGCGGTGCGATGATATTCACATCTCAATCGGCAGACAGCCGCAAAGCAGATATGCTTAAAGCAAAAGGCGCGATCATTGAAAGAATCACGGACGGCAGCGCCTTTCTTTCCGAAGTGCTTCACAGACTTGCGGAAAAAGGAGTAAACTATCTTATGGTTGAAGCAGGAAGCGCCGTGACATCATCATTCATCAGAGAAAATTTGGCAGATGAGTTTGCCCTTTTTCTTGCGCCTAAAATCATTGGCAAAGGCAGGGGGATTTGTGATGAAAACGAATTTGAAAAATTATCCTGCGTTCCGAAACTTAAAGATATACAATATGAAAAGAGCGGCAGTGATCTGCTCATAAGGGGGGTCTTTGAATGTTCACAGGACTTATAGAGACAAAAGTGCGTGTTGCATCTGTATACCGCAATGGAGATATAGCCGTTGTCACGATCGCGGCGCCTTTGCTCGCGCCGGAATTGAAACTCGGAGACTCCGTATCCCTCTCCGGCGTATGCAGCACGGTAACAGAAAAAAATGAAAATTCATTTAGCGTTGAACTTATGCCGGAAACTCAAAAAAGGACAAAATTCTCAGACATAACAGTCGGCTCCGAACTGAACGCAGAACGTGCAATGAAAGCCGACTCCCGATTTGACGGTCACATAGTCGCAGGTCACGTTGACGGCACGGCAGTCGTATCAAAAATAGAAAATCTCGGCAAAACGAAAAAATATTACTTCAGCGCGGATAAATCACTGCTCTCCGGCATAGTTGAAAAAGGCTCCGTCACGATAGACGGCGTCAGCCTTACCGTCATTGACGCTGCCGACACATATTTTTCAGTCGGGATAATCCCGACAACTCTTTCCGTTACAACGCTCGGCAGCCTTAAAGCAAGCGACACGGTAAACATAGAGACCGACATAGTAGGCAAATACATAAATAAATTTATGGAACAACGTTTTGAACAAAAAAAATCAAATAAAGAGGTGAAAAATACTCTGACTTGGGATAAACTAAACGAGTGCGGATGGCTGTGATTTTTGCCGTCTGCAGAGTAATAAACATAAAGAGAGAGGAAATATAAAATGTTCAACACCATAGAAGAGATATTAGCTGACATACGAGCCGGAAAAATGGTCATCGTCGTTGATGACGAAAACCGTGAAAACGAGGGCGACCTTGTAATGTCGGCGGATCTGTGCCGTGCCGAAGATCTGAATTACATGATCACAAAGGCAAGAGGACTTGTCTGTGTGCCGATCTCATCTCAGCAAGCACAGAGGCTTGAACTTCAGCCAATGGCAGAGCGCAACACCGATGCTCACGGCACTGCCTTTACCGTATCTGTTGACCATCTCACCGGAACGACCACAGGCATCTCGGCTGCCGAACGTGCATACACAGCAAGGGCACTTGCACGGCCGGAGTCCGGCGCTGCCGATTTTCGCAGACCCGGGCATATATTTCCTCTCATAGCAAAGCCGGGAGGTGTGTTGCAGCGTGCAGGACACACCGAGGCGGCTGTTGATCTTACGCGCCTTGCCGGACTCAATCCCGCGGGGGTGATATGCGAAATAATGAACGAGGACGGAACAATGGCTCGTTTGCCTCAGCTCATGGAATTTGCGAAAAAAGAAAACATCAAAATAACCTCCGTTGATGAACTTATCCGTTACCGTGTGATGCGTGAAAAGTTCGTAAAAAAAGAAATAGTTGTTCACATACCTACAAAATGGGGAGACTTTGACTGCCACGCATACACAAGCCCTTATGGAGACAACCCGGGTGCCGTACACCTTGCTCTTGTGAAAGGCGACCTGTCAGGTGAAGAACCCGTGCTTACTCGTGTCCATTCCGAATGTTTCACCGGAGACCTCCTCGGCTCTCTGCGCTGTGACTGCGGTCCGCAGCTTCATGAGGCAATGTCAATGATTGAAAAAGAGGGCAGGGGAGTTCTGCTCTATCTTCGTCAGGAGGGGCGAGGCATAGGACTGCTTGCAAAACTCAAAGCGTATGATTTGCAGGATAAGGGACTTGATACAGTTGAAGCAAACCTTGCCTTGGGCTTTGCTCCCGACCAGCGAGACTACGGAGTCGGTGCGCAAATACTGGCAGACCTCGGTCTTAAAAAACTGAGACTTATGACCAACAATCCCGTTAAGATAAGCGGTCTTGCCGGATACGGAATTGAAATAGTTGAACGTGTGCCGATTGAAATTCAGCCGAACCCCTACAACAAACGCTATCTCAACACGAAAATATGCAAAATGGGGCATCTGCTAAGCTATAAATTGGACTCGGACTGTCCGAACTGTAAATAACGCGAAATGACAAAACTTCAAGTATCTATACGAATAAGCAATATCATATATGTTGCGAAATAAAAAATTATGCAACAGGAGGAATTATAAATGAGAACATTTCAGGGAGATATGATAGGGAGCGGTCTGCGCTTTGCAATTATAGGTTCACGCTTCAACGAACTTATCACGGGCAAACTTATACAGGGTGCAACAGACACACTTGCGCGCCACGGTGTAAGTTTTACCGATATGGATCTTTTTTGGGCGCCCGGGGCATGGGAACAGCCTGTAGTTGCAAAAGAGATCGCACTCACAGGCAAATACGATGCCATAATATGCCTCGGTGCCGTGATACGCGGTGAGACAACGCACCATGAATACGTTGCCGGAGAAGCGGCAAAGGGACTTGCTCATATAGGGCTTGAACACAGAGTTCCGGTCGCATTCGGTATCCTTACATGCGACAACTTGGAACAGGCTCTCATGCGTTCGGGAAGCAAAGCCGGCAACAAAGGTGCGGAAGCCGCTCTTGCCGCGCTTGAGACAGCAAACTTAATAAAAGAAATTCATTCCTTGGAGGCTAATAAAGACTAATGCTTGACATCAAATGGGTACGCGAACACTATGATGAAGTGGCGGAAATGCTTGCTTCACGCAACAATTCATTTCCCCTTGACCGTTACAAAGAACTTGACGAGGAACGCAGAGCGGTGTTGCTTGAAGTTGAAAAACTGAAAGAACGCCGCAACTCCGGTTCCAAACTTGTAGGCAGCAAAAAGAAAGCCGGAGAAGACACAACAGAGCTTCAAAATGAGATCCGCGAACTCGGCGAAGAGATCAAAAAATCAGACGACAAAGCAAACGCCATTCAAGCGGAGCTTGATGCACTTGCGCTGAGCATCCCCAATATGCCGGATGCGACAGTTCC
>JAUNMU010000034.1:0-2918 GCA_030531745.1 Synergistes sp. | reverse complement strand
CGGAGCTTGATGCACTTGCGCTGAGCATCCCCAATATGCCGGATGCGACAGTTCCGAAAGGCAAAGATGAGAACGACAACATAGAAGTGCGCCGTTGGGGAGAGCCGCGTAAATTTGAATTTGAGCCCAAACCCCACTGGGAAATAGGCGAAGCACTTGACATTATGGACTTTGACAGAGGCGTGAAGATCGCCGAAAGCCGCTTCACAGTGCTGAAAGGTGCCGGAGCGCGTCTTGAACGCGGACTTATGAACTTCATGCTTGACCTGCACACAACACAGCATGGATTTACGGAAATTGAACCGCCCGCACTTGTCAACACAAAGACAATGACAGGCACGGGGCAGCTGCCGAAATTTGCCGAAGATCTTTACCGCTGCGTAAACGATGATCTGTGGCTTATACCTACGGCAGAAGTGCCGCTGACAAACCTCCACTCCGGAGAAACATTCAAAGAGTCCGAACTGCCGAAGTATATGTGCGCATACACATCGTGCTTCCGCCGCGAAGCAGGCAGCTACGGACGCGATATGCGCGGAATGTTGCGTCAGCATCAATTTGACAAAGTTGAAATGGTAAAAATTTCAACACCGGAAAAAAGCTATGAAGAGCTTGAACACATGACACACTGTGCGGAAAGAGTTCTCCAACTGCTTGAAATACCATATCGCGTGATAGTCCTCTGCACGGGAGATATGGGTTTCGGAGCCGCCAAAACATACGACATTGAAGTGTGGCTGCCCTCACAGAATATGTACCGCGAGATCAGCTCATGCAGCAACTGCGCAGATTTCCAGGCTCGCCGCATGGGAATGAAATACAAACCGGCCGACGGCGGAAAACCGCGCTTCGTCCACACACTCAACGGCTCCGGTCTTGCGATAGGCCGCACCCTCATAGCACTGATTGAAAATTATCAAAACAAAGACGGCTCCGTCACCGTACCGGAAGCCCTTCGCCCATATATAGGCGGCATAGAAAAAATAACGAAAGCATAACGAAAAAATAAAAGGCAGACAAAGACATTGAAAGCCACAACTCAATGTCTTTGTCTGCCTTACTGCACTGAAAATCCGTACGTCAAATGTTCATCGTGCAAAATTGATTTTTCGTTTGTTTTTGAAAAACGCTGAACTGTAAAACAAAGTGCAACTTTTAGTGCCACCTCGTAAAAGTTGCACTTTGTCTTACAAGTTGCACTTTATTCTGTCTCCATCAGACTCTAAAAGTATTATTTATTATTGTATTTAATCTTTCATTGATGTGTATAATTTATACTTGATGCGACCGTTGTCACAAGCAAAATAACAACAGCAAAATAAAATTTGTGGTATAACAACAGCGCGTGCCCTGCGGCACGCGCTGTACAAAACCAATCAAACAAGGCAGTAATTGAGATAATCCCCGTATCTCAAACTGTATAGAGCGCAGTCTTCGTGTGTACTTTCTCTCCTTTCGTGTCACACGAAACTGCGCCTGTTTTTTATTTTTTGACCGTTTGACCAATTTTGCCGAAAAATTACATAACAGCTGAAATTTTACCGTTTTTAGTATATAATGGGAAAGTGGTTTTTCACAAAATATACTGAGAGGTGCAGTCGGAAATGAAATTTAGCAAATTGGCAGCCGCAGCAGCGTTTGTTTGTATAACAGCTTCAGCGGCTATGGCAGCGGAGACAGTTAAGATGGGCGTTTATCTTCCCATTACGGGCGGAAATGCGGTCGGCGGTCAGCTGGAACTTGACGGAGTAAAGCTTGCACATCAGCAGTACCCCACGGTTAATGGCAAGAAGATTGAGCTTGTCATTGTTGACAATAAGAGTGACAAGGTTGAAGCCGCCAACGCCGTGAAGCGTCTTGTTGAAAAGGACAAGGTATGTGCCATCATCGGAACTTACGGTTCGTCACTTGCAATGGCAGGCGGAGAGGTTGCGGAAAAGGCACACGTTCCAATGGTCGGTACGTCATGCACAAACCCTCTTGTAACACAGGGCAAAAAGTATGTGTTCCGCGTCTGCTTCATTGACCCGTTCCAGGGTGCCGGTGCGGCGGGCTATGCACGCAAGGATCTTAAAGCAAAGACAGCTGCAATGCTGATTGAGGTTACGGAAGATTACAGCGTAGGTCTCGGAAATTTCTTTAAGCAGAACTTCACAAAGAACGGCGGCAAGATCGTTTCTGTTCTTAATTACCAGAAGGGTGACCAGGACTTCACGGCACAGCTTACCGAAATAATCAGCAAAAAGCCCGATGTTCTTTACATTCCGGCAAACTTTGCCGAGGGCGCGATCATTATGCGTCAGGCACGTGAACTCGGCGGCAAGTTTGCAATACTCGGCGGAGATGCGATGGACAACCCCGAAATGGTCAAGATCGGCGGAAAATCCGTTGAAGGCTTCAGCTACACGACATTCGCATATTCACCCAATATGGCAGAAAAACTTATGAGCCCTATCCAGAAACAGTTTACCGCACAGTGGAGAAAGGCTAACCCAAAGAAAGATCCTGCGGCACTTACCGGATGCGGATATGATGCTTACCTTCTTATCTATAACGCGATTAAGAAGACAAAGAGCGCAGACCCCGAAAAGATAACCGCGGCGATCGCTTCAACGAAGAATATGCCGGGAGTTACAGGTACGACAACGATCAACAAAACACACGATGCCGAGAAGTCTGTCGGTATAATCAGGATCCAGAACGGGAAACAGGTATTCCATACAATAGTTGACCCTAAATAACATTCAGCGTTTTTTACTGCGGCGGCAGGTACATTTTCTCTGTCGCCGCTTGTGTATGGTGTATGTAAGATGCCAAGGAGAAATTTAAGATGACATTTGATATGATCGTTCAGCATTTGTTTAACGCACTTATGCTCGGCAGCCTTTATGGTCTTATTGCCATAGGCTACACGATGG
>JAUNMU010000033.1 GCA_030531745.1 Synergistes sp. | reverse complement strand
TAACCCAAAACACACAACTGTCAAGACACAAATCAAAAAAACCACGAAATCTTGCGGCGCATGAAATTGCCAAAGTTAAATCCGTTTTTCGGCGCTGTGCAAACGGATTTAAGGGAAACACTGATTAATTTATTTTGGCAGATAAACATGGTAGTTGCTTCTGCTTATGGAAACAAACCGACTTCGCTCACGCAAGATCAAAGATTTTCTATCTCATCCGCACGTCACGGTCATATCTCTACATTAAGACGGATAAATATGCACTATTTTATCAGATCATCTGTATTTACGATCCCATAACGTAACAGAAGCCCTGTCTGTATGGACAGGGCTTCAAATTTTATATTTGTTGGCTTTATACCTCAGTGCCAGCTGAAATTCACGCACTTCTCGGCGATTTCGTTCCATTCGGCTTCTGTTTCTCTTTGCGCGGCTTCCACTAAATCCATACACTCGGCGCCTTTCTTGAACAAGTGTGCGTAGCGTCCCTGCGCCCTCAAAAATTCTTCAATGCGGCGCGGCTGTTTGGGGTTGTATTTCAGTTTGTATTCTCCGTTTACGACCTCGTATATCGGCCAAAATTTACTGTCAACTGCCAATTTGCATATTTCGGACTGTTTGGCGGGATCAATTCTCCAAAAGAGCGGACACGGAACGAGTATATTTACAAATGCAGGGCCTTTTATTTCAACTGCGCGTTTGACAGTCGTTATCACATCAACGGGATTGTGAAGCGATGTCTGCGCCGCGTATGGAATTTTATGAGCTGCGACAATTTCCGTGAGGTTTTTCGCCTTTTGAAGTTTGCCGCGTGATACACTTCCGGCGGGAGATGTCGTTGCGTTTGCATTGCGCGGAGTGGCTCCCGAACGCTGTGCGCCTGTATTCATATACCCCTGATTGTTATAGCATATATATGTAAAGTCATGTCCGCGCTCCAACGCGCCGGAGAGCGATTGTAGACCGATGTCATAAGTGCCGCCGTCTCCGCCGAATGCTATGAATTTTATATCTCTGTCAATTTTACCGCGTTTTTTAAGCGCCTTGTATGCCGCCTCAACTCCTGAGATTCCCGCACCTGCGTTTTCAAATGCTGTGTGCATGAAGGGCATTCTCCATGAGCTGTAAGGATAGACTGTGGTTGATACTTCCATACATCCGGTTGCGCCTACGATTACAACAGGAAAGTCTATTCCCATAAGCGCAAGACGTATCGCGGACGGCGCACCGCAGCCCGGACACATACGGTGTCCTTTGGCAAGAGGGGTTTCTTTTTTTATCAGGTCTTTTATGTTAAGCGTTGCCATTGTCTTTTTTTCCTTCTCTGAGTCCGATGAAATCAGCTTTTGCCGAATATTCCCCATTTATCAGTCTGTAAAATATTTTTTTTGCATCTTCCGCATAGAAGTCGCGTCCGCCAAGTCCAAATATATATTCCTGAAGCGGAATATGTTCGGGCAGATCGTAGAGAGCGGATTTCACTTCCGCAGCAAGCGGTGCTGTGCCACCTATGCTTGCGGAGCGGTCAAGAACGGCTATGCCTTTTTTGCCGCGGCAGAGCGCCGCAAGATCTTCCTTGGGGAACGGACGGAAAAATCTCACACGGATCACACCGACCTTAATACCTTCTATGCGCAGTTCGTCAACAACATCTTTAACCACACCGGTCGCAGAGGACATTATCACCGCAACATATTCCGCATCATCGGCGCGATAGTTTTCAACAGGCTCATAAAGGCGTCCCGTCTTTTTCGCGAGTTCTTTGCTTATTTCGTTATACACGGGAAGCGCATTTATCATACCTTCCATCTGAGAGCGCTTTATCTCAAAGTAATATTCGGACATTGTAAATGATCCGTATGACACAGGATTATCGGTATCAAGCAGAGGATACAGAGGCTCTCTTTCTCCGACAAATGATCTGACAAATTCGTCAGGCAAAAATTCAAGCGGTTCAAGGCAGTGGCTTGTTATAAATCCGTCCTGACAGATAAAAACCGGTGTGAGAACGCGGGCGTCCTCCGCAAGGCGTACCGACATAAGCACCGTGTCATACACTTCCTGAGCATCTTCGCAGTAAATTTGTATCCACCCGGAATCGCGCTCCGGCATGCTGTCCGAATGGTCACAGTGAATATTAACAGGTGCGCCGAGAGAGCGGTTCACAAGCCCGAATACGATAGGCGCACGGAAGGACGCGGCAATAGGGAAAACTTCGTGCATCAGCGCAACTCCGTTTGCGGATGATGCAGTCATAACACGCGCACCGGCAGCGGAAGCACCGACACACGCCGTAATTGCCGAATGTTCACTCTCAACGGGAATGTATTCTGTGGTTACTCTGCCGTTTGCCACAAACTCCGCAAAGCGCATGGGAATCTCTGTTGACGGCGTTATGGGGTATGCTGCCACAACATCGGGATTTATTTGCCGCATGGCTTCCGCAAACGCAAGGTTGCCTGAGGTCATAACCATATTTTTATCCGACATGGCTTGCCGCCTCCCCGGGATTAGCGCCGAGTGCTTCCGGCTTTTCAGCAAACGATGCTTCCGATTCCATTGTTATTGCTTTTGCCGGACACATCGCCGCACATATTCCGCAGCCCTTGCAGTAAAAGAGATCAAAGCCAATGACACGCAGGTCGTTATCCGTGACGACAGAATCATCGGGACATTGAAGCCAGCACTTCATGCACGAGAGACACCTTTCACTGTCAATTACAGGACGCATTGAACGCCATAATCCGGTCTGCACGTCAAGCGACGTTGCTCCGAATGATACTGTGCCGAGCGGCACATCTTGCCATGAAGTTACACTGCTCATGCAATCACCGCTTCATTTCTTCCGCGAAGGATCGCTCTGCGGTTTGCATCAAGCATGCCGGCGGAGAGTTTGTCCATTTTGCCTGTAAAATGTGTCACAAAAAGATCAACGGGGACATCATCAAATACACGGGAGAGCGCACCGAGAAGCGGCGCATTGGGACGATTCTGTCCAAATTCCTGAAGAGTTATCTTCGTCGCATCAACGGCGATCACACGAGCATTTTCCGAAACCCCCAAACGGCTGCGAAGAACAACTGTGTCCTCTGCGCTGTTCACAAGGTAAGTCGCATCATCCGCAGCACCGTACGATGGATGTTCACTCTCTATCATCGTTGAGTCAACGACAACAACGACATTAGGATTTTGCACCCCACAGCGGCAGCGAATCGGTGCTTCAGAGACTCTGTTATACGCACGCATCGGCGCACCTTGACGCTCCGCGCCGTATTCCGGAAATGCCTGAACGTGCTTTCCCTTTTCAAATAAGACCTCCGCAAGAATCGCAGACGCACTCTTTGCTCCCTGACCTCCGCGTCCGTGCCATCTGATCTCTATCGTTTTATTCATTTGCAATTCCTCCTAAAATCTCCGTCATAAAAGTGCCATAAAAAAAGGAGCCTTTCGTAAAAACCGAAAGGCTCCCAACTCGCTTGTCCAAACAGCGCTAAACGCCGTCCCTGCGAGAAGGAGCCGCGTTAATAATTATAATTATTATGTTCCTGCCGATAGTGCTTGTGTTTCCGAACATACAACTTCCTCCTTCCCCGCAAAGTACCGATATATTATCCGCCATCCCGATAATTGTCAACCGAATCAAACCGTTGAAAATGACTTAATATCAATGAGGTGCAAAAGAATAATTTAACGAAGCGTCAAATATATTTATAATATATCGGCAATAACATTATATTTATTAAAAAATCGTTGTCATGTGCAAGGCGCAAGCAAGACGAGAATATTTTTTCGCACGCACTCTCTTTTTGCGAGTCTCCGTTGTTTATGCGTTCTCCTCTTCGTAATAGTATGAATAATCTATGCCTTTAATGAACATCTCTCTGTCATAAATGTTATCCGTCAGTGCGCCGCGCAGCAGTGATTTTATCGCCTTTCCGTCATAAGGGCTTTTCCTCATTGCGGCAAGATAATCGTTTTTGTCAATTTTGCTCCAATCAATGCACGATTTTACGGAAGTTTTCAGCATTATATCAAGCCATATCCTCATTGCACGCCCGTTTCCCTCCATAAATGGGTGTGCAACGTTCATCTCTATATATTTGTCTGTTATTTCTTCAAATGTACTCTGCGGCATATCTTCAATATCTTTCAATATACTGTCAAGATATTGCCGCGCCGCAAAATGGAAATTTCCTTTGCTTATATTTTTTGTGCGAATCTTTCCGGCAAAATCATAAATACCGCCGAAAATGTACGCATGTATCTGCCGCAGAGACCTTACTGTTCCGGGGCAAAGCGTATCAAGGATACCACTCTCAAAGAGTGTGTAGGCTTTCTTTTTGCTTTGCCCGTCAATACTGTTCTCGCTGTAAAGAAACCAATCAAGAAACTCTGCGCCCCTGTTGTTCGGAAAATGTTTTGCAAGCTCACAGACTCCGGCACTGTCAATGCAGTCGGCAAAACGTTTTTTACCGTCACGCGCCGTCAGTCTCAACCGGTTAGTGATACTAACCGGTTGACCTTTGGCATTTAGTTTTGCTTTCAAATACTTCCAGTAGTTGCGATTCTTTTCGTGATCGTCTTGCTCATTTATCGCACCGACAACATCTGCCGCACCGAAGAGCCACGCAGAAGCATCTTCGTCCCACACGGCACGGACCTCTCTGTCTTTATAAAGACGAATGGAAATTTTATTGCTCAACCGCGGCACCGCCTTTTGCCGATGCGTCATTTTTTCGCTCACACATTCGGATCATTTCCTGAACATACCCGCGATCACATTCCACGCTGCCTGTTTTTCCTTGCCCTTTGACCAAGCGGCGACTCCGGCAAGATCATATTTTGAAACGAGTGATACGCGCCACGCCATAGACATTTCGTCCTCAATCCATATCTCTTCCTTTTTGCCGTTGCTCATATACGAGACATAATTCTGTCCTTCGCGTTCAAGCCATTTTTTTTGCAGACCGTTTTTGGCCACGATATTATCGCAGTCAGCCATTGAAAGCGAGAAACTTTTTACCTTGCCATTCGTTGTTTCCCAACGGCGCGTGTAGAAAGGCATACCAAGCACGAGCTTTTTCGCAGGCACGCCCTCGGCAAGAGTGTTCTCTAAGGCTCTTATGACCCACGGCTTTGAGGCAACGGATCCTGCTCTCGGACATGTGCGCCAGTGTTCATCGTATGCCATCAGCATAACGCAGTCCGCGGCACGCGCAATAGCTGCTCTGTCGTGTTGGCGTGATGATTTTGTATTTGCCGGTATAAATACGTCTACGGAAAAACGCAATCCCTCTGCTCTCGCATAGTTTGCAAACCTTGCGATAAACTGTGAGAATGAATTTCGGCTCCCCTCCGCCATACCTTCAAAATCAACGTTGATCCCGTCAAGTCCGTAAATCTTCGCATAAATCAATATCTGCGCTATGAACTTGTCCATTGCACGGTTATTCGCAAAAAAAGCTGTTGTCATCTTTTCATTGAAGCTGTTTGAGACAAGCGCCCACACGTTATATCCCTTTGCGTGCGCAGCGTCAGTGTATCCGAGCAAGGCACGGTTTGCAGCAGAGCCGTCACCGGCCATAAGGTTAAACCACGTCGGAGATATTACATTAAGCCCGGGGATCTTTGCCTCTTTGCTTAAATCTGCATCTTCGGGTTTTGTCACATAATCCCACACAAGCGCGACCTTATCTCCGTCACGCAGCGGATTTTTACTGCGTTCGGCAATGTACCCTCTGTCTCCCGCGTTTGGCGTGAATATGATATTGTTTCCATCATACCTGTAATTCATCTTAAGAAGCCCCTGCATACCGGTGACATCAATGTATTTTTCATCTCCGACCTTAAAAGACGAAAAATAAAGTGATATGCCATCCGTTGTGACAAGATGCTCCAACGAGGGAATACCAAAAAGTGCCGCCGGATTTTCGGCATAAATATATACACCCTTGCCGTTTGAAGCATCCTTTATACCCGCCCCCATCGCACGAAGAGAGGACACAGACACCCAAAGCGCACCGCTCCTTGAAAACGCCCTGCCGTACCCATCGGACAACACACCGTTCGTCTCAAACAAAACTCCGTAATATACATCATCCTGTGCCGCATAAATCGGCATCGCACCGATAAACACAGAGGCAAGCATAATAGCAAAATACAACGCCGCGCATCTCAGATTTTTTTTCATTTAACAGCGCCCCCTTCAAGTATGTGACCATTGTACTTCAAAGTTTTGATTTATTGCAAAGGATTTCGCAAAAAACACGGAAATCAGCATCATTTGACAACACGCGAAAATATATATACGATATGATTATCACGTTCCGCCGCATTTGTGCGGTAGTGGACAAAATTTTGGAAAAAAGCAACCGAAAATTACATGAAAGGATGTCGGCTCAGTGAAAAATTCCAAACACACAATGCTCAACGTGCTTAACTTCTTGAAACAACACGAAACGGACATATCCCATATAAACCGCACAGCGGTGGCAATCTTTGTCTTTGCAACATTTTTTGTATATGCGGCAGCTCCCGCAATGGCGGCCGGTCTTGCTAAGATAACGGAGATACGGGGCGGCGGCGGCGCATCTGTAAGCGGTGGCGCAGATGGCTATAAAGCGCAATACGAGGATAGGACCATCTACTTCGGCAACTACTGGCAGACGCTCAAAAGCGGGGCACCAAGCAACTCAAACAAGTTGAGTGACTATAACAAAGAGGGTATCAAATGGCGTGTGCTTGCGAACAATACTACAGCAGACGCTGACGGCAACAAGGGGGTGTTCCTCCTCTCCGACAAAGCACTCTACGCATACAGGTTTGACAGCAGTAGCAATAGATGGGAATACTCCGATATTCATACCTCGCTGACAGGCATAGTCGGCAATACAAAGAGCAGCGCAAAAACATACGATGAGCTTGCCCCAGCTTTGCCCGCGACGCATTTAGTGCCAAAGAATACGAAGCAATAGCAGACACGAAGCATATAGCGGGAATATTGGACGATGATCACATATATACAGGTTGGGATATAGAGAACACAGACAAACTCTTCCTCTTAAGCGCAAGTGAAATAAACAACACAGCATACGGCTTTGACCGCACAGGATTGCACGAAAGAAGCGACAAAAGAGTTGCCCTTACTACAGCATTTGCAAGGCATGTGCCAATGTACAGACACGGTCGCGGATGCTCTGTAGTTGTGGCGTGGTGGTGGCTGCGCTCGCCCTGCGGCCACTCCGGCTTTGATATGGCGTACTCCGTTGACGAAAGCGAGCTCCGCGAGGATAACTTTGTTGATGGGAACGGCGAAGTTCGCGTTGCCCTTAATCTGAATCAAGAATCAGTCCTGTTTTTATCAGCTGCTGTAGGCGGCAAATCATCCGTTGCCGTAGGCGATGGGTTCGCGCTTGCAGATTACACCGGTGATAAAAGTTGGAAAGTGACGCTGAAAGACATCTCCATAGCTGCACCAAATGCGACAGTAACACAGGAACCGACGATCGGAGGTGTTGATTATCTCGCAGCAGCAGCAGACGCGGACGAAACCATTTACCTGACCTGCCCCATAGAGGTAACTTACGACACTGCCCCCACCGTAACATACACTGCACAAGCAATAACGGAAGCGAAAGCAAACTTCGTATCCGCAATAGCAGTGAACAGTGCGGATAAGTACGTTAATTACGCCAAAATATCAAACTCAGAATCCGAGACAGACAAAGAAGTGGATTTTGACAGCCTTGCCGACGGCGCATACAAAATGTTTATATTCGCCGAAAAAGAAAACGGCGACAAACAGACTGACTATGCTTCTGCTTTCAGCAACGAGGAAGGCTATGAATTTTACAAAGGCACAGTGATCATCAACGAAGACGAACTCAGCAAGGAATATAAAGACAAAGATCTCACAGTCAGGCTTGGCGGAGGCTTTAATCTCATCTTTGAGAACGACATCTACGACACAGAAATAATCGTAGCTGCGAACTATAGCGGCACAATCACAGGAGAGACGAGCAACATAAAGTCTGCCGGATCTATGACTGCAATAAACGACATTACAGGTGCTAAAATCACAGCTGAGACAGACGGCACAACACTCACAGAAAAAGTAACGGTGGAAGAAAAAGCTCAGCTTGCATGCTGCGGAAGAATAAAGTTCATGGATTTAGGGTTGGACGGCGAACTCAACATAGAAAACGATGCTATCGTTGAATTGAGAGGAATAGCTATAGGTGACAAAGGCGTCATACGCATGAAAGAAAACGCCACGCTTATAAACAACAGCGGAGAAAAGGTAACCGTGTTGGTGGACATAAGCGGCGAAAAACAGAAAACAGTGACGGTAAATAACGGAGAGACCTACAACTCATCGCACTCCGGAGGCAGCTCATCTTCCGGCTGCAACGCAGGCTTTGGGATAGCAATGCTTCTATTTGCAGCGGCAATGCTCCGCAAAAGAAAACGCTGAAAACGACCGTCAGCCGAACTGACGAAAAACAGCAAAATCAGCGTTTCCTTTACCCGCTTCATCCGTGCAAATTATCAATACAATCTCCCACGATTTTGTTTTTTGTGGTAGAATAGCCACCGTACGTTGATACGGAAACGGAGGATTAAAATGATGAAAATTTTTGCGTTAAGCGCGTTGGTTGCTGCGGTGGTTCTTTACCCATTTGCGGCAAAGAAAGCAGAGGCAGCAGAGCCCGCGGAAGCTGCGGTGAAGCGTCAGGTTGCAACGTTTGAGACAAATTACGGAACGTTCAAGATTGAGCTTTACAACGATTTGGCACCGAAGACGGTCAAGAATTTTGTTGACCTTGCAAACAAGCACTTCTATGACAAACTCATTTTCCATCGCGTCATTGACAACTTCATGATTCAGGGCGGATGTCCGAAAGGCAACGGAACAGGCGGTCCGGGCTATGTCATTCCCGATGAGTTCGGCAAAGGTCTGAAACATGACAAACCCGGCATACTTTCAATGGCAAACGCCGGTCCCAACACAGGCGGCTCGCAGTTCTTCATCACGCTCGTGCCGACACCGTGGCTTGACGGTCACCACGCTATCTTCGGTCACATCCTTGACGGTATGAAGGTCGTTGAAACAATAGGCAAAGTCCCAACAGACTCTGCCGACAGACCGCTGAAAAAAGTTGTCATTGAGAAAGTGACAATTAAGTAAAATATCCCTGATAACATACGCCCTGCCGCTTAACGCGACGGGGCGTATGTTTGATAAGCACAAATTGGCATACTTTTGCAAAGATCAATTTTTATCTTACATAGGTGATGTATATGATTTTCCCAGATGATTTCCTTGACAAAATAATTTGCGGTGACTGTTTACAAATTATGAAACAGTTACCATCGGAAAGCGTAGATTTAGTTGTTACATCACCTCCGTACAATCTGAAAAATTCAACAGGTAATGGAATGAAGGACGGGCGCGGTGGAAAGTGGTCAAATGCAGCACTTATAAACGGTTATGCAAACTATGATGACAATATGCCCTATGAAGAATACATAAAATGGCAGCGTGAGTGTCTTTCACAAATGATGCGGGTCATAAAAGGCAACGGCGCAATTTTTTACAACCATAAGTGGCGTGTCCAAGGCGGTCTCATACAGGACAGACGCGAAATCGTGAATGATTTTCCGGTAAGACAGATAATAATATGGAAACGCAAAGGTGGAATAAATTTTAATGCCGGCTATTTCCTACCTACATACGAAGTAATATACGTAATATGCAAGCCTGATTTCAAGCTTGCCAAGGGCGCAAATTCTTACGGTGATGTGTGGGAGTTTATGCAAGAGCAAAAAAACGGACATCCTGCTCCATTTCCGGTTGAACTGATAAACAGGATAATTTCAAGCACAAATGCACAGATAGTTCTTGATCCATTTATGGGCTCAGGGACAACTGCTCTTGCTGCAAAACAGTTGGGGCGACACTATATCGGCGTAGAAATTGCACGCGAATATTGCGAAATGGCTGAAAAGAGAATACTATCAGCAGAAAACCGCACCGAAAGTGTCGGTAACTTCTCACTAACGTGTAAAAATACAGTAGAACAGACAAGTTTATTCAGACCGGAGGATCTATGAATGATTGAATACACAAAAGAGTCACTGATTGCCGCCTTGAACAATATTACGGACATGGGTTGGATAAAGAACAGAAGAAGTGGAAATTCAGGAGGAGCAGGAAACACTTTGGAAGATTTACTCAATATTCCGGAAAATAATCTTCCGCTGCCCAATGCCGCAGAATGGGAACTGAAAACTCATAAGAAAGGAAGCGCTTCACTGCTTACTCTATTTCATGCAGAGCCATCCCCAACGGCAATGAAAATAGTCCCTCAGTATCTACTGCCAAATTATGGCTGGATTCATCAGCAGGCAGGCAAAAAATATCCCGCCAACGAAAAATCATTTCGCCAAACAATAAATTACAAGGGAACCGCACGCGGCTTCAAAATAAAGATTGATAGCACCAACAAACGCATAATTGTTGCTTTTTCTCATCAGGATGTATCTGCCGAGTTTAGCGAATGGCTTGAAAGTGTCAAGACAAGAACGGGCTTGCAGGACCTCAATCCTGTACCATACTGGGGATTTGATGACCTTGCCTGTAAAGCGCGAACGAAGCTTTTGAATTGTTTTTATGTCAAAGTATCAGTAAAACGTGAAGGTAAGACAGAATTTTACCATTACGATGAAATATATCAGTGTTCAAGTTTCTCATTCAAAAAATTCCTTAATCAGATAGAGGCAGGGAACGTATATATTGACTTTGACGCAAGGACAGGACACAACCACGGTACGAAGTTCAGATATGCCGAAAGCACTGCCGGGTTAGAAGAGCTTTACGATGAGGTTATAAAGATACGGTAAAACTTCTGCCGAAAAATGAAATCTTTATGTAAGTCCACTGAATAAAATATCCCTGATAACACAACATACGCCCTGCCGCTTAACGCGACGGGGCGTATGTTTTTTTCAGGACTGTAACGCTTTCGCCCTAAAATATTTGCCGCACATTCGCATATCTGTATTAAATAAGAGTGATATATGATTGATCAATATTATCTTTATTCCAAAAATTTTGCCATTCTTGAAGTTCTGCTTTTTGGTCACATTGCCTTGAATTTTTTCGCTCGTTTTCATATACTTTGCATGGGGGGCGGATTTATGCTGAATAATTATTTTTCAAGAAAAAAGCCATCATTGGAGAGCCTGATAAGGTTTATCGCTGATATGGGAGGACGTATGCCGCATATACGCACGATTCCGGCGCGTGAGGCAACATTCGGTCGTTTCGGTACGCTTGACGAACGCATTGTCAATGCACTTAAAAAACGCGGAGTTGAGGCACTTTACTCTCATCAAGGCGCGGCGGTTGACTGCGCTCTTGCGGGGCGTGACTGTGTCATTGCAACACCTACCGCATCGGGCAAAACATTATGCTACAATCTTCCCGTTATGAATGCAATTCTGCATGACGATAATGCCCGCGCACTTTATCTGTTTCCCACAAAGGCACTTGCTCAGGATCAACTTGCGGAGATAAACGAAATTGCCGCACTTTCCGGCGGTGAGATTCGCGGCTTCGTCTATGACGGCGACACAGACCCGGCAAAACGGCGCATGGCACGCAGCAGCGGACACATCATAATCACAAACCCCGATATGCTTAATTCAGGCATTCTGCCGCACCATACGAAATGGTCCGATTATTTCAAAAACCTCAAATACATCGTCGTTGACGAGTTGCACACATACAGAGGAGTATTCGGTTCACATCTTGCAAACCTATTTGCGCGCCTTGCCCGTATATGCGATTTTTACGGTTCGCACCCTTCATTTATATGCTGCTCCGCAACTATAGCAAATCCGGAGGAACACGCGCGAACACTTACAGGGCGCGATATGGAACTTATCACGGAAAACGGCGCCCCCGCATCCGAGAAGGAAGTCATAATCTACAATCCGCCTGTCATTGACGCAAGAAGCGGCATGAGACGTTCGTCACTCTTTGACACGTCACGCATAGCGGCAGAGGCTCTTTCATCGGGCATAAGCACAATAGTATTCACACGATCACGCCTCAATGTGGAACTTTTGCTTCGTTCAATACGCACAGAACTTGAAAAAAGCGGCGCAGACCCACAGATGATCATGGGATACAGAGGCGGCTATCTGCCAAAAGAGCGCAGAAAGATAGAGCATGAGCTGAGAAACGGCACATTGCGCGGAGTCGTAAGCACAAACGCGCTTGAGCTTGGCATTGATATAGGCTCGCTCGGTCTTGCCGTCCTGCACGGCTATCCCGGAAGCATTTCATCGGCGTGGCAGCAGATCGGACGCGCCGGACGCAGAGGTGCGGTATCTGCCGCCATAATGGTCGCATCCGCCGACCCGTTGGATCAGTTTCTTGCACAGCGTCCGGAATGGTTTCACAAAGCGGCCTCCGAACGGGCAAGGATAGATCCCAACAACCCATACATTCAGGCAAGCCACGTGAAATGTTCCGCCTTTGAACTGCCGTTTGCGGACGGAGAAAACTTCGGCGGGCAGGACGTCAGCGACATCTTGGACTATCTCGCCGACCATGAAGTCCTTCATCACACAAAAGAAGCCGGAGGACGCTACTACTGGCAGTCAGATTCCTACCCTGCCGCAGACCTGTCGCTGCGCAGCGCAACGGGTGAAAATTACACGATTACGGACATCACCGTTGAAAACAAACCGACCGTCATAGGCACAATGGACAGACGTTCTGCGCCGACGCTGATATTTCCCGATGCCATATACTTTCACGGCGGAAAATCATACATAGTGCAGTCCTTGGACACCGAAAAAATGCAGTGCTTCATAAAAGAAATTGCCGCAGATTATTACACCGACGGAGACGCCGCGCTCAATATCGCTATAACGGACAAATTTGAAGAAAAAGACAATTACGGTTGGGGCGAAGCAGCTGTTACACTCACGCCCACAATATTCAAAAAAATAAAGCTCGCAACACACGAAAACGCCGGATACGGAGAGATAAAACTCCCTGAAGAACAAATGCACACTACCGCATTTTGGCTCACTATGCCCCACGAACGGGAAGAGGATGCCACGCTCAAAGCCGCAATGGAAGGCCTTGAATACCTTTTGCGCAACACAGCACCGCTATTTCTTATGTGCGACAGGGCAGACATACTTCTCACAAGCCGTCTGAAAGACCCACAGCTCGGGCATGCGTCACTTTTTATAATAGACAATATCCCGGGCGGTGTAGGACTTGCAGAAGGCGCATTTGAGATAAAAGACGAACTTCTGCGCACCGCACTCTCAGCCCTGAGATCCTGCCCATGTAAAACAGGCTGCCCCGGCTGCGTAGGCGCTTCATACGGCAATTTTGATCTGAAAGCCGCAGTACGCCAGTTGGCAGAAGAGATAATCCAGCAAAAGATGTAGAAAGCCGAAAGCATCGTGGGTGTGGGAATACCGACTAAAACTCCGGCAAGATGCAACTCAAGATCCATGAACAAAACAGCGGCAGGAATATCCTGCCGCTGTTCTTTGTCTTTGGGGGAGTGTTATATTACAGTTTCCGTTTTTCTAATACACTACTCACTGTTGCCTTGACAGTAACAAACCCACAAGATAAGGTTGAAAATCTTCGGTTGCAATCTTCAAGTGTGCAGTTTTCAAGCACACCTGCAACAACTTTATGCAAACCTTTCAACGTGCAATTCTTCATCGTGCCGTTTTCAATAATGATCCCCGCACGCTCAACAAAACCTTTTCTTTCTTTTAATTCAAGACCGCTTAGAGGACAACCGCAAGACATCATAACGCTTGCTATAAGACAACGAAATGTGCTGTCTGTCACTTCCACATCATCACCGTTTGCGATCATAAAGTAAAACACTTCACCATCGTAGCCGGAAGTACTCCAATCTGCGTAGGTGATCTCACAACCGCGAAGACACACCGCACCATCTGATCCGATAACCATGATCGGGCTTCCGTCGGGGCGTGCAGACACAAGGCTGTTGGAAAGCCAGATCTCAAACCGGCAGCCAACAAAAGTGAGTCTGCTATCTTTTGCCCCTGTAATAACAGCCGCACGAATCTTATGCCGATGGTCACGGAAGCGACAGTTTTCAAATGTAACCGATGCCCCTGCTTCAACAACAAAATAATCCGCCGTTTCTTCACCACGATCAACCTCAATGTCGCAGTTTTTGAATACCGTCACTCCGCAGAAGTGCATGGCACGGTCAATGACGATACTTCTGTCGGCAACAGAGACCACATCCGCACCATCCTCCAGCTGTGCGTGTATCAGTTTTGCAAGTTCTTTCATTGATCTCCCCTCGTTATCGTTATAGGCTATGCCAAACTCCGGACAGTTTTTTTATTTCGGTTCAACATGGCACGCCTTTCCAATCCGGGATAAATCGTACTTTCATTCACCCGAAGAATATCCAAATCTTTGATTATTGCTCTTTTTGCTGATGAAGCGATTGAAATGATCTTCGCTTTGCGATTAATTTCATTTACTGCTTCCCGCTCGTTTAATCCGAAGATGGCAAACGCACCGTCCTGTACCTTTATGCGTTCGTTATCCTTATGCGAACGCAGAAAAAAATAACTGAGCAAATGCTCTCCGATAATAGCCGTCTCAAAGGCAGGATATTCGCCTCTTATTTCGTGGAGAAATTTTTGCATAACATGTGAAGATTTAATATCACTATCTGTAATCTTTCCTCTGTGATTTTCGCAAAACACACGAATTTGCTCTTTTTCTTCTTTTGAAAACGCAGGCAGACATGACAGCATGAGTGCTTTGTCGCTATTCTGAAACAGAATCTCTTTTTTCTTGACCTTTATGATAAACACCTTTCCGTCAACGTCTTCATCTTGTTCACACGCAAAAAACAGCGCAACCAATGGGTTTAAGGTAAAATCAAGCAAACGGGTAGAACAGCCGTAGTGCTGCATTTTCACAAGATTGCTCAAATGTTCGTGCTTCTTAAATTCTTCCGGATAATCAACCTGTATATTACGGTACTCTGTGAACTCATCACCATCCTTACGCATGATTCCCGGAAGCATTTGTTTCCAATTACCATTTGATTGTCCCCGCAAAAATAACATCTCATCGCTTCTGTTAGGCAGAAGCCCTTTTATTTCATTCCAATAATCGCCGAAGGAATTAATCATATATCAGTTTTACCTCTTTCAGCGATACGTTTCCCCAATTATTATCTTTTTCTATTGTAATAATAAACGTTTCCTCCGAATTAACGGACATGAAGTTAAATAAATCCTGCGTTAAACCATGCGTGATTTGAATTTCTTCTAACATACAGGACGGAAACTGCACAATTTTTGCATCGCTTCCTGTTCCTTCAATTCCACATAAAAATGTTCTACCGCAGACATCGTGTTTTTCAATAGGAGCGAAGGAAGCCACGAACTTGTGTGACTTGTTTTTTTTGTGTGTATTTTTGATTTGTAAAGATTTGATTCTTACTTTTACTTTTACTTTTAC
>JAUNMU010000032.1 GCA_030531745.1 Synergistes sp. | reverse complement strand
CAAATAATTTCGTAAAATTTTGAAAATGACCTTGACAATGTCTCTGTTAAAGTATAATGTATATATATCGGCGATGACCGATGAAATAATATCCTGTTGGGAGGCAACACCTTGAAAAGCAACGGTACAGTAAAGTGGTTTAACGCAACGAAGGGCTACGGATTCATCACGACAGACGAAGGCAATGATGTGTTTGTGCACTTCAGCGCTATCCAGGGCGAAGGTTTTAAGACACTTGACGAAGGTCAGAAAGTTAGCTTTGAGATCACTCAGGGCAACAAAGGTCCGCAGGCTTCCGACGTAGAAAAACTCTAACTTCACTAAGCAGTATTTCTTTATAATATTTTGTTTTATAAGAGAAATCGAGAACTCAAGGAGAACAGCGTGTGCCGTTGTTCTCCTTTGCTTTTGTGTAATAAAAACTTTGACTTATATTGATTATTGTTATAGATTATATGTGCTGCGGCTGAGTCCGTATGCTTTGATATTGAATTTAACAGGAGGATTCTCATGTCTCTGATAAAAGATAAAAGACTTGCGGCAGATAAACTGCGCCGAGCTGCGTCCCCGGAGATACTCGGATTTAAGACTACGAAAGATATTGAGCCTTTTTCCGGGCTTATGGGGCAGGATCGTGTGGTGAAGTCTGTTAATTTCGGCCTTTCCGTTGACAGCGGTGGATATAATATTTTTGTTGTTGGTGAGCCTGGGAGCGGCAGAAGAAGCTATGTTCTTGAGGAGCTTAAGAACGCTGCGAAGGATATGCCTGCGCCTGATGATTGGGTCTTTGTCTATAATTTTGATGATCCTTCCTCACCGCTTTCCATAAGTCTCCCGGCGGGGAAGGGGAAGCAGCTTGCAAATGATGCGGATACTGCCCTTGAGGACTTAAAGGCTGCTTTGGTTAAGGCATTTGAGAACAGCGAATTTGAGGATAATAAAGCTCAACTTGTGAAAACATTCCAGGACGAAGTAAATAAGGTTATGGAAGAATTGCAGAAGTGGGCTGAAAGCAAGGATTTTTCAATAAAAAGGACGCCTCAGGGATTTGTGAATCTGCCGCTGATCATGGCGCCTCCCGTGGAAGCTCCGACTGATGCACAAAACGATGCTGAGGATAACGAAACGGATACCGCGGCTGAGCCCGTCTCTCAGGCAAAAGAACCTGTCAGGCGTGAGATGCAGCAGGAGGAGTTTGAAAAACTGAGTGATGATGAGCAGAAAGCTCTACAGAAGGTATCCGAGGAAATTTCGCAAAAGACGCTTGAGAAACTGCGTGTGATACGCGAGCATGAGAAGAAATTAAAGGAGAAGGTGAAGGAACTTGAGGCTCAGATATGCACCGTTGCAATAGAGCCGATAGTTGCCGAGCTGCGTTCAAAGTTTGAGCCGAATGAAAAACTCTCAAAGTGGTTTGATGCATTTTCGGAGGATGTAAAAGAAAATTTCGCCGCTTTCCTTGCCTCGGTGAGGGATGATTCTGCCGAAGTTGATTTTTCACGCTATGAGGTGAATGCGTTTGTCTCAAATAATCCCGAGGGTGGTGCGCCTGTCGTGAACGAGACAAACCCAATATATTACAATTTAGTCGGCAAGACGGACTATGAGAGCAGACAGGGCAATCTCTATACTGATTTCCGCAAGGTAGTTCCCGGCTCTATCCACAGAGCAAACGGCGGTTTTTTGCTCATTGATGCAGATGAACTTGTGCGTCAATTTATGTCGTGGGATGTTATTAAGCATGTGCTGCGCTACCATGAGCTTTCTATTGAGAATTTGGGCGAACAGCTCGGTTATATTCCCGTGTCGTCACTCTGTCCGGAGGCTATTCCCATAAATGTTAAAGTTGTGCTTGTCGGAACACCCTATATTTATTATCTGCTGAATATTTACGATCCTGAGTTTCAGAAAGTTTTTAAGGTAAAGGCTGAGTTTGACAGTGATATGCCGAGGACGCCGGAGAGTGAGTATCAGCTTGCGCAGCTTACGGCAGGATTTGTTAAGCGAAACGGCGCACCGGATTTTACTGCGGGTGCTGTAGGTGAAGTGATTGAATGGGCGTCGCGTCTTGCGGAAAACAGGAACAGACTGTCATTACATACGGACAGTATATTGGAAATTCTTGTTGAAGCTGCCTCTTACGCAAAAGGTGACAGGAAGAAACTTGTGAGCGCAGAGCATGTCAGACGTGCCATAAGTGAAAGTATGACCCGTAATTCTCTTACAGAGGATAAGTATTTTGAAGAGTATGAGGGCGGAACGATCAGGATAGATACGGATGGAGAAGTGGTTGGACAGATCAATGGTCTTACTGTATGTCAGCTGATCGATCACTCATTTGGTTCACCTGTCCGCATTACGGCAAATGTATTTATGGGCGGAGACGGGGTCGTTAATATTGAGCGCGAGGTGCGTATGACAGGCCCCATTCACAATAAAGGACTTATGATTCTTTCAAGCTACCTCGGAAGAATGTATGCAAGGGATTATCCGCTTTCAATTACCGCAAGAATTGCATTTGAACAGACGTACGGTGGAATTGAGGGTGACAGCGCATCATCTACCGAGCTTTACTGCCTGCTTTCCGCTATTGCCGATATTCCTCTCAAGCAGTATATCGCGGTTACCGGTTCAGTGGATCAGATGGGCTATATACAGCCCATCGGCGGTGTGAATGAGAAAATTGAGGGATTTTTCCGCTATTGCAAACTCCATGGACTTACCGGAAAGCAGGGCGTAATGATACCTGTCCAAAACGAACAACATCTTATGCTGAGTCACGAAGTTACCGATGCTGTAAAAAAGAAGAAATTTCACATATGGAGTGTCTCTACGATAGACGAAGGTATTGAGATTTTAAGCGGGATCAAGGCCGGAACTCCGGACGAAAATGGCGAATATCCCAAGAAGAGCGTACACGGACGTGTGAAAGCGGCACTTGAGGCGTGGCTTGAACGATCTTTCCGTTACAAAAAAGATATGGAAGACCGCGTTTCCCGCAAGAAAAAAAAGAAATCTCCGACAGGTAAAAAGAAAACGAGCAAAAAAGAGGCGGAATAATGGCTGAAGTACATCACGCAAAGGAGATATTGGACGGTTTGGAGAGGCTTTACGGAAATGAAGCGCGCCCTGCGTCTGATTTTTGCTATGAAGAGCCGCTTGATGATCTTCTGCTCACTATCCTGTCGCAGAATACAAACGATAAACTGCGTGATATAGCGTATATGAATATGAGAGAAAGATACAAAAGTTGGGCTGATGTGGCGGACGCCGATTTGCAAGAGCTGAAAGAGGTCGTGCGCATTGCCGGAATGAGCAGTACGAAGCCGAAGAGAATACAGGATATTCTTTCTGCGGTGAAGGAACGTTTCGGAGATTATTCGCTGAAAAATCTGCGCGGGTGGAATCAGCCGGATGTACGCAGATATTTAACATCACTGCCCGGGGTGGGGCCTAAGACGTCAGCCATAGTTGAATGTTTTGACCTTGGTCTTGCGGGTTTTCCTGTTGACACACATATAACACGTCTCAGCAAGCGTTTCGGTTGGGCTGGTGAAAAAGAGTCTCCCGATAAGATACAGGCAAGACTTGAGAATGTGTTGCCCAAAGAACGTTTTCGCGGTGGGCATCTTAATTTTCTTGAACACGGACGCGGAATATGCAGCGCAAGAAAACCAATGTGCGGTATGTGTACTTTGATTGAATGGTGTAAATTCGGCAGGGAACACATAAAAGAGGACAATGACTGAGACAGAGTGCAGAAATAAGTTTATGGCTGCAGCGGAACGTCAGGGATGGAAAGATGCGCAGGGTGTGGTCTGCGCACTCTCCGGCGGCGGTGATTCCGTTGCGTTGCTGTGGCTGATGAAAAAATATTTCAAAGGACGCATTGTCGCTGCTCATTTAGATCACTGCACAAGGGCGGGGGAGTCTCACAAGGATGCTCTTTTTGCGGCTGAACTGTGCCGAAAATGGGATGTTGAAATTTCAATAAAGACCGCCGATGTTGAAAAATGTCGCTTAAAGGGCGAATCTTTTGAGATGGCGGGGCGGAGACTGAGATATTTGCACTTTGAAGAGACTGCCGGAAAGCTTTGTCTGCCATTTATCGCATTGGGGCATAATGCCGATGATGTTGTTGAAACACAGCTGCTTAATCTGACGCGCGGCTGCGGAATATCCGGAATGCGGGGAATACCTGAACGAAGAGGAAATATTGTAAGACCTGTGATAGATTTCACGCGAGGTGAACTGCGTGAGATCTTGCTGCGCGAGAATATCGCGTGGTGTGATGACTTTACAAACGATGAAAATAATTACAAGAGGAATAAAATAAGAAATATATTGATTCCATGGATCAAAGAAAACCTGAATGAAAATTTTGAAAGTGTAATGCTTGGGCTTTCGGCGCAGGTTCGTGCGGAAATGGCAGAGCGTGAAAAAAAGATCGCGGAAATACTTTCCGAAATATCATACAGCGAGCCGCCGGCTATTGCTGCGTGGAAAACAAACGGATTAAAAAAAATTTCCGAAACGCTGCTTGCCGGTGCAGTCCGTATGCAGGGTGCTGCGCTTTCACTTCCTGCATTGTCAAGAGAAAGGACGGAGACGCTCTGTTCTCTGATTAGGCGCGGAGGCTGTTGGCGTTTCCAGTGGGCATCCGATGTAGAAGTCTGTTATTCCGAGCGCGGCATAGGGTGGCTTCACCGCGCCGATGTTATCGCTGCGAAAGAACGAAAGAAAAATAATAGTAAAATTATTCTCCCGTGGTGGGCTAAATTATAAAATCTATGGTATCATTACTGAATGTGACAGTAAATTATACTGAACTAAGGAGAGTGCCTTAAGTGGACTATAAAATCGGTCGCGTTCTTATATCAAAGAAAGAGATACACAACAAGGTTAAAGAATTGGGCGAGGCAATTCGCAGAGATCATGAGGGGGAAACAGTGATTTGTGTCTGTATTCTTAAAGGAGCGTTTATTTTCTGCTCCGACCTTGTTCGCGAGATAGGAGCGGACGTTGATGTTCGTGTTGATTTTATGAGAATATCATCGTACGGAATGTCTGATAAGAGCAGTGGCGAGGTAAATATAGTGAATGACGTTTCATCCGATGTTAAGGGCAAGCACGTGATCATAGTTGAGGATATATATGAAACAGGTCTTTCACTTGAATTTGCAAAAAAACATTTAGAAGATTTAGGTGCGAAGTCTGTTGACATCTGTGTGATATTTGATAAGCCGAACCGTCATGAGCATGAGGTATATGTCAAATACAAAGGTCTTGATATACCGGATGATTTTGTAATAGGCTACGGTTTGGATTATGCGTCAAAATTCCGCGATCTGAAAGAACTTCACATTGCGGAGCCTGTGACGAAGTAGCCTGTATTTGATGAATCAGTGCCAGAGAACTCTTCTGACAAAAGAGAGGAAAAAGTATATTGAAGAAAGTTTCTAAAAATGTAGGGATGTATATTGTCCTTATAATCATGGTAGTGAGCCTTGTAAACGTGTTCTTGGGGCCTGATAATGCTGTTCCCGAAGTGAAAGAAGAGCCGGTCACGCTGACATACAGTGATTTCTGGAAGCAGGCTGACAGTGGTGAGATTACTCATGCTGTTGTGAATAATGAGCAGATTTCCGGAACACTTAAATCGGGCAAAAAATTTGTTACATATATCCTTGAAGTCGGCGATTTGCCTTCACGTATTGCCGAAAAGGGCGTTGACGTGGAGATAGAAGCTCCCTCAAAAAATTCATGGCTCACATCTATGCTTGCATCGGCGTTGCCTACGCTTTTGCTTATCGGTGTTTGGGTCTATTTTATGTTCAGTATGCAAGGCGGGGGTGCCGGCGTATTCAAATATGCCAAGAGCAAGGCAAAAATCTTCATTGATAACCGTCCGAAAGTCACATTTGAAGACGTTGCAGGCTGTGATGAGGCGAAAGAAGAGTTTGAAGAGGTCATTGACTTCCTGAAAGATCCGATGAAGTTCACGAAGTTAGGGGCAAGAGTGCCGCGTGGTGTGCTTTTGCTCGGACCTCCCGGTACAGGAAAAACTTTGCTTTCGCGTGCGGCTGCAGGGGAAGCGGATGTTCCGTTCTTTAGTCTGAGCGGATCCGATTTTGTGGAAATGTTTGTCGGAGTAGGTGCGGCGCGTGTGCGTGATCTCTTTGAACAGGCCCGCAAATATCAGCCGTGCATAATATTTATAGACGAGATAGACGCAGTGGGAAGACATCGCGGTGCAGGATTGGGCGGTGGGCATGATGAGAGAGAGCAGACGCTGAATCAGCTTCTTGTTGAAATGGATGGATTTGATGCCGGCACAGGAATAATTATGATTGCGGCAACAAACAGACCTGACATACTTGACCCCGCGCTTCTGCGCCCCGGACGCTTTGACAGACAGATCGTCGTTGACAGACCTGACCTTAACGGTCGCCGCGACATTCTGAAAGTTCATCTGAAGAATAAAAAATATGACGAGACGATAGACCTTGACGTTATTGCGCGCAGAACACCAGGATTTGTCGGAGCCGATCTTGCCAACCTTGCAAATGAAGCAGCTCTTCTTGCAGCGAGACGAGGCAAGAAAAGGATTGAAATGCCTGAGTTTGAGGAGGCTACCGATAGAGTTATGGCCGGGCCGGAACGCAGAAGCCGTGTGATCAGTCCGAAAGAACGCAAGATCATAGCCTATCATGAAGCCGGTCACGCTCTTGTGGCGTCAAAGACAGATGGGGCTGATCAGGTGCATAAGATTTCAATAATCCCGCGCGGGCATGCAGCACTCGGTTATACATTGCAGCTTCCCGACGAGGACAGATTCCTTGTGTCGCGCAAAGAGTTGTGCGGTAAGATCACTGTACTCTTGGGCGGAAGGGTTGCTGAAATGATTCGTTTCGGCGATGTAACGAGCGGTGCATCAAATGATCTTGAACGTGCAACGCAGATGGCTCGTCAAATGGTGACACAGTATGGAATGAGTGAAAAATTAGGGCTTGTGGTACTCGGCGGCAAGGAACGTGAAGTTTTCCTCGGTCGTGACATAATGAACGATCGCAATTACAGTGAAAAGATTGCATATACGATTGATTTGGAAATCAGGGAAATTGTTGACGGGGCAATGGAGTGCGCAAAGAAAATTCTCACGGAAAACCGTGAAGTTCTTGAAAAGATCGCATCAGAACTTCTTGAAAAAGAGATTCTTGAAGGCGAAGAGCTTGATGCTATGCTCGGATATCCGAGGGACAACTCTGACCCGAACGAGATAAAAGATGAACGTGAGATCACGGGTCCCGATGTCTCAGAAGCTGCGGATAACAGAAAATTCAGTGCACCGATGGACAACGCGAAAGAAAATATATCGTAGATAATCTGCGCTGCTTTGCACAATTTGAATTGTAAAAACACCGAGAGGGCAGAGGAAGAACATTCCTCTGCCCTCTATCTGCATAGATGATCAACAAAATCGTGATGTAAAGTTAAAAGGGTAAAAAAATGGAGGCGGCATCCAGAATCGAACTGGAGATAAAGGATTTGCAGTCCTCTGCCTTACCGCTTGGCTATGCCGCCTCAACAGGGGAAAGTATATCAACTTTTTTTGTTTATGTCAAGGAAAACATTTTTGTCGTCACGGGAATAAATTTTCAGACAATTCGCAACTTCAAATGTTTAACGGAGGTTTTACAACTCAATGAGAGAATTTAAACGCAAAACTTCAAAAAATCAAGAGTTTTGCGTTTAGGAAAATCATTCTGCCGTGTCGTGCATACGAAGATGAACTATGTCTGCTGCGGCAAATGTCATAGTGCCTTGGTCTGTCTTTATGATAATCGCGCCCTCATCTGTTATTCCGCAGGCTCTTCCGTACAGAGTTTTGTCATCGCATATAACACGCACTGTACGACCGATAGTGTCACATTGCTTTCTGTAAGAATCTATGATCGCAGCTGTGTCGCATGAGTTGAATAAAGCGATGTATTCGGAAAAGTTGCATATAAATTTAAGCAGAACGTCCTCACGTGAATATTTTTTCCCCGCTTCTATTGCAAGTGATGTCGCAATGTCCGATAACTCTTTCGGTATCTCCGATCTCTCCATATTTACGTTAAGACCAATCCCAGTCACTGCATATAAAATTCTGTCTGCAGTGCTTGCCGCTTCCGTGATTATGCCGCAAATTTTTTTGCCGCCGCATAAAATATCATTTGGCCATTTAAGGTGAAATTCTGTCCGGCATATCTCTGTCAGTGTTTTCTTCATTGCCATTCCCGCGGTGAGGCTGATAAGCTGGGCTTCGGTCGGTTTTATGTTAGGGTGAAGCAGAATGGAAAACGTGAGGTTTTTGCCCTTCACGCTCTGCCAACTTCTGCCCTGTCTGCCTCTTCCGTTGCTTTGCGTCTCAGCCAGTGCTATTGCTCCGAACGTTTCTTTTGCTAAATTTTTAAGGTACACTTGAGTGGAGTACGTTTCGTCAAGATATATGAATCTTTGAAAATATCTGTTGTTGCTCAGTTGGCTTTCTATCCTTTTTGCGTCTATGTCGTACAATGCCATGTTGTCACTCCCAATGTATTTTTGTTTTTACATAAAAATTATATACGCATTTGGTATTTTGAGATTATAATACTGCGTATATTATATTTGGGGAGGGGTTATTGATGGTGCTGCTGCCAATGACAACAGTTTTATCAAACCTGCGTTCGTCGTTTGATGAATTGCGTGAGAGTCTTTGACTTGCGTTCGGCCGAAGACAAACTTAAAGCATTAAACAAGCTTACGGAAAAAGACGGATTTTGGAATTTGCCCGAAGCACAGAACATAAGCAAAGAGCTTTCGCGTGTGCAAATGCGCATTGATAAGGCCGCTGCAATGCAAAGCGAATTGAGTGACCTTGAAACGATTTGCGAGATGCTTTCCGGAGAGAGTGATAAAGAGCTTGAGGGAGAATTTTATTCGCGTGCCGATATTCTGTTAAAGGATATTGAAAATTATCAGATATTGATTCTGCTTGACGGTGAGTATGACTCGTGCAATGCGATAATGACTGTTCACTCCGGTGCCGGAGGTCTTGATGCTCAGGATTGGACGCAAATGCTTTACAGAATGTATATGCGTTGGACGGAACGCCACGGGTACACTGTGAAGCTGATTGACGAATTGCCAGATCAGGAGGCAGGAATAAAAAGCGTGACTGTCTCTATAAGCGGAGATTACGCTTACGGCTATCTTAAGGGAGAACAGGGAGTCCATAGGCTTGTCCGCATTTCGCCGTTTGATGCCGCAAAGAAAAGACACACAAGCTTTGCGTCGGTTGAAGTTGTGCCTGTGCTTCCTGAGAGCGTTGAAATTGAGATTCGTCCGGAGGATCTGAAGATGGATACTTTCAGGGCGAGCGGAGCGGGCGGTCAGTACGTCAATATGACTGACAGTGCTGTTCGCATAACGCATATACCGAGCGGCATAATCGTCAGCTGTCAGACCGAGCGTTCTCAGCACCTGAACAGAGCTACGGCAATGCAGGTTTTGCGCTCAAAACTCTTTGAAAAGACAATGCGTGAACGTCAGGAGGAACTTGACAACATTCAGGGCGAAAAACGCACAATCGCATGGGGCAGTCAGATTCGTTCATACACGCTTCAACCTTTTCAGTTGGTGAAAGATCACAGGTCTGGATTTGAAGTCGGCAATGTTTATGCGGTACTTGACGGAGAAATTGACAACCTTGTGATGTCATATCTCAGAAGCCTTAAAAATTCATAGCAGGAGACGTTATAATGACTAAAATCATAAAAATAATATCACTGACGGTATTGTCGCTTCTGCTTGCGGCAGAGCTTGCGGCGGCGGGAAAATTTGTGCCTGCGAATCCCATTATGCCGATCAAAAGCGTTAAAGCTGGAATGACGGGATATGCAAAGACCGTTATAAAGGGCACCGAGATTTCATCCTTTAAGGTAAAGATTCTTGGTGTAATACCGAAAAAAAGCAAGCCCAATGCCTTTATCCTCATTGAAGTGCTTGATAAAAAAGTCCGTGCAAACGGCGGAATAGCGGCAGGGATGAGCGGTTCTCCGGTCTATGTTGACGGTAAGATTATCGGGGCTATCGGTTACGGTTGGGGATTTGCGGATCATAATTTAGGGCTTGTGACGCCTATAGAGGAAATGATGAAAGCAGCCGATTGGAAAGACGAAATACCGTCGTTTAAGATCCCAAAAGCTGTTGACAAGGCTGAGGGTGCGGAAAATAAGATCGTATTATCCGGTGATAAAGCCGTCTCCCGTGACGAAACGGTATCGTGTGACGCTGTCGCTTCACCTGACGTGGCTGTGTCAAGATCCGGCGATGAAATAATATCTGTTGACGGAGTAATTTCAGTTGATGAATTTGCATCGCGTGACAGGGTTGTGTCGTGTGATGCAGCTATTTCATCTGATGTTGCTGTGTCAGGAGATCTGTCTGCGGATAATGTTGAAGCAATTTGCGGTAGGACTGAAATAAACTTTGAAGATGCCCTTGAAAGCGGCGTTATCATAAAAAAGACAATGCCCCTTACCGTTGACGGCATAAGCGACAGATACACAAAGAGCATAGGGGCAGACCTTGGTACGGATGCCGTGCCGCTTGGTGCGGGTGGTGATTTTGGAGGGATAAACCTTGCCTGGAAGCCGAAACCGGGTGCGGCAATGGGTGCGGCCATTATATGGGGAGATGTTATGGCAGGAGGAATAGGTACACTTACCACAGTTTCCAAGGACGGGAGATTCTTAGCCTTTGCGCACCCGATGTTCAACAAAGGCGCTGTGTCGTATGCCCTTGCGGAGGCAAAAATATTTAAGATAGTACCGAGCATGCTAAATTCATTCAAATTAGGTACATTTGGCAGCATAGCGGGACTTGTGACGCAGGACAGGCCGGAGGCAATAAGCGGATATATTGGCAAGATCGGAGCTGCGTCAAGCTATACCGTTAAATTTCATAATATGGATAACGGAGAAAGAGCCGTAAAGCGTTTCCAGACCGTTGCAGATCCGTTTATCGGTACAACGGTCGGAGCGGATGCACTTCTTGGTGTGATAGATATGCTTTGGGCACAGAAAGGTGCTGGCACTGCATTGGTGACATACAAAGTGTCGGGAGGAAATATGAATCCGGCATGGCAGCGCAAGAACATCTTCTTCTCATCAAAAGACGTTGTAAAATCAATGCAGAAAGAGATAAAAGCAGAGGGCAAAATACTTGCGTTTAACCATTTCCGCGAGATCAGTCCCTACGGGGTTGAAGTCACCGTTGAAATGACAAAGTCTCCGAGGCTTGTATATATTGAAAAAATAGAGATTCCGGATGAAAAAGAAAGTTACAAGCCCGGTGACAAACTCAAAGTAAACGTCACATTCCGCCCATGGAGAAGAAGGTCGGTCGTAAAGACATTTGAACTTGCTGTGCCTAAGGATGTTATCGGATACTGTGAAATCAACGCACGCGGCGGAGGAATAGAAGAACCGGATAACGAGCCTCTTCTTACAGGCATACGCGCTATATCCTCATTCAAAGAGCTGATAAGAGAATTGAACGCCAAAGAGACGAATAATCAGATAATCGTTGAGATAGGCGGTCCTGAAAAGGATAGAGAAAAAGACAAAGATTCGAAGGATGCCGAAAAATCGGCCATGCCCGATGAGATGTTGGAAAAACGCTTTGCAAGTGAGATAAAAGAGGAAATGCTTGAAAATAAAGAGATCGTCATAGCCGACACAAATTATTTTGTTGAAGGGCTTGTCCGTAAATTCATTAAAGTTGACAGCGGCGAAAAAAACGACGCAATAGCCGCAATGCTTGAAGCGTATCTCTCAAATGCCGCAAAGAACAGCAAGGCGGGAGCGAACGACAGCGATAAGGAGAACAGCGGAGAAAAAGACGACAACGATGATGACGATGATGATGACGATAATGAGGATTTTGTCATTCTGCGCGAGAAGCGGAAATAATACACTTGATCTCTTGTGCTTAGGGATGCGATAGTGTTGTCTTGGAAGAACAAAGGACTTTTTGCAAAAACTTTCTATTCGCTTAACGGTTTTACCCGTGCTTTTGTATCGGAGAGATCCGTAAGGCAAGAGTCGGCTGCGGCTGTAGCTGCACCTGTTTTGGCTGCGGCGTTGGGGAAGTGTGCGGAAGATATTTTTTCGGTATTTCTTGCCGCACTCTTTCCCTTGGTGATTGAGCTTGTAAATACTGCTGTTGAAGAGGTCATAGACACGCTTTACGGACCGGCGTACCGTGAAGATGTTCGCAGACAGAAAGATATGCTCTCCGCTGCCGTGCTTTTAAGCCTTTTCATAGGGTACGGGGTATGCCTTAAGATAATGTTTTTTTAAGAGTGTAAATTTTAAGCTGTGTGTCACACACAGCATTTTTGACAATGGATTTTGGTGCGCTGCGGTGATATACTTCACGGTAGTGATTTATGAAACGAGGGATTTGTTATGGCAGTTTGTTTTTACAACGAAGAATACAGGCCGATTTCCGAATGTGCTTTGCCTCTCACGGATCTTGCGATACAACGTGGTGTCGGCGCGTTTGAATCTATAAGAGTGTATGAAGGGAGACCCTTTGCGCTCTCACTTCATCTTGAAAGACTTGCTTTGAGTGCGGATGGTGCGGGCATTGCGGCAGAAGATATTCTTGCAAGAATCCCATTGATCGCACGGGAATGGCTTTCGCGCGAAGAAAACAAAAAATTTGACGGCATAATCAAGCCGTACATTACAGGCGGAGATATTAACGATGGCGGGAAATTTCCGAAGCCGCGATTCTTTGTGGTCTTTGATTCCGATATCCACAAAATATCGGAAGAGGAGAGACAAAACGGTGTGGAATTGGAGCCTAACCGCGTTGCGCGCCCCTATCCATCCATAAAGAGTACAAACTACCTCTTTGGATTCATTCCTCTCTCCAAATCTGACAGAAATAATTTTGAGACGCTTTACATCACTCCCGAAGGAGAGATCACGGAGGCTCTGAGCAGCAATTTCTTTATGTGCAAGGGCGGAAAACTTATAACCGCACCGGAAAGCAAAGTGCTGAAAGGTGTCACTCGTGAGATAATTCTCACTCTTGCGAGAGAAAACGGATTTTCTGTTGAGGAACGCTGTCCGCTTGAGAATGAGCTTGCGGAGGCTGACGAAGCGTTCATAACAGGTTCTCTGAAAGAGGTACGCTCTGTTGTGCGCGTAGGAAAAATAAAAATAGGAAACGGCAAGCCCGGCCCTGTGGCTCAGGCTATGCATCACCTTTTTATTAAGAATATGGAGCGTTGGATGGAATGAAATAACACCGTAAAATAAACAGGCGGGTTGCTCGTGGAATAGGGCAGCCCGCCGATTTTTGTTTCATTTGCACGACAGACGTCTGCACGCTTCAACCGCGTGTTTGGCAAGGACTGCCGTTGTAATGCGGCCTATGCCACCGGGAACCGGAGTGATTGCGTGAGCTAATCCCTCCGCCGACTTACTGTCAACATCTCCGCATATTTTGCCGTTTTCATCAACATTTATGCCTATATCAATTATCGTCTGTCCCTCTGATAAATATTCTGAGGTTATCATCTTTGCGTGACCTATCGCAACAACAAGTATATCTGCACTGCGACATATCTGCGCGAGATTCTTTGTCTTTGTGTGGCATATAGTTACAGTTGCATTGCGTTTCAGCAGCATCATTGCCGCAGGTTTGCCAACCACGAAACTGCGTCCCACGACGACCGCACGTTTTCCGGCGATCTCTATCCCGTAATGCTCAAGCATATCAATGCACGCCTCTGCTGTGCATGGAGCAAAACCGACCGGTTTATCAGAATACACTCCGGCCATTGAATATTCCGTTATCCCGTCAATATCCTTGTCCGGCGAAAGCGTGCGGCAAACAGTCCTATCGTCAATATGCTGCGGCAGAGGGCGCAGTATCAGCGCGCCGTGAATATCTTTATCGTTATTTATCCGTTGGATGCAAGATAAAAATTCATCTTGGGAAATACTTTCTCCGAACGTAAATTTTCTTACGCGCACACCGGCCTCACAGCAACACTTCTCCGCGCTGCGTTCGTAGGTTATGTCGTCTGCGTTTTCTCCGACACGCACAATGGCGATCGTAGGATACAGGCCTGATTTTTTCAGTTCCTCACATTCGCATTTCAAACGGACATTTAATTTATCAATTACCGGCTTTCCCTTGAGTATCTCGGTCATTCACAGTCAGCCCTCTTTCTCTTCATCGCTGACAAAACATTTTACCACAGTGCGGGCAAAATTTTTAAGAAGGAGTATAATAAAAAATAATGAAAAAATTGATTTTCATTTGGGAGTGATTTTATGGGACACAATCTTACACACGGTTCCCCCTACACAAGGCTTATAGAGAGACTTAACCGTTTCCCACAGGGAGCGCCGGAATCAAAACTGCTTTACGACATTTTGAAGATACTTATGACCGAAAAAGAAGCGGGGCTTATGGCTCAGCTCCCAATAAAGCCGTTTGATGTAAAAAAAGCTGCCGAAGTGTGGAAAATGTCGGAGTGTGAGGCACAGAAAAATCTTGATGCTCTTGCAAGCCGCGCGATAATCGTTGACATAGAGCAGAACGGCGAACAGATATACGCCGTACCGCCGCCTATGGCAGGCTTCTTTGAATTTTCGCTTATGCGTGTCCGTAAGGACATTGACCAAAAAACTTTGAGCGAACTCTTCTATCAGTACATAACTGTTGAAGAAGATTTTATGCGCGACCTCGTCTGCGGCGGAGATATACAGATGGGCAGAATATTTCCGCAAGAACCGCAGATACCTGACGAATATGCTCTTCATGTGTTAGATTACGAACGCGCCACAAACGTCATAGACACGGCATCGCACATAGGCATAAGCATGTGCTACTGCCGACACAAGGCAATGCACGCAGGTACCGTCTGCGATGCGCCCATGGACATCTGCATGACATTCAACACGAGCGCCGCTACCCTTATCAAATACGGCCATGCAAGACAGGTGGACGCATCGGAGTGCCGCGATCTGCTTGCCCTGGCTTACGAACATAATCTTGTTCAGTTTGGCGAAAACGTTCGCAAAAGGGTGAACTTTATATGCAACTGCTGCTCATGCTGCTGTGAGGCGCTGCTTGCCATAAAACGCTTCGGTGTTGCGCAGACAATATGCTCAAACTTCATTTCGGAGATAGACAACGCCAAATGTGTAGGCTGCGGCAAGTGCGAAAAGATCTGCCCCGTGAACGCTATTGAAATGATTGAAAAAGATGGTATAAAGAAGGCTCATGTAATACCTGAGAGATGCATTGGCTGCGGAGTATGTATAAAACACTGCCCGACAAAGGCTTTGCAGCTTAAGTCACGACCCAACAGACTGATAACTCCGCTTGACACAACACATAAAGTTGTTGCCATGGCAACAGAGCGCGGCAAACTTCAGGAGCTGATATTTGACAACAAAGTCCTATTCAGTCACAGACTTCTCGGAGGTGTACTCGGCGCAATTTTGAAACTGCCCGGTCTGCAGCGTTCATTTGCACAGGCGCAGCTTAAATCGCGCTACCTTGAGAGAATGATAACAAAGGCGGCAGGCGACGAATAACCA
>JAUNMU010000126.1 GCA_030531745.1 Synergistes sp. | reverse complement strand
TGGTAATGCCCGGAGACAACAGCACATTTGAAGTAACGCTCATCGCACCGATAGCAATGCAGCTCGGACTTCGCTTCGCAGTACGCGAAGGCGGTCACACGGTTGCATCCGGCGTTGTCACCGAGATCATAGAATAATGTAGTATACAGGGGCGATTCTTTCGCCCCGTGTGAATTTAGCATTTGTCAGGAGTGAATAAAATGGCTGACATCGTAGGACTTCAGTGCACAGAGTGTAAACGCCGCAATTATGTCACACTTGTGAATAAGAAAAAGGCGCAGAAAAAGCTGGAGAAGAAAAAATTCTGTAGATTTTGTGAAAAACACACCTTGCATAAAGAGTGTAAATAGTGTATAATCCCCCCTGTAATGCAGGTCTGTAGCTCGAACTGGTTAGAGCGCCGCACTCCAAATGCGGGGGTTGAGGGTTCGAATCCTTCCAGGCCTGCCATTTTTATTGTCTCACGGTGGGGCTTACAGGGGAAAAAGTATAAAGTCAAACGAATGAGGAGGTCGGGGTAATGGATAAAGTCCTCGGCTACATCCGAGAGTCGAAAGCTGAACTTAACAAAGTAGCGTGGCCGACAAAACAGCAGCTTTGGTATTCAACAGTAGTTGTTCTTGTCGTAACGGCTATCTCGGCGATTTACCTCGGTTTGGTAGATTTGTTGCTTACCGGAATTTTCTCTAATCTGATTTAGTTCCGGCAGCTGCGCACGTTGAAAGAAATTTTGGTTTCTGAAATCAACTCTAATGTGGAGGTGCAGAGAGGTTACGCTCTCTTATCAGTATGGGTGATTTGTTCGGAAATACACAGGAACGCCGTTGGTATATAGTCCAGACCTATTCCGGCTACGAGAAGAGGGTTAAGGCCGATATAGAAAAGCGGATTCCAAATATGAATATGGATGGCAGAATCTTTAATGTACTCGTTCCCGAAGAGGACAGGGAGATCAAGAAAGACGGAAAATCAAAGCACATTAAGAGGCGCATTTTTCCGTGCTATGTCTTGGTTGAAATGATACTTGACGAGGGATCGTGGCATGTTGTCCGACATACACCCGGCGTAACCGGCTTTGTAGGCTCCGGAAACCATCCTATCCCTCTCACGCCGAAAGAGGCCAATGATATTCTTGCCAAGGTAGGCAAAGATGCAAGGCCGAAGGTTGAAGTTGAGTTTGAGATCGGCGATATGGTTCAGGTTAAGAATGGACCGTTTGCCGGTCAGAGCGGTCCAGTAGTGGCGATAGATATTGACAAGGCGAAGATAAAATTCCGCGGAACTCTCTTCGGCAGAGAACAGGATATAGAGACCGATTACACTGACCTTGAAAAGATTTAGTTATTCGGCAATTTTCTTAGACGCGCACATTGACAACTGAATAATTGCCTTCTGTATGATGAAGGCCTTAATCTTAAGGAGGAAACATCATGGCCAAAAAGGTTATAGGTGAGCTTAAACTCCAGCTCCCTGCAGGTAAGGCCACTCCGGCACCGCCGGTTGGCCCTGCGCTTGGACAGCGTGGCATTAACATTATGGAGTTTGTAAAGGCGTTCAATGCAAAGACAGCAGATCAGGTTGGGATGATAATTCCTGTTATCATCACAGTTTATGCTGATCGCAGTTTTACGTTTGTATTAAAGACGCCGCCGGCAAGTGTCCTTATAAAGAAGGCATCCGGTAAGGACAAGGGTTCGGCTGTTCCGAATAAGGATAAAGTCGGCAAACTGACAAAGAAGCAGGTGCAGGAGATAGCCGCACTTAAGATGCCCGATCTTAACGCCAACGACATTGAAGCAGCAATGAAGATGATTGAAGGCACTGCAAGGTCAATGGGCATTGATGTCGTAGGTTAATTAAATATCTGAATATTTTTCAGAGAGTGGAAGAGCATCCGCAAAGGATCTCGCTATACCACAAGGAGGAATTATAATGGCAAAAGTCGGAAAACGTTACAAAGCTCTGCTTGAAAAAGTAGACAAACTCAAACTGTATTCTCTTGACGAGGCAGTGGCACTTGCAAAAGAGTGTGCTACGGCAAAATTTGACGAGAGCCTTGAACTCCACGTCCGTCTCGGCGTTGATCCCCGTCACGCAGACCAGCAGGTACGCAGTACTATAGTTCTTCCCTTCGGTACAGGTCACACGAAGAAAGTGGCCGTTCTTGCCCTTGGTGAGAAGCAGAAGGAAGCTCAGGATGCCGGTGCGGATATCGTCGGCGGAGAAGATTTAGTGGCAGAGATACAGAATGGCAGACTTGACTTTGATGCGGTTATCGCTACACCGGATATTATGAAAGTTGCCGGACGTCTTGGTAAAGTCCTCGGTCCGCGTGGGCTTATGCCGAGTGCTAAAACGAACACTGTAACATTCGCTGTGGCAGATGCCATCAAAGAGATCAAAGCCGGCCGTGTTGAGTTCCGCGTTGATAAGACTGCTATCACTCACAATGCTGTCGGAAAAGCTTCATTCCCCGTTGAGAATCTCATGGGAAACGTTAAGGCCTTGCTTCGTGCTATCGTGAAGGCACGTCCCGCGACAGTGAAAGGAACGTATATTAAGAGCATTTCCCTTACCTCAACGATGGGTGTGGGTATCCACATTGATCCGGCGCAGGCACAGAAAGACATAGCAGTTACGGCTGATTAGTCGCTGTCGGGTATAGTCTATAGTTAAAATCAAGCGGCTTCGCATGAGTTAAATGCGAAGCCGCTTTTGTCATATTTTATACCGCAGTTCTGCTGTGTGTTACAGATTGATTTCAAAGAATTCCTTTATTGCATTTGCAGCCTCGATCTCATCCTCTCCTTCTGCGGTTATGGTTACGATTCCTTTGTCTATTTCAAGAGCCATCAGAGCAAAGATTCTTTTCATGTCGCAGCTTC
>JAUNMU010000125.1 GCA_030531745.1 Synergistes sp. | reverse complement strand
CTGCGTCACTTATCCGCCCCAGTCGCGGACTGCCTGTTTAGCATCCGGCACATCTGATGAACATACTAAGCGACCGACAAGAAATCAAAGATTTCTGTCGTCTGCTTATAATCAGCGGAAGCAGCTATCGTATTTATCTGCCAAAAATGAATTAATCAGTGTTTCCTTAAGTAAAGAACAAAAAACGAGGAGAATCATCTATGAAATTTGAAGAAATGACAGTAGGCGCATTCATAAACGAACTCGGCTCCGATTCCCCCGCACCCGGAGGCGGGAGTGTTGCTGCACTCTGCGGCTCCCTCGGTGCCGCACTTACCGTAATGGTGGGTTGTCTCACAACGGGCAAAGAAAAATACAAAGAAAACTGGGAAAAGGCCGATATGCTTATTAAAGATGGCAAGGCACTTCAAAACAGATTTGTGACACTCATGAATGAGGACACAGAATCATTTGACGTATTTATGACCGCACTCAAGATGCCCAAAGCCACAGAGGAAGAGAAGGCTGCACGCAGAGAGGCAATGGAAAACGCGGCAAAAGGTGCAACACTTGTTCCCTTGACAACACTTGAAACGTGCGTCAAACTTGCCACCTACGCAGACGAAGCTGCAAAATACGGCAACCCCAACGCGCTGAGCGATGCAGGAGTTGCCTCACTTCTTGCGATAGCCGGTGCAAAGGCTGCATCATATAACGTCCGCATAAACCTCCCTGGAGTAAAAGATCAGACTTTCGTGAAAGAGTGTACCGAAAGAATGGAAGCCGCACTCGCCGAAATAGAAAAACATTACCCGAAAGCCGTTGAGGATACACTGAGCGGAAAATAAAAAACAACCGATATTTCGCAAATTATGCGATATACTCGCTTTACCGATCGCACAGCAGCGTAGTCTGAAATGCCGAATGCTGAACGATTTTAATGGGCGACTTAAGGAGACACCGATTGATGTGTTTCCTTAAGTCGCCGCTTATTATAAGCACCATCCGCACAGCGATGAATGACTGTAACGCACGGCTGAAATAGGAAAACTTTGATTTTGCGTGAGCGAAGCCGATTTGTTGATATGACTGTGCATATATTGATGATCCAATTTATTTGGGGAGCAATAATTCATTATAGAGTGATAAACGCAACAGCGGCTTCGCGCTGATCATAATCAGTGGAAGCCGCTGTTGTATCTATCTGCCAAAAACGCATTGTTTGGTGTTTCTTTAGAAAAGACCGCTGACCTTTCCGTTTGCGTCAACGTCTATATTGCACGCGGCCGGACGTTTCGGAAGGCCGGGCATTGTCATGATAGAGCCTGTTATCGGGATTATAAAACCGGCACCGGCAGAGAGACGCACTTCGCGCACTGTAAGTTTGAAGTTTGTCGGACGGCCTTTTTTGTTGGGGTCGTCTGATATTGATGCCTGCGTCTTTGCCATGCAGATGAGAAGATCATCTTTGCCGAGGTCATGGATCTTCTTAAGGTCTTTTTCGGCTTTATCGGTAAAGACAACTCCGTCTGCTCCGTATATCTTCGTGGCTATTGCAGTGATTTTCTCTTTCGGAGAAAGTTTCACATCGTAAAGGTGATGGAACGTATTCGGTTTGTCGCAGGCCTTTATGACCTCCTGCGCCATCTCTATGCCGCCCTCTCCGCCTTTTGCCCATATATCGGACTCCACAACTGGAACACCGAGCTTCGCGCATTTCTTCTGAATAAACTCAAGCTCTTCTTTGGTGTCGGTCGGGAATGCGTTAAGGGCAACGACAACGGGAAGACCGAATGAGAGCATATTTTCAACGTGCTTTTCAAGGTTGGGGATCCCAGCCTCAAGTGCCTTCATATCGGGATTGCCGAGGTTTTCCTTTGACGCGCCGCCGTGCATCTTAAGTGCGCGAATCGTGGCAACGATGACAACTGCGGATGGTTTGAGTCCGGCAAGTCTGCACTTAATGTCAAGAAATTTTTCCGCGCCGAGGTCTGCTGCAAATCCTGCTTCGGTTACAAAGTAATCGGCGAGTTTGAGACCGTATTTTGTCGCCATTATGCTGTTGCAGCCGTGTGCAATGTTTGCAAACGGGCCGCCGTGGATAAACGCGGGGACGTGTTCTATTGTCTGGACGAGGTTTGGCTTTATGGCGTCTTTCAGAAGCATCGCCATTGCTCCCTGTGCTTCAAGGTCGCGCGCTGTTATGGGCTTGTCATCGTATGTGTAGGCAACTATTATATTGGCAAGACGCTCTTTAAGATCCTCTATATCTTTTGAAAGACAGAGTATCGCCATGACTTCCGATGCCACTGTAATGTCAAATCCGTCCTGACGCGGTACACCGTTCGGTTTGCCGCCGAGACCTATGACTATGTCACGCAGAGCCCTGTCATTCATATCAAGGACACGTTTCAAGACTATTTTACGCGAATCTATGTTGAGCGGATTGCCTTGCTGGATTGAGTTGTCAAGCATAGCAGCAAGGAGGTTGTGGGCTGACGTGATCGCGTGGAAGTCGCCTGTGAAATGGATATTGATGTCTTCCATAGGAACGACTTGGCTGTATCCGCCGCCTGCCGCTCCGCCCTTTATACCGAAGACGGGACCGAGTGAAGGCTCACGCAGTGCAAGCGTCACTTTTTTGCCGAGCTTGGCAAGTGCCTGTGCAAGACCGACCGATGTTGTTGTCTTGCCTTCGCCCGCCGGTGTCGGTGTTATCGCGGTCACAAGAATAAGCTTGCCATCTTCATTGTCTTTTACTTTGTCCCAGAGACCAAATGACACCTTAGCCTTGTATTTTCCGTAAAGCTCAAGGTCATCCGCGTCAATGTCAAGTTTTTTCGCAACTTCCGTTATAGGCTCCATTTTTGTCTGTTGCGCTATCTCAATGTCTGTTAAAAATGCCATTTCCATTACTCCTCTTAAAAAA
>JAUNMU010000031.1 GCA_030531745.1 Synergistes sp. | reverse complement strand
GCTGCATGGTCATGTATTTTCTCTCCAATCCGTTGTCCGAACGAAGTATTTCTACACGCTCGTTCAGTGTTTTTGTGAAGTCGTCTTGTGGGCTGCCGCTTTCTATGTAGTCCATAAGGCATGTGAGGGCGCCACTGATTATATGCACCGTCTGCGTCACAGGCAGCCCGCGCCTGTGGCTCCAACGTATGAATATACGCCTCCGCCCCAGTCGCGGACTGCCTGTTTAGCATCCGGCACATCTAATCAGCGGAAGATGCGGTCGTGTTTATCTGTCAAATGTGCATTAATCAGTGCTTCCAAAGGTCTTTACTGAGGTTGTCTCTTATGCCTTTGGAGTTTATGAATATCTTTGTGCACTCGTCACCGAGCGAGAGGTCTTTTTTCTCTTCGCATATATTGTTGAATGTATATTTGCCGAGGTTCTCTCCGAAGGGGTCAAAGGTGCATATAAATATAATGACACTCTTGCGAAGGTCACGATAGAACGCACCTTTTCTCAGTGCGTCTCCGTCCATTACTGACTGGTGCGACTCCGCTTCGCTCCGCATGCATAGCCGACCTCGCACGAAATTCGCTTCGCCTTGCGGCTCGCGAGATTTCGGCTCCCTGGCCATAGTAACGTGTACGTTTGCCCAAATGTTCCGTTGAGCTGTTGTTGGTTTGCATCTCAACGTCATACGCTGTGCCGTCTTCGTCAGTAACGTATAAATCAAGCCTTGTGCCTTTGCCGTCAAGCTTTAACTCAAAGCTTTTCTCGGGCTCAACGTATTGCAGTTCGCCGATTTTGATGTTAAGCACTCTTTCAATGAGCGTCTTGCACAGCTCTTCGCTTTCCATGACAAGACGGAACATGAAGTTATCTGTTATTGTTGCTTTCTTCCATTCTTTTTCAACATAGCCCATCTGCAACATCTCCCTTTTTTCTTTATGTGTTTATTTTACCGTTAAACGGTCTGATGTGCAATGCGCAAAACTCCGACGGCGATGGGGTGAGATGAAAACTGTCAATCTGCGTGTTATTTTTTCCAACGGTCTATGGCAAATGATGTTCTTATGATCTCGTCCAAAAAACCTCCGAATGTGTAGCCGTACGCCTTTGCCGCCTTTGGCACGAGGCTTGTTGATGTCATTCCGGGGGCTGTGTTTGATTCAAGCGCGTATAATTTGTTGTCGCGCGAGAGACGGAAGTCTATGCGGTTGTAGACTCTGCAGCCGAGTGAATTATGTGCGAGAATCGCAAGCTTGCTCAGTCTGCCGGTGATTTCGTCAGGCAGATCAGCGGGACAGATGTATTCTGTGTTGCCGTGGGTGTATTTGTTTTTGTAGTCGTAAAATCCGACTTTTGGTTTAATGTGGATCGCAGGCAGCGTGAATGTTTGGTTGTGCGCGTTTTCCGCAAGCGGCACTGTTATTTCTTCTCCGTCTATGAATTCTTCAACGAGAGCCTTTTCTTCGTATTGCCATGAAAGTTCAAGCGCGTGCATATAGTCATCTATATCGGTCAGCGGAGTTACACCTACGGTGCTTCCGCCTCCGTTGGGCTTTACTATGATTTTGCCTGTTTTTTTGAGCAGCGCTTCGGCACGGTCTATATTATTGTTTTTCTTTGTCGCCGTAAATCCTTCCGGAACGGGTACGCCCGCATCCGCAAATGCAAGTTTTGCCGCACTTTTGTCCATTGCAAGCATACATGCCGCAGAGCCGGAGCCTGTAAAGGGAATTTCAAATGCTTCCAAAGCGGCCTGAAGTCTTCCGTCTTCGCCCCAACCGCCGTGAAGTGCAATAAAGACACCGTCTGCTTTGTAATTTTTCCGATCTGAGAGAAATTCACATATTGATGTTATGTCAACGACTTCGGCATCGTGACCAAATTCACGCAGTGCATCTCCTACCGCTTTTCCGGAATTGAGCGACACTTCGCGTTCGGGGCTTGTACCGCCGCAGAGAACGATTATTTTCATTTTGATTACCTCGTCAGTTATAATTTTTCACCGTATATTTGAGGAACCACTGATTATATGCACCGTCTGATGAACAAACCGGCTTCGCTCACGGAAATCAGAGATTTCCTATCTCAGCCGTGCGTCACAGACAGTCCGCGCCTGTGGCTCCAACGTATTGATATACGCCTACGCCCCAGTCGTGGACTGCCTGTTTAGCATCCGGCACATCTAATCAGCGGAAGCCGCTGCCGTGTTTATCTGTCAAAATTGAATTTATCAGCGTTTCCTTGATTCTTATCCGATGTCTGTTCTTCGCCGACACCTATTCTGTATTGCGGATATGCGTTAAGGTAGAATGTAAGCCCTATCTTAGTTTCATCTTTGGTAAAGTTCTGTCCGAACCACAGTTCCCAGCTCATACAGTGTTTGTTGTATGTAAGTACGCATTTCAGAGATGAGAATTTATCACCGCCGACGTCGTATCTGCCAAGAAGTGAGAGGTTCCATTTTTCCCATGACGCACCGAAAGGCAATGGAAATGATATTTTTTGATAAAATATTTTTCTGTCACCGTACTTATCCCACATCATGGGGCTTCCTTCGTCTCCCCACTGCCATGCAAATGCACTTTGCATATCAAACTGTCCCAATGAGTAGTCAAAACCTACCCACGCATTTGTGACCTGCTGAGATGTGTTGTCGTTTTCGTAATATTTGTATTCCGTGTAGCGTCCGCCGTAAAAGGGTTTGAATACGCCCCAGTTCCAATTAGGTCTTGCATTGTATTCTGCACCGTAGGCAAGTCTTTCTACATATTCGGTGTGAATATTGTCACTGTACCGTCCCCATAGACCGAAAAATCTTATTTCTCCGTTCGTTAGGTGTTCTTTGAACCAAGGCGTACTCAGTGCAAATTCAGGGTCTCTCCATACATCAAAATCAACGTTGTAGTCGGGGAATATTTCATTGCCGACTTTTTCGCGCTGCGCCCACCACAATTTTGCGTTCCATCCGTTGTTTTCGTATTTCACGCCCCATGTCGGACGCCATAGTGTACTTTCATTTTCGGGTGCATCGGAATTGTAGCTGCGGTCAACTGTTCCGAATATTTCCAATCCCTTCGCAACGGTATATTTGTATTCGGCACTCATTTCCCATATATCCTGAGTCCAGTAGACAGCTCCGAGATCCAGCATGCCGAAGTCATCAAGGTCTATCGGACCGCGTATCCCTATTCCCGCACCTTTCTTGGAATCGTATTTTATTATCGGTATCAGCTGCGTGTTGCTTTTTTTGTTAGCCGCAACAAAGTCAAACGGATACTTCATTACCATGGTGTTTCCTATGTATAATTTAGGCTGTTTTATTACTGTCTTTTGTCCCGGGTAAACAATTACTTTCTTTGATACCAGTCTGTAATGAGGCTTCGTAAAATCACATGTTGTGCTTGTTACTTCAAGCCACTCCGCAACTTTCTTTTTGTTCTTGCCGTTTTCTTTTGATTTGCCTTTTTTATCTTTTATCAGACCTTCTTTGACGGCGTCTTCTGCCGGCATTACTTTAACGGTGTTTCCCTGAACGTACAGTTGGTCTACTTTGCCGCTTGCCTGAGTAAGCACACCGCGCCCCGTCTCCATATTGTATTTCAAATGTTTGCCCATAAGTGTGCCGCCGGCTGAATTTATAACAACGTTTTCACGGTAGTCGGAGTATGCGTCAACGGTGTTGGATTTTGAATCAAACTCAGCATAAGGCGCAAAGAGGGATGTGTTTTTGTTTCTGATCTTTACGCTGCCTTCCGCGATCGCCACTCCATCGTACTCGCCGTAGCTGAGGTTGTCGGCATCAAGGTATATTTTCTGTTTTTCGGTTTCGCCGGAATTGGAATCGGTTGTCTCTGTAACTTCATATATCTGCTGCGGAGCTGCGTTTTGGGCATCATTTTTATGAGAGATATTTGCCTTTTGTTTGTTTTCGCCCTGTGACGCTTCTGAATTTTCGTGTTTCACAACAGACACAGTTTCGGGTGTGCTTTCTAATATTACTCCTGCATATACACAAGCAGCTTTAAGTATAAAAGAATTCATACACACAAGCGCAGCTGCGGCAATTATTAAATTACCCGCTATTTTACGTTTCCGCGCCATGTAACTACTCCTCCTCCGGTTATATGGCAAATACCATCTTCATTATTGTAAGAGCCTTTTTCACCTTCAACAACGACTGAGCCGTTGTCTAACATTACACCTTCGCTGAATTTCCAAACTCCGCTTTCAGCATTGTATTCAGCTGCACCTGAACTGAAAGCACAGACTTTTTCTCTGTCCTTGTAAAATCCTTCAACTTTTCCCAAGCTCGCGTTGTTTGTGTCACGAACAAACTTTCCGGAAGCTGCCTTTGCTTCCGTGGTTTTGCCTTCGGCTTCGGAAATTCTTATGTCAACCGATTTGGCATATACTGTTCCTTTTCTGTGTTCAACGTATGGTGCCGATAATTTGCATTTTCTGCCTTTTATTTCTCTTTCAATTTCAATATTTTCAACTACTATGTCGGGCAGTTCTTTTGTAAAGTTATAGGCAAGTCTCAGATCATGCCACAGATAAAAGGCTCCGGCGGTAAGGAAGGCCAATACCGCCAGAACCGTGATGTTTCTTTTTGTAAATTTACCCAATAAATGTCTTATGTCCATTTACTGCTGCACCGGAGCAGATTTTGTTCCCTGAGGCTCGGATGTCTCAGGCTGTGTTATAGGTGTGATCTGCTGAGGTATTTTGTAGGAATAGACGTTTGCGGCGTCGGTCGTCTGTACAACAAAGAGCGTTCCTTCTTTAAGCTGTTTGTCGTTTCCGCGCACAAGAAAACCACCGGCAAGCCCCACGGGACCCAAAAGAACCGCTCCGCCGATGGTCGCTCCGGCAGCCCCGATCATTCCGCTGTCAACATCCATCGCTTGTTTTGCCGCTTCGCCGAAATTGACGGGGACAACGGACGGCCCCAAGACTTCAACACTGTCTATCAGCATAGAGATCTCTGACGAACGGCCAAAGCTCCGAGGAGGCTTTACTTTTGTGATGTGACCGAATATTCTGCTGCCTTTTGGAGCCACAAGCATATCTCCGACCACGATCTGTTCGCGAAGGGCAAGAATAATGATGTCATTTACTTTTATGTTTTTTACCGTTAGCGTTTCGCGCAGTTCGGCCTGAACCAATGTGTCTTTAGGCAGCTGGATAGGCGTAGCCGTAACTCCATCAGGCAGAAGGGTTGAAAGTATGCGTTCCACACGCGAGACCAACGCGCCTCCCTTTATTGCTCCTTCAAGAACAGCTTCCAAAGTGTCAACACGTCTCACGAGTGACTGTGTGGGACGAATTTTCTGTTCAATTCCCCATTCGGCGATGGATATTTTGAATATGAATGAGGGCTGTGTTCCCGTGCCTTTTTCAAGAAAATCAAGGAGCGCGGTTTGACGTTCTGTGAGTGTTCCGGGAAGTTCTCTTCCGAATACTGTCTTTTCCACGTCACCTAAACGATAGATAAGTCCTCCCTCGCGTTTTGCACCGTAAACGATCGTTTCAACTCTTTCAAGAGTCTGGAATGCCGGCTCTGATGCGCTCGGTTTTACGATGGTGTTTTCCGTTCCGGTGGAAACCGCCGCAGGAACCTGAGTGGGCACTGTCTGCTCACCTGCCGCGGCACTCTGTGTGCCTACAGTTTGTGTGTTGGTGTTTTGTGCATTGACATTCTGCGCAGGAGCTGTGTTTGTTTGCTGCGATGTCTGTGCAGCGGGCGCGTTTGTACCACCGGTTGCCGCAGGGGGCTGAACTTGCGTGTATTCGGCTCCGAATGCTGTTGCCGCATAAAGCACGCATACTGTTGTCATTACTGCTGCAAGTTGTTTTTTCATGTTATTACCTCTCCTCATATTTGTTTTTAATTTTCAACGCAGCCGCCACAAAATCCTTAAAAAGCGGGTGTGGCTTTACCGGACGCGAAAGAAATTCGGGGTGGAACTGAACGCCGATCATCCACGGATGTTTCGTGTTTTCCATTATTTCAACCTGTCCGCCTGTCGGACATACTCCCGCAACTCTCATACCGGCGTTTTCAAACTCTTTAACATATTTGTTGTTGAACTCAAAACGATGGCGGTGCCGTTCTTCTATTTCCGGTTTTCCGTAAATGTCTGCCGCCTTACTGCCTTCCTTTATTTTACACGGATAGGCGCCAAGTCTTGATGTTCCTCCTATATCGGTTATATTTTTCTGCTCTTCCATAAGATATATTACAGGATCTGCGGTTTTTTCGTCCATTTCAACGCTTGTGGCATCTTTAATTCCAAGGACGCTGCGTGCAAATTCAATAACGGCAACCTGCATACCGAGGCAGATTCCAAAGTATGGAATTTTCTTTTCGCGCGCATATTTTGCAGCCTTTATTTTGCCTTCAACTCCGCGCTGACCAAAGCCGCCCGGGACAAGTATCGCATCAGCACATTTCAGTATTTCGCAGACATCGCCGTTTTCTAAATCTTCCGCTTCAACGGGGAATACTTTAACTTTCACGCCATTCGCAATGCCGGCGTGAAAAAGTGCTTCATTTACGCTCAGATATGCGTCTTTGATCTCAGTATATTTGCCTACAAGCGCAACGGTGATCTGTCCTTTAATAGTGTCGTATTTGTGCAGGAAATCGTTCCAGTCACACATATCCGGCTCACCATCCGATGACAGCTGCAATTTTTTCAGCACGGCCTTGTCAAATCCCTGCGTGTGAAGGACAACGGGGATTCTGTAGATCGTGTCCGCATCTGTTGCCTCAAAGACGGCATCCGGCGCCACACTACAGAAGAGCCCTATTTTTTCGCGCAGATCCTCTCCAACGGGATACTGAGAACGACAGACGATTATATCCGGCTGTATGCCTATGCGGCGCAGTTCGTTGACACTGTGCTGTGTGGGTTTGGTTTTCAGTTCACCTGAAGCGGCAATGTAAGGAATGAGCGTAACGTGGCAATAGAGTATATTTTCACGTCCTACTCGGCTCACAAACTGCCGTATAGCCTCAAGATAGGGTAAGCCTTCAATGTCTCCTACCGTTCCGCCTATTTCCGCAATGACGATATCTTTGCCTTTGCCTACGCGCTCTATTCTGTCCTGAATTTCGTTCGTAATATGCGGTATCACCTGAACGGTAGAACCGTTGTATCCTCCTGCTCTCTCGCGCTGAATAACAGCGGAATAGACTTTTCCTGATGTACAGCTGTTCTCACCTTTAATGGCCTCGTCTATGAAACGCTCATAATGTCCGAGGTCAAGATCCGTCTCGGCACCATCACAGGTCACAAATACTTCGCCATGTTGGAACGGACTCATGGCTCCGGCGTCAACATTGATATACGGATCCATTTTTATAATGCTGACCTTATAGCCGCGCCGCTTCATCAGAACTCCGAGAGATGCCGCGGTTATCCCTTTGCCAAGCGAAGAAACAACTCCGCCGGTCACAAAAATATACTTAGTCATAGCTGCTGCGCTCCTTACAACAAAACATTTATTTTTATTATCTTAAATATCCCATAGGATTACGAGCAGAGCCGCCGGAACGGACCTCAAAGTGGACATGATTTCCGGTTGAACGTCCTGTGCTTCCTACCAACGCTATCGTCTGCCCGCCGGAGACTGATGCGCCTCTTCTTGCAATCAGCCTGCTACAGTGTCCGTAAAGTGTCGTAAGACCGTTTGAGTGAGATATAACTATCGTCTTTCCATAGCCGCTCATCCACCCGGAATGCACCACAACACCGCCTGCACCGGCTCTTATAGGCGTTCCTCTCGGTGCGCGTATGTCAATACCGGCGTGAAAGACTCTGCGCCTTCTGTTGAAAGGACTTTTACGCCAACCGTAAGGGCTTGAGATCTGTCCCAACACAGGCCAACGAAATCGTCCTCCGCCCTTTCCGCGTCCTTTGGAAAGTTTCACCGTTGATTTCACGATACGCCCGTCTTTTCTTTTTACCGCGATTTTTACCTCGGTTACTGCAACAAGTTTTCCACCCGGAAGGAAAATTTCAGCCCCAACCGACGGAGCCGCTTTAAGTTCATTTGCCGCAAATACAGCAGCCTTTGTTGAGCCGTGCTTGTTTGCAAGGGCAGTAACTGTATCGCCCTTCCTCACTTTCACAAATATGCCGTCCTGATTCGGTATTCTCAGTTTTGCTCCCAATTTAAGGTGATCTATGTTTCCGTTGAGTATCTGACGGTTTGACCCTATCAGCGTATCTACGTCCAAATCAAACTTATTGGCAAGTCCCCACAGTGTGTCTCCTTCTTTTATCTCATACTGAATTATCTCAAGACGTTTATTGTTCTTGGCAAGCGTAAATTCCTCCTGCTGCAGCTTTTTCACAAATTGAAGCGTCACTTGAACGTCTTTATGACTGTCGGGAACATACAAGACATCAGAAGGATTAGCTTTTTGTTTTTTACTCAATCCGTTTGCAATTCTGAGATCTTCTTCCGATATTCCGAACTCCTTAGCCACAGAAGCAACGGTTTCACCCTGTTCAAGCACGACCTCCGTCCAGTGCATATCCTCGTTAAGCTCATCATTTCCGCTTTGCGATATTACGCCATCATTCTTTGAAAGTACGCCGTAAAGTTTGATTTCTTCATCGGTGAGCGCGGTGACACCCGCAAGCGGACCTATCGCCAAAGGAATGAGTTCCGTATCTTCCGATATGGCATTTTCGTCTCCCGCGGCACCGTTGTCATTTATGAAATCAGAGACATCAACGGTAAAGAATCCCATACTGTCCTCAGGTTCTTCATTACTCGTAGAGTCTCCCATACCGATCCAGTAAACTCCCGTCTCTTCTGCTGCTTTAGCGGCTAAAATAACGGCACATATCGTCACTGCCGTAAGTATAAGAGCAAACCTCACAAATTTGCTTTTAACCGTTTTTTTCAGCCACTCAGACACATTCATAAACTCACCCCAATACAACGCAAACTAAGGGAATAACCTTTATGCCTATACACCTACGGTATCGGCACTTCCTTAACCTACCCTTATTGTAGCAAGAAAATCGCGATTCGTGGGAGTATTCTTTAATTTTTCAAGGATCAAGTTCAGGACTTCCGCTTCGTCCATATTCGCGATCTTTCTGCGCAGACCCCATATACGCTGCAGATCGGTCTCCGTAACCATAAGCTCTTCTTTGCGTGTTCCCGAGCGAGTAATGTCAAGAGCTGGGAATATCCTCAGCTCTGATATTTTGCGTGACAGATGGACTTCCATATTGCCTGTTCCCTTGAACTCCTCATATATGACATCGTCCATTCTGCTGCCGGTCTCAACAAGCGAAGTGGCAATTATCGTCAGACTGCCTCCGTTTTCTATATTGCGCGCAGCTCCGAAAAATCTCTTCGGAAAATAAAGTGCCGCAGGGTCAATGCCACCCGAAAGCGTTCTGCCCGATGGAGGAACGATAAGGTTTGATGCTCTTGTAAGCCTTGTTATTGAGTCTAAAAGCAGGACAACATCTTTTGACGCTTCAACGAGTCTTTTCGCCTTTTCAAGCGCAAATTTTGCAACTGTGATATGTTCGTCGGCAGGGCGGTCAAATGTTGACGCTATTATTTCTCCGTCAACGGAACGAGCCATATCCGTCACTTCTTCGGGACGCTCGTCTATCAAAAGCACCATGAGTATGACTTCAGGATGATTTGTCGTAATTGCATGTGCGATATTCTTAAGCAGTGTGGTCTTTCCGGCCTTAGGCGGAGATACAAGCAGTGCACGCTGTCCCTTGCCTATTGGTGCAAAAATGTCAACGATGCGTGTTGCAAGCTGCTTTCTGTCTGTTTCAAGATTAAGTTTTTCTGTCGGGAAAATAGGTGTCAGCATCTCAAAGTTAGTGCGTTTCCTTGCTTCATCCGGATCTTTGAGATTTACACTTTCAACACGAAGCAGTGCTTCATAGTGTTCCGGTTCCTTGGGTGGACGTATAATTCCCAATATCGCATCTCCGTTGCGCAGTCCGAATCTGCGTATCTGCGATGCTGATACATATATGTCATTATTGCTCGGCAAAAGTCCGGATACGCGAAGAAAGCCATATCCCTCTTCCATACATTCCAGGAGACCGCCGCCGTATCTGCATCCAATATTCTCTGCCTGTTTGCCGAGGATCGCATCTATCAGGTCATCCTTCTGCATCTTCGTTATTGCAGTTACTCCCATATCTTTTGCAATTCCGCGAAGTTCAAAAAGCGTATGGGCTTTCAGCGAGGCAAATGAATATTTGGGTTCTTCGTTATATGCAACCGTATTATCGGCTTCATCGCCCATCTCGTGTGACATATCACACGATGCGCCCTCTTCACTTGTGCCTTCGTGCGAAACCGCTGCATCATTGACGTCCTCGGAAATAGGTCTGTCAGAATTAACAGGATCTTCATGCTGTTTTTCATCTTTATCCGTAACATGAATCTCTTTATTATCCGTCAATTCCTCGTTACAGGTCTCGCCGTTATGTAAAGCGACCTCGGGTATATGACAAGATTCACCGATATTATCGTTTGCTGCCTTATTTTCTGACAATTTATCTTTTGCTTCTGTGGTTATGTCGGGCGTTTTGCCTTCCGCTGCATTGTTAGGTTGTATTTCGGTTGGTACAATATTCTTGTTTTTCGGCGGTCTCCCGCGGCGTTTTTTGGGAGCCGGTGTTTCATTCTGCAAGTCGGGAAAGAGAGCTACAGTATTGGGATTTTCCTCAGGTTTTTTCCTTCTCGTATATTTTCTTTTCGGCTTGACAATTTCTCCGGCATTTTCAGTATCCGATGATGCCGCCGATGCAGAAACGGTTGGGGTATTCGCACGTTCGTTGTCTTTTTGCAACATCGTATCAGCTGATACAAACGCACCCTCCGATGCGTCAATGCTCACGGAGGTCAACGCTGTATCGTCCGTTTGTATTTTTTTTCTTCCTCTTGGCAAGTCAATATCCTCCAATTATAAGATAATTACTTTTTTTTCTTTTCAATAGCAAATTTCAGTTCGTCTATCTGTCCAGCAGTGGATGACACTGCAACACGATAACTGCCAACGGGCAAAGGTGCTCCGTCTTCCTTAAGCAAATAGAACGCTTTACTTCCATCTTTTGAAATAAGTTTCAGATGTTCACTGACCACTAAGTTTTCACCATAATACCAACTGACATTCAAAGGGCTTCCTTCTGTGGCATTTGAATACCTAAACCAAAGACAAACCTGACGTGTTCCATATCGGATAACATCTCTCAGTTTATACGGTTTTCTGTTGCTGTCAAGTTCTACGCATATAACTGCCTTATCTATGGTGAATGGCTGCCCTTTGCTAAGCCTTATACTCAAAACAGTAAACACGACGAGGATTATAACAGCAACAGCAAGTATTGCCAATGACTTTTTTCCGGATTGAATTTCTTTTTCCATTATTTTTTCCTCTGATTGAAATATATCGTTCTTCACAGGGCAAATTATCTTAAAACTCGGCACTGTTTTTCGTATATATCGTGCAACTCCGATATTATAGCATTTTGAATATCAATTTCGAAACCGTCAACCGTACAACAACTCAATTTCGTAATGCCGTCAACGGCCCCATTTTCCGTTATCGCTTTTAGGACCGCCATTTCTTCCGCAGTATCAATTCCGACCCATTTACCCCATAAATGCGAAAGCATAGCGGAAAAGGCATAAGCACCCCAATTACTTACGTCAACAGCAAATACATAATCAGTCGGCACTTCCGAGATACACGCCGCATAATCAGGCAAAAGATATTTCAATTTATCCGATAACTTTCCCATCCCCGTCTCATTGCCGCCGTCACCTATGCCAAGAGTGGGGATTCCAAACCTTTTTGCCTCATAACAAAATCCGTCAAGCGGAGCACTTACACCGCTCATATCTTCTCTTTTGAAATTATAATAACGCCCATCGGCAGCACGTCCTACACGTTCAGTAAAGATCAAACCGTCAATATTTGTGTCCTTCAAAGATCTCGGAGCGATATTAACAAACTCTTCCGGATAAGACAAGGCACGCGCAGCCGATCTCATAACTTCAATGCAAGGCGCATCCGTCCATACTTCGGATCTGCGCCCTGCTTTCAAATAAGCACGCGCCAAAACGACAGCTCCGGACGGACCGTCCGTTTCGGGAGCGTTTGCGTCCATAACGTAAAAACCGGAGACAACAGCAATATTTTTCAATACGGAAAATTTTGCCGCAGCATTTTGCCATTCCAAAGGCTCCGAAAGTTTTGAGACTCCACGCCCACCTCTGTCAGCCGACACAACGGCGAGCAATCTTTTGACAAAATCCTCAGACAAAAATTTATCGGTCATATCAACTCTTTCGCAGACAGATAGATTATATGCTTAATATATCAATGAGCTTAAATATCTTTTCGTCTGTGGCATGTTTTTGCTTCCACGCGGTCTCAAGCGGAGAGGCGACTATTTTGCCGTTTATACGCCCGACCATAACACCGGTTTCTCCCCTTACCACAGCTTCTACAGCGGCACTTCCCAATGTTGAAGCAAGGACAGTGTCAAAACTCGTAGGCGCACCGCCGCGTTGTATGTGCCCCAATACAACTATGCGCGGCTCGTATGGGCAGTCCGGCTTCAATTTCTCCGCAAGCTCGGATGCTGACATAACACCTTCGGCAACAATGATAAGCGAATGATTTTTACCGCGCTTCTTTGCTCTTTCAAGTCTTGACTTCATTATCTCCAAATCAAATTGAATCTCAGGCACAACAACATACTCTGCGCCGCACGCAAGTCCGGTTTCAAGCGCAATAAATCCGGCGTGACGTCCCATAACTTCAATTATGAACATTCTGTCATGGCTTGATGCCGTATCGCGCAGTTTTCTTATACATTCAACAGCGGTGTTGCACGCTGTGTCAAATCCTATTGTGTGGTCGGTACCTGACATATCGTTATCTATGGTTGCCGGAATACCTACGACCTGAACTCCTCTTTTTGCAAGCTCATTTGCTCCGCGAAATGAGCCGTCTCCGCCTATTACAGCAAGGGATTGAATATCATTTCTCTTTAGAATTTTTACGGCTGCATTTATTCCCTCTTCGCGCATAAACTCCTCGCAGCGTGCAGTACGCAGACGTGTGCCGCCGCTCATAAGTATCCCGCCGACTGAATTTACAACCAACGGGACAAAATCTTCTTCCAAAAGCCCCTCATAGCCTCTGCAAATTCCGACGACCTGCATATCATTGTATATTGCGGTGCGTGTCACAGCACGAATCGCCGCATTCATACCCGGAGCGTCCCCTCCGCTTGTAAGCACACCTATTCTTTTTTCCATCTTTGCACCCCTTTTTCAAAGCAGAACTATGAACAAACCGATTATTAGTCTACAACAAAATTTCATCTTCGTCATCATACCATGCCGCGGGATTTTCAATTTGTTTCATGCGCTTTGTCCACACAAAGACAGCACACACATCGGCACCGACTTTACGCATGGCGTAAATGGCAGCTCTTGCCGTACCACCTGTCGTAAAAACATCGTCTACAAGGATAACCTTTTTGCCTGAAATCTTCGGCGAAGCTACGAATGAATCAAGCGGGAGAGCCATTCTTTCCATTCCGCATTTTGCAGTCTGTCTCTCACTTATCCCATTCCATACAAGAAAGCTCTTTCCTACCGGCAGACCGCACACATCGGAAATACCTTCCGCAATAAGTTCCGTTTGATTAAAAGCACGCTTACTGTCTTTATGCAGGGGGAGCGGAACAAGAAAATCAGCGCAGACTTTCGGAAAAATTTCTCCCATGCGCCTCCCCATAGCACTTCCCAATGATTTAACATTTCCATACTTCAATGCAAGCACAAAAAGCCTCGCATCACCGTCATGAGGCGCGGCGGCATAACACGGCACGGGCGCATCGCAACACGAACCGTAACACTTACCGCCGCAGTTTATGCACACAGGCGGTAAAATGTCCCGCGAGGCATTACAAAGACACTCTTCGCAGAAAGGCACGGCAAGCCTTCCACACGCAGGACAATGCTCAGGAAAAACGATATGAGATATATACCTCAAAAAGTCAGTCAATACAACAAAAAGCACGGGCAATGAATACGCCCGTGCCCAAATCATCAATTAAAGCACTTTGCCGCGGCTCTTAAAGCCTCGGCCTTATCTGTACGTTCCCACGCGGGAATAGGATCAAGATCAATGCGTCCTATATGTCCGTAGGCAGCAAGACGTTTGTACTGCGGCCTTAACAAATCCAAACATCTAATGATCGCTGCCGGACGGAAATCAAAATTATCCCTGACAAGTGCGGTAATATCTTCATCTTTGATTTTGCCTGTTCCGAATGTATTAACCATGATTGAGACAGGGCGCGCAACACCTATCGCGTACGCAACCTGAATCTGGCACGCATCCGCCAACCCCGCTGCAACAACATTTTTCGCAGCGTAACGCGCCATATAAGCACCCGAACGGTCAACTTTGGTCGGATCCTTGCCGGAGAACGCACCGCCTCCGTGCGGAACCGCTCCGCCATAAGTATCAACTATAATTTTGCGTCCCGTAAGCCCGGTATCGGCGGCAGGACCTCCGATAACAAATCTGCCTGTTGGATTTACAAGGATACGCATATCTTTCGTCACAAGTTTTTCGGGCAGAACTGGTTTTATAACATTTTCTATTATGTCTTCTTCTATCTGACACCGATCAACAGATGGGTGATGCTGGGCACTTATAACAACAGTATCAATGCGGACGGGAGTTCTGCCTTCATATTCAACCGTGACCTGACTCTTTCCGTCCGGACGGAGATAGGGCAATGTCCTATCCTTGCGGACCTTTGCAAGACGCCTTGAGAGCTTATGTGCCAAAGATATGGGCAGAGGCATCAGCTCTTCAGTCTCATTACACGCATATCCGACCATAAGCCCCTGATCGCCTGCCCCTATTGAATCGATCTCGTCATCCGATAGTTCTCTTGCTTCCTTTGCACAGTCTACGCCCTGCGCAATATCGGGCGACTGCTCGTCAATAGTCGTAAGAACCGAACACGTATCACCGTCAAATCCGTACTTAGCACGAGTGTACCCAACTTCTTTAATAGTGCTGCGCACGATCCTCGGAATATCAACGTAACATTTTGTCGTTATCTCTCCGGCAACTGCCACAAGACCTGTCGCAAGCATTGTTTCACATGCCACACGACCGTTAGGGTCTGCTTCAAGAATAGCATCAAGCACAGCATCGGATATTTGGTCTGCGAGTTTGTCAGGGTGTCCTTCCGTCACCGATTCCGACGAAATCAGAAACCTCTCTTTGCTCATAAACAAACACCTCCATGTGTATTGCATCTCTGCTTTTTCTATTTTAACACCAATGAGTAATTTTAGGTGGATTATCTCTATTTCATTTTGTGTGAATACCACATAACAGAAATATTTAAGGATATAAAAAAATGGAGCGGAAGACGGGATTCGAACCCGCGACCCCAACCTTGGCAAGGTTGTGCTCTACCCCTGAGCTACTTCCGCAACTCCGTATCTGCCGATGGTGGCGGGACCCAGAGTTGAACTGGGGACACACGGATTTTCAGTCCGTTGCTCTACCTACTGAGCTATCCCGCCCTCTCAGTCAATAAGTGGCGGAGCTGACGAGACTTGAACTCGCGACCTCCGGCGTGACAGGCCGGCGCTCTAACCAATTGAGCTACAGCTCCACTAAAACACACAAAAACTAATGGAGCGGAAGACGGGATTCGAACCCGCGACCCCAACCTTGGCAAGGTTGTGCTCTACCCCTGAGCTACTTCCGCAACTCCGTATCTGCCGATGGTGGCGGGACCCAGAGTTGAACTGGGGACACACGGATTTTCAGTCCGTTGCTCTACCTACTGAGCTATCCCGCCCTCTCAGTCAATAAGTGGCGGAGCTGACGAGACTTGAACTCGCGACCTCCGGCGTGACAGGCCGGCGCTCTAACCAATTGAGCTACAGCTCCACTCTGCTGATAAATGGTGGGCGAGATAGGTTTCGAACCTACGACCCTCTGCGTGTAAGGCAGATGCTCTCCCGCTGAGCTACCCGCCCATCATATCTGTGCCATCCGCATCAGCGACAACAAGGGTAATTATACTTTGTTTTCCTAATATGTCAACCTCCAAATTTAAAAACTTCAGCAAACTTCAGAAAAAGGTTTTTTACCGCAAAGGCTCATTCATTTTCTAATCATTTCCGGCTGAGTTGTATTATAATGACGTGAGAAATAGATGTGAGGTGCTTT
>JAUNMU010000030.1 GCA_030531745.1 Synergistes sp. | reverse complement strand
GCTGCTTATAATCAGCGGAAGCCGCTTTTGCGTTTATCTGCCAAAAACGAATTAACCAGTATGCCCTAAGCAAATACACATTCAACAACATCTGCGAAGAGGATCACACGCTTCATCTTGAAGACGGCTGCACGAAAATATTCCTGAACACTAAAGGGATAAGAGAAAATATCAGCGAAGAGCTTGCAAATCTGTTAAATTACATTGGAGGCGGCAAGCCGCAAGATGAATTTACGCGGCAAATAAACGATCAGGTTGAACGAAACAGAAAAAACGATGGAAAGAAGGCGGACTATTTGAGATACGAACAGGAAGTAATGGCAATAATGGACAGAGGCAAAGAAAAGTGGTGCGCACAAGGACGCGCGGAAGGACGTGCGCAAGGCCAAACTTCCGGTACATTGTAATGCAAATCACCGTTTTGAAACGACAATACCGACAAAAAACGAACGTTTTGTACATTTGTCAATGATGTGAGACCGAAAAAGGTAAGCATTCGTTACAGGAAGCCTCAGACATCGTTTTGATTTTTTCCACTTCCGTTCTCAGCTTCTGCTGCATTTGATTTGGAGAGAGCCAACCGAGAACGGACATTGGGATGTTGTTGCTGCGATAGAGATAGCGTTTCATCTGCACTTGCAGATCCTCATAGGAGTAGAACTGAAGATGGTTATAGAAACGCTCTTGGTCGTTTCTGTGACTGCGCTCTACTTTGCCGTTATGCCATGGCGTTCTGGGGCGGATCGTCTTGTGTTGCACGTTGATGCTTTGACAGAAACGATCCAATGGGTGAATGCGATTCGTTTTTGCCGTATAGGTAAACTCGCTACCATTATCTGTTTGTATAATATTCGGAGCATATCCGAAAAACGAAATGGCTCTTCTAAAAAAATCAACCGTGGAGTAGCTGCTTTGCTCTTTGTAAGCGTATATAAAACGTTTACGGCTTGCTTCTTCCACTATTGTGTATTGGTAGAATTTGTCACCCGAAGTCCCGTTATAGCACGCCTTAGGGGCATATTTTACATCCATCTGCCACTTTTCTCCGCGTCATACGCAGGGCATCACATGATATGCGAAGCAAAAACATTCGTGAGTTTTATTCGTTTTTCTTTTCCTTGATAAGTTCGGGTAATGTTACAAATGAAACTTTTTGCTGTTTGTAAACTTTGTTGAGTTCTTCAAGGAAAGCTATAGTATGTGGCCTGAAATGACAGATGACGATGACGGTTTTATTTTTTTTCACAGCAATGGCTGCCGCGTTTCTGTAGTATGACCATATCACAGATTCATCCGCCACATTGTCCAAGAAGCCGTTATTTTTCAACGCAGGAATCCCCGTCTCTTTTGCCACGTTATATGCTACGCTGCCGCCAATCACTCTGCTGTCCAAGAAAAGCAGACCACGCGCGTAAAGCTCGTCCATCACGGGTTTCATAAGTTCCCTGTCTGTTGTAGCCATTGAACCTCTGTGGTTATTAAGGCCGACTGCTCCGTGCATGGAGTCAAGCGCAGCTTTAGTCTTTTCGCGCACTTCATTGTATGTCATACCATCTCCGATTATGTAGTCGGACGAATCCTTGTCGGAGCGTACCTTCATCGGCAAGTGAACAATGAAGGGAATGGCATTTTTCTTCGCGACTTCTATGATGTCTGCGGTGTAAGCCATATAGGGCATAATTGCCCAGGTGAGCGGTATGTCAAGTGCGGCAAGCCGATGTGCAAATTTCAAATTTACACCGCCATCATCAACGACTATCACCATTTTTGGCTTGCCGTGTTCTTTAATTTCTATGATAGGTCTTGTTTCTTTTATATCGCGGCTCGCAAATTTTTCGCTGCTTATCGGCTTTGCTGCCACAACGACAGTATCTTCCGATACAACCGCATCCTTTGCAGAGGTATCGGAAGATAATACTGCATTCCCTGCGGCAACTTTGCCGCTGTCATTGCGAACTCCACATCTTTCATTTATAAAATAGCTTGCCGGCACGATCACCGCAACAGCAAATGTCAGAAATATCAGGCAGGAAATAAGGCGTTCCCTTAATGTCTGTTTTCTGTAATGCTTGCCTTTAGCCATTTTACTTTTTGGTCGTCTTCGTTTTCGGCTTCGCTTTCGTCTTTATCTCATATTTGAGAACAGATATAGCCCTCTGCAGCTGTTTGTCATCCTTGTGGTTCTTTTTGGGCTCGCCGGCAACTTTAATGTCGGGCGTAAGTCCCTTGTGGTCAAGGACAAATCCCGATGGCGTATGGTAACGCGCTATCGTGACATAAATTCCGGAACCATCGGGCAGATTAAACAATGACTGCACTGAACCTTTTCCGAATGTTTTCATTCCGATGACCTTTCCGCGCTTGTAGTCTTTTATTGCTCCCGCAAATATCTCGGACGCGCTCGCGCTGCCTTCGTTGACAAGAACAGCAAGCGGAAGTTTGTTCGCGCGCCCCTCTTTTGCGTAAAGTGTATCATTTGCCTTTTCAAAACGACCTCTCATACCGACTACCACACCTTTCGGTATGAACCGCGATGTTACGTCAACACATACGTCAAGAAGTCCTCCGGGATTGTTGCGCAAGTCCATGATTATTCCCTTCGCGTTGTTCTTTTGAGCCTTTGCAATCGCCGCCGCAAGTTCCGCGTCAGATTTCATATTGAAGTGGTTTAGCTTGATGTAGGCAAGTTTATCGGGAAGCATTTCCATTCTTACCGTCTTTATCTTTATTATTTCGCGCACTATTTTGACAGGTATCAGCTTATTTACATTTTTACGGCGTATCTGCAAGGTGACGGGTTTGCCCGCAGGTCCGCGGAGAAGCTTTACTATTTCGTCACTTTCCATTCCCCAAACATTTTTATCATCAACTTTGATGATCTCGTCAAGGGGCTTGATACCGGCTCTGTCCGCAGGTGTATCCTCAATTGGCGCAATGATCGTCGTTCTGCCCTCTTTTGATGCTATATATATTCCAAGTCCGCCGTATTCTCCCTCCATTTCAACCTTTTCTTCTTTAAGGTCTTTGGGGTCGGAGTAGCGCGTATACGGATCCTTGAGCGATGAGACCAAACCCTTCACAGCACCATGATACATTTTATTGTCGTCAATCTTTCCTTTTTTGTCTCCGTCAACATGGTACGCAGACAAAGCAAGCTTCACTTGCTTTATTATGGCCAACTGCTGAGGCGTAAAGGGCAAACTTGTGTTCAAGTCAGCCCCGACAGCCTCCGATATGACTCCAAACGACACACACAACACGATACCGGCAATCATGCCACCAACAAAATTCTTAAAATTAGATTTCATTTATATAACAGTCCTTTCATATATTTGCTACTGTAGATATTTCATAGGATCAACAGCGTTTCCGTTTACTCTCACTTCAAAGTGCAGATGATTACCGGTTGCCACACCGGTTGAACCCACACTGCCTATCACTGACCCACGAGAAACTTTTGCGTCCTCGGCCGTATTTATGCCTGAAAGATGCGCATAAACGGTCGTAAGGTTTGCACCATGGTCAATTATTACGACCTGACCATATCCGCGCATCCAACCGGTGTAAAGGACTTCTCCCGCATCAGCTGCCTTTACGGGCGTTCCCTTCGGCGCCGGTATATCTATGCCGGTGTGCGTGACCTTTGTCTTAAAGACGGGATGCACTCTCGTTCCGAAGGTGCTTGAAAGTTTGCCCTGCACAGGCCACATAAGTCTGCCGCCCTTATAATATGTGGGCGTGGGCTGTGAAGCATTTCCCTTTTTCTTGCGTTCCTCTTCACGCAGACGTTTTTTTTCGGCAAGCAAACGCTTTATTGCGGACTGCATTTCCTGCGATGCCCGAAGGAGTTCTTTCTGCTGTGCAATGAAGAGAGCTTTGTCTTTTCTGACTCTTGCAAGCAATGCGTTGCGCTCGTCTGCCGCAGATTTCAGCTCTTTGTTCCTTGTCTTAAGTTCACGGCTCTCTCCGTTAAGACGCTGCTGTTCGTTTTTCAGTTTTGCCTGAGACTCCATTAATCTCTTTTTCTCTGCCCTGAGCGTATTGATCAGTTTTTTATCCTGATTGGCAATCTTTGTGAGCAGATATACATTTGCAAGCGCGTCCTCAGCACCTTGAGAGGAAATCATCAAATTAAACTGCGCCGCGCTGCCGTATTTATATATATTCACAAGGCGTTTGCTTAAAGCCTTTTCCGCAACCTTTATATTTGCAGTCGCTTCCTGTATGTTGGACGTTAAGACATTGATATTCCCTTTTACCTTTTGTATCTTAAGCGTAACGACATTGACCTTCTGCTGCGTAACAGTTATCTTTTTGCTCAGTTCTCCGATCTGCTGTGTTACTTTCTGTTCCTCTCTTTGTTTCTCGTTTATGTTTTTTTTCACCTTTGACATTTGGCTTTGAATCTTATTGTATTCCCTCTCCTGACGTTTTATCTCGGCATCTACTTCCTTTGAGCTTTTTGCCGCAGCAAACGAAGGCTGTTGCACAACCAGCAGAAGCGAAAGCACACAAATTATCAAGGACAGGACTTTTTTAATGCTCGCCGACATATAATTCACCGCTAAAGCGGTCTACCCGCCTTTCTGATGAATTTTTCAACAGCAACAAGGCTTGCGAGAAGGCTCACGACAGTACCGCCCGATATGAGTACCAACGCAAGTTTTCCCAAATAGTGTACAGATTCTATCATCTTGAAGAACGGCAGGAGTTCCGTCATTGCTTCAACTGCACGGAAATAGAGAACCGCCAAGACACACGAGGCCGAGAGAGACCCCAAGAATCCCAACAAAAATCCTTGAATCACAAACGGAAACGCAACGTAGGTTGAGGTCGCACCGACTTTAAGCATGACGCTTATCTCTTCAGCACGGGAGTAAATGGAGATTCTTATCGTGTTAAAGAGAACTATCGCGGATGTGACAAGTGCAATAATAAGCACCACAAGCGAGAAATGTTCAACGAAAGTTGAAAGTCTCATAAGTTTTTCAGCTACTTTTCCGGCATACACGATGTCATCAACTTCATCTATCGTTACCAACTCACGCGCAGTGTCGGGAACTCCGGCTGCGCTGTCAACCTTTATCTCTATTGATGACGGAAGCGGGTTTTCCCCAAGCAGAGTAACTGCGTCCGATTGATTGCCAAGACGCGCCCGCAGACGTTCCAAAGCCATTTCTTTCGTGATTATGCTTACGCTTCTCACGTTGCTCATCGTCTTTATCTTATCGGCAACTGCTTTCAGATTGCCGGAAGGTTTGATATAGACCTGTATTGATAGCTGATCTTCAAGTGTATTTATCGTGGTCTTTACATTTAATATAAAGAGCATCATGGCACCGACAACAAAAAATACAGACATAGCCGTAAATATTGTCAGAAGGCTCATTCCGAAGTGACGCCAGATCAAACGCCGTGTATCTCTCAGTATATATTTAATCCTTGACATCAGCTCTGTACCCTCCCTCGGGGTCATCACGCACAATACGTCCCCTTTTCAGCTCAATTACTCTGTGTCTGTAGGTATCTACAATGCCTCTGTCATGCGTGGCCATAAGCACGGTAGCTCCGGCTGCGTTTATACCGAAGAGTATCTGCATGATCTCATCGGCCGTATCATCATCAAGATTTCCTGTAGGCTCATCGGCGATAAGCAGAGATGGCTCGTTGACGATGGCTCTTGCTATTGCAAGACGCTGCTGTTCTCCGCCTGCCATCTGCTGCGGATACTGCCCTCGCCTGCGCCACAGGCCTACATTTTTCAGCACTTCCGTAACTCTTTCGTTTACGGTCTTTTTGGGAACTCCCATAGTTTCAAGGACAAAGGCAACATTCTCAAATGCCGTTAAACAAGGCAACAGATTGAAATTCTGAAAAACTACGCCAATATCGCGCCTGTAAAGCGCAAGCTCGTAACGTCCCATTTTTCTTAATACATGACCTCCGACCTCAACATAACCTCTCGTCGGCATAACTTCACGAAAAATGCAGCGCATAAGCGTTGATTTGCCTGAACCTGTTTCACCTATCAGATAAACAAATTCACCGCTCTTTATATTGAGATAAATATTTTCCAATGCATTTATATTTGGCGGGAAAGTCTTTGATACTCCCGAAAATTGTATATCCATACCTCTACCTCCTGCTTGCGGTGATAAACGCACCGCCGAACATATTTTAACACCTATCTGTGAGAAGCGTATCTATAACACAGCAAAAATAAAAACATTTTACCTGTGCTTCAAAATTTTACGATTATATTTTACGCAAAAAACTCACAACATCACAAAATTTTGTTTTAAGTTCTTCGCTTTCCAATGAAGCAACATCCGCCGCAGAAAATTTCAACGGCGATGAAGGCTCAAAAACGCTGATTCCGTACCTTTGGCAGAATCCCGAAACTTTCGGATCATATACACATCCGCAGACAGGTATTCCGCTCATATATGAGAGTTCGGTGAAGTGAAGCCTCATTCCGAAAGACGCAGCACTGTATTCCGTAACCTTTGCAAAATCAGCGAGCGTTTTTACCGTATATACAGCATCAAACTTTATGCCCACTTTGTTTTGGAGACGCAGCATTTCCCTTTCATCTTCATCTGAAAATGCTATACCTCTTACCTTAAGATCATTTTCATTCGCATATAGCATGGCGGCAGCCGCAGCACTTGCCGCTAACTCTTCATAGTGCGGCCTTGCGTTGAAGTTAAGGTATATTTTGTTGTTATCTGCTCTTTGCAGATCACTTGCAAAATCAAATGCAAGATCCTGCGACAGTTCGGCGTTTATCTTCAATTCTTTCAGAAGACGCAGCGACTCCTCGTCTCTTACAGTTACGGCAGAACACAAGGCAAATGCGGAGCGCGTCATAAACCTCGCGGTCTTTCCGTTCAGAGGACCGACCGATTGTGACGCAGCAAAAATTTTAAGGCCGAGAATTTTTGCGATCTTAATTAAAGCAAAGTAGTAGACGCAGGAACGCACACTTGTAGTATCCTGAAAAAGTCCTCCGCCACCCAATATCAGCATTTTGCTTGCCGACATTGCCTTTACCACAGAGCTGAGTTTCCATCGGTCAAACGCCGCTGCACCGAATTTTATTTCGCTCTCTTTCGGCGCAGCCGAGAGTATGGCGACGTGCGCCCTCTCTATTCCGCTTTTTTCAAGGAGATCTATTGATGCCTGCGCCAAGAGTTCATCTCCGAAGTTGTTAAAGCCGTAATATCCGGCTATGAGTGCGTCAAAGCGTTTTCTCAATTTTTATCTTCCGCACGGCAAACATATTTGATGGTGAAATGAAGCACGCAGACAGCAGCGACTCCAACCATCATTCCAAGCCACCAACCGTTAAGCACACGAATCACGCTCAAGAAAACCAGTGTGTGGAAGTGACAGAATGTATTTACGACCGAGGCAAAGGCAAGCGAGGCTGCAAGCCTTACGACCTCGCGGTATTTTGGTATATAATCCATTTTTACTATATACCAATACAATACAAGCGCAGGATAGCCGATCAAAAATTCCTTTGTCCTCGGTCTTACGAGCATCAGTCTCTCAATAAAATCTCGGAACGCGATTTCAGCAGCAGGAACATTTGATACGTTATCGCTGCGTATAGCCATTACCGCAACGCCTATCAGCATAACGCCTATCAGAACAAGTTCACCCCATATCGCAGGTCTTACAACGATCTCACCGATACTCTCAGGATGAAGCCGCCTTACGAGATCATGAACGACAAGCAAAAACGGCGGAAGCAATAAAGTCAATTTAACACCCGAGAATGGCGTAAGGCGCAGGGCAGCATCTGATGTACCGTAAAATGACGCAATTGCAAGTCCTCCGATGAGTATAACAAAAAGACCATTCGCGGCAGCTTTAAGGAATCTCTTGTTCGCGGTGTCAAGCGCAGTCAACGCGCCCTCAGTCGCGGCAATAGCCCCACAGAAACCGCCCATAATTTTTGCGGCAAATGAGACTTTATACATCACTGCTCCCAGTGCCACAGAGATCACAGAAAGCAACAGAGCCGTGACAATTCCGCTTTTTTCGCGTTCCATGCCCTTAAGACGCACGCAATAGAACCACAGACAGAACACCGCGGCAAAACCGCACGCCAATGCTCCGGCAGGTTGTTTGCCTCTTTCGTTTATGTGAGACGGCCAACCGAAATTATATCCTCTTGCTTCAATCGCATTCTTGAAATCTGCCAAATCTTCTTTGAATATTTCAAGATGCCCACCCATCTGCAAATCATAAGGGTGGACAAGAATAATTCTGATTGAACGTTCATGCACCGCACGGACAAATCTGTCTCTTATCGTCTGTCTGCTCATGATGCGAGAAATAATTTCGTCCCTTGTCAGACTGTGAAAGGGAATAACCAAATTACCCGCCTTTGCCGCAAACTGCGAAAAACCGGCTTGCTTTATAAATTCAACCTGTGAGAGCGTTATATCGTGCTTTTTCATAACGTCCACAATATCGTCAAAGTCGGGGTTTCCGGCAACAACAAGTCCGGCAGGCAGAATGTTCCTTATATTGCCGTATTTCTCAGCAAGGAAAGAAAGTGCCTCAGCTGTTTCTTTGCCGGAAGAAGGTGTACACGGTCCCGGTCTTAAAAGAACGGGAATACTATATTTCTTTGTGAAATCAAGCGCGCCAAAGTCCGGCAAAAACGATGAAAAGCGCATTTCATCAACCGTTCCCGGAAGCAGTATGTATGTAAGTTTATCGCCGATGATCGTCTCCGACATCGGCAGCTTTAATTTCAAATATTCAGTCAACATCCCCGCATATTCGGAATCCGAAGGGAAAGATATCACCGCTCTGCCGCTCTGCAAATTGTTCGTATATGACGGAACAATGTTTTCCGCAGTTCCGAATACAACACACATGGGATTGTATAGCTCAATCTCGTCTCCCGTATATTCGGGAACGGTAATACCACAGACACCAAGTCTGTTTATTGTGTTCCACACATCGTACATACTCATTTTGTTTTGGTATGCAAGCGATGTCATTTCTTTATGCCCAATAACAAACGCCACCGTTTTGTTAGTTCGTTCATCGGAGATACGCGGCATAATGCCTATTACGCCAAGCAAAAGAGATATAAACAGACCTATATACAGCAACTTAGAATTACATATAAATTTTTTCATTCACCTATCCCCCATTGTTCGGAAAGTTTCAATCCCATCTTTGTCAAAATTACGCTGACACGAGCAAGCGGCAGCCCAACTACGTTATAATAGCATCCATTGACGTGTTCAACGAGAACAGCTCCGGCTCCCTGTATAGCGTATGCTCCGGCTTTATCTTTCCATTCGCCGACAGCAAGATAATTTTCAATATCGTCATCTTTTAAGTCACGAAAAAAGACATCGGTCTTTTCGGAAGTCGTCAGTCTATCGCCTTTGGGTGAAATTACGGTTACTCCTGTATAAACCTGATGACAGACACCTGCCAACGCACGAAGCATATATCTTGCCTCGCTTTCGTTCTTGGGTTTTCCGAAAATTTTACCGTCCGACACCACGACCGTATCCGCAGCCAAAATCAACGACTCCTTAAAACGAGCGGCAACATCGGACGCTTTTTCGCAAGACAGTCTCTTTACCATATCTTCCGGCATTTCTCCGATTTTCGTTTTTTCTTCAACTTCTGCCGGGACAACAGTAAATTTCAGTCCTATAAGAGAGAGGAGCTCGCGTCGTCTCGGACTGTTTGATGCTAAAATAAATTTATGTTTCATCGCGTCACAAGAATTCCTATCACAGCGCCAAAAATCGTTGCGATATTTATTTTTAAGCCGAAGAGCATGCCAAAACTTATCATCGCAATGTCAATTTCACGCAAGTCAAATGTAAAATCTACAAAATTAGCAAATATGGCACCGGTTGCGGAAAAACTCTGCAAAAAAATTCCAAGCCATGTGCCAAGCGCCATACAAAGAATGATTATTCCCCACCTCAGAGGTGTGTTTTTGACAAAGGACAAAACTACCACACTCCCAAAAATGTAGTACAAATTGAGATCGCACCTATTACAAGGCAGTACACACCAAACAGCCACCACTTAGATGCTATCACAAGACGTTTCAGCAGGGCAAGAGCGACGATGCCGGAGATAAATGCCGCAGCACCTCCCATAAACCAACCGGAAGGCAGTGTCCCGATAAAATTATCCCAACCGCCTATTTCAAACGCTTGTATAAGCGAGGCTCCGGCTATCGCGGGAATTGAAAGTAAAAATGAAAATACGAAAGCATCTTCCTTTGATATACCGACAAGAAGTCCAGCAAGTATCGTTGAACCGGATCGCGAAATTCCCGGAAATACGGCTATCCCCTGTGCTATTCCTACGATAATACCGTCTCTTGCAGTAATGCGTCCTTCGCTATCCCTTATAAATTTTGACGCGATGAGCAGTACACCGGTAATTACAAGCCCGATCCCTACCGAGAGCGAATTCATCGCTGCCTCTTCCGCAAAGTCCTTCAATCCCATACCTATAACGCCGGTTATTATCGTGCCGGCTATAACAGCCCAACCGACCTTCCAACCGTATGATCTTCTGTATCCTATGTTTGTTATTCCGCAGCACCATTCTCTCAGATAACGGATAATATCGCCTCCGAAAAATACAAGCGTTGCAAGCATAGTTGCAATATGAAGCACAAGATCAAAATTAAGCTGAGGCTCCTGTGCGCCGAAAAATATGTGCGCAAGCGCAAGATGCCCGGATGAACTCACAGGCAGAAATTCCGTTGCTCCTTGAAGCAGCCCTAAAATTATAACTTCGTAACAATCCATAACGATACTCCTTTCACATCATACTATTTGCACATCTTGGTCTTGTGATGAAGCGCATCTATCTCAAAGACAGCGTTGGCAATATTGTTTGCATGGTCCCCCACACGTTCCAGGTTGCTCAATATATCAATAAATATAACGGCAGCCCCGGGAGAGCAAAGCCCTTTGTTCAAACGCTCTACATGTTTTGCACGCAGCGTCTTTTCCATTGCATCGATCTTTTTCTCTGTCTCTATAACTTCCCTTGCGATATTCACATCTTCCTTTTCAAGTGCCTCTATGGATTTTGACAGTGCGGAGAGTACAAGAGTAAACATTTCATTGCCCTCTGCCTTAGCCTTCTCCGAAAGGCTCAGTGAATTATCCTCAAGATATTGCTGCATTTCAACCAAATTCATCGCGTGGTCTCCTACGCGCTCAATGTCACCGACGCTGTTAGTACAAAGATTAAGGAGCTTTGAGAGATCGGTTGAAAGACCGCTCTGCCCCGTTTCGGTAGAATAGTCAATGATCTCGCGTGTCACATCATTGACTCCGTTTTCCATACGTCCGACACCTTCCGCAAGTCCCTCTTCACCGTCTACGATCATACGGCGGCAATCCTCAATCATTAAAACGCACGTCTTCGCAAGCCTCACCATCTCTTTTTCAACAGCTTCAACGGCAGCTGCCGCCGAAACACTTATAAGGGATCTGTTAAGGTAAATTACACCCATCTGTTCCGATGTCTTGCCATCCGGAATTATCTTTCTGATAAAGCTCGCATATTGTCTTACAAACGGGAAGAACAGAATTGCAATCGTAATGTTAAAAAAAGTGTGAGCATTAGCAATTTGTCTCGTGATCGTTGAGGCCGACATTTCAACGAGAGCCGTATAATATGGGATAAAGAGAGAAATAACCACAGTACCCAATATCTTTATAAGGACGTGAGCCGCAGCAGCCTGCTTTGCCGCACGATTTGCCCCCAACGATGCGAGGACGGCAGTTATCGTGGTTCCGATATTGTCCCCCATGATAATCACAACCGCAGTTGAAAGGGGTATAACACCCTGCGCTGCTATTGCCATTGTAAGTCCAACGGTTGCTGCACTTGATTGGACTATAAGAGTTATAACAAGTCCCGCCATGAACGCCAACAACTGATTATCGGCAAATGCAGCTAAAATGTCACTTCTTTCTTTAAGAAATGAAAAAGGAGTCTGCATCATCTTCATACCTATAAAAAGAAGTGCAAAGCCTATTATCCCGATACCGATCTGTTTTTTACGCTTTGTCTGACAAAGCATACATACTCCTGCACCCACAAACGCACATACATACGCAAAATCGGTTATATCAAATGCAATCAACTGACCTGTTATGGTCGTACCTATGTTTGCTCCTAAAATTACCCCTATTGCCTGAACTAAATTCATAAAACCGACATCAACGAGGCTTACAACCATGACAGTTGTCGCGCTGCTGCTCTGTAGAATTGCCGTTACCAACGTACCGACAAGCACACCCTTGAGCGTCGTTCCGGTAAGCGATCCTATTAGTTTACGAAGTTTGTCTCCCGCAATGATCTGAAGCGATTCGCCCATTATAATGATACCGTAGATCAAAATACCTACGCCCGCGAATGCCTGCAGGAAATTTTCTACCGACATAACCATCTCTCCTTAGTGTGTAACAAACGTTCTTTCCACCATCCGATTTACCGCAAATACGTAATGAGAGGAATTATCGTGGGATAATTCCTCGGATTTCCGGCAATAATCTCTCTTATTCTTTTTCTTATTTCAACAGGCAGAGATTCTTTCTTTGCACCGGGCAGACGCGCAAACTGTGCCGCCGCAGCAAGAACCGCCTTTTCAAATTCACAAAGCATTTTGAGATCATCGGCACAATAGACGCTGCCGCGTGTCTGTATCTGCACCGGAGCAGCCACATGGCGCTGTGAATCAAGGACAAGGGATATGACGATCACTCCGCTCTCTGCCATTTCACGTCTTTCTCTCAAAACGCTGCTCTCCATCTCTCCGAGTGCAACGCCATCAATCAAAAGAGCCCCTGCGGGAATTTTATTCTGGACAACCTCCGCTTTGCCTGTACTCTGAATCCTCAAGGCATCGCCGTTTTGCAATATAAAAACATTCTTCGCAGGTACCCCCATCTCCTTTGCCAACTGTGCGTGGCGCACAAGATGACGGTATTCACCGTGGCACGGAACAAAATATTTCGGCCGTACAAGACTGAGCATAAGCATAAGATCGTCATGCGATGCGTGTCCGGATACATGAATATTTTCTTCCTTCTTGTAAATGACCTCCGCACCACACGCAAAAATCCTGTCCACAGTCCGGCTCACGAGCTTTTCATTGCCGGGAATAGGTGTTGCGGAAATCACGACCAAATCCTTGCTGCCCAATTTGATCTGTCTATGCCCGCCCCTGCTCATCATAGCAAGCCCGGAGAACGGCTCGCCCTGACTTCCTGTTGTAAGCACAACTATTCTGTTCTCAGGCATATTCTCGGCCTCCTGAGCGGATACGATTACTCCCTCCGGTATATTGATATACCCAAGATCGGCAGCCAACTCAACATTAGCGATCATGCTGCGCCCTATTAAAACGACCTTTCTGTTGAATCTCAGTGCCGTTGCAAACAGCGTATCGGTCCTGTTGATATTGCTTGCAAAAGAAGCAACTATTATGCGTCTGTCTTTGTAAAGTCTGAATATTTTTTCAAAGGTTTGACCGACAATTTTTTCGGAAGGTGTTGAACCGCTTTTTTCAACATTGGTAGAGTCAGACATAAGGAGCAGTACACCCTCGTCACCGAGACGCGCAAGAGTACTGTAGTCAGGACGATTACCGTCGGCGGGCGTTGCGTCAAACTTAAAATCTCCGCTGTGAACGATGATCCCGGCCGGAGTCCTTATCGCAAAGGCATTTGCATCCGGAATGGAGTGGCACATCTGCACAAATTCCACCTCAAAGCACCCGACGGAAACCTTGTCTCCGGAGGAGACTATTCTAAGATCCGCACGAAAACCGCTGCGGCTGTCCTCCATTTTATAACGAATCAACCCACCGACAAGCATAGTGCAGTAAATGGGCACGCCAAGTCGCGGCAGAATAAACGGAAGCGCACCGATATGATCTTCGTGCCCGTGAGTTATGAATATACCGCGAATCTTATCTTTATTTGCAAAGAGAAACGACGAGTCCGGAATCACCAAATCAACTCCGAGCATATCTTCCTCCGGAAATTTCAGACCGCAGTCAATTATAATATATTCATCGCCGTAACCGACAATGGTAAGATTTTTCCCGATCTCTCCCATACCGCCGATCGGACTGATACTCAGTTCCGGCTTCTTAGCATTACGCACACGACCAAAAGCCGTGCTTGATATAGCAGTTGTCATTAGCACAACTCCCCTCCACTTTAATTCTAACACGTTTTACGTCTTTGACCATATACAGCAAAGAATTTTACCGTTAATTTTTTATTCTGCCCTCTTGGTCTCATTCAACACGAAAAGCCCATTGAAACGCCGATTATGGCAACCTGCACAAAAAATCATCGCCGACAGTATGATTTTTTTGCAATTATCGGCGATAGGGTCTAAAATACAATCAGAAACTAATTCTCTTAGGAGGAATTTTCAATGGATGTAAAGAGCAAAGCATATCAGGAACTTCTTAAGAAACGTCCGCTTAACGTTCAGGCACTTTTCGGGAATACCGATATGGGACTTGTCAGCGGTCGTGACATAGCGGCAGCAGCAAACAAAGCAGACGCGATCATTCTTGCGGCAAACGCACGCAACCCGCTCGTGATCAAAGGCGTACTCCGCGCAGCAAAAAAAGCCAATGCGGCAGTGCTGATTGAACTCGCAAAATCAGAAGCAACGTATTGCGGTTCAACTTTTGACAACCTCGCGGACTACGCGCTCAAATACTCCGAAGAGATGGGACACGGAGCAGTGTTCGGTCTGCATGTTGACCATTATGCAATTAAGAGTCAGGCAGATGTACTTAAAGCAGTCGGACATCTTTCAAAGATAGTCAACAGCGGCTTCACCTCCGTTGCAATAGACGCATCTCATTTGGAGGACTACGACAATTTCGCGGCAACAAGAGCGCTTGCCGGATGGCTGCCAACAGAGCTCGGACTTGAAGTTGAAGTAGGAGAGATCAAGGGGCCCGGTGAACTTTCAACGGTTGAAGAAGCAACATACTACATAGGCGGACTTAACTCATGGGAGATCTTCCCCGATTACCTCGCAATATCAAACGGAAGTCTCCACGGCACATACGATCCGGCAGTCGGACAGATGGAGGGCATTGACCTGACACGCACAAAGGAAATTGCCGATGCGATCGCGCCATACGGTGTGACTATCGCACAACACGGTATTTCGGGAACTCCGCTTGACAAATGCTCAACCTTCCTCAAGTACGGAATACGCAAAGGCAATGTTGCCACACTCTTCCAGAACGTCTATTACGGCATCAAGATGGATCCGAACACAGGCAACGCGATTACAGAGGGCGGAACCTACACGAAGGAAGCAGACCGCGGCATCTCCGTTGACCTTTGGAACAAAATAGTAGCAGCAGGCGACGAGAAGGGCATGAGCCGCAAGAGCGGAGACTACAAGAAGCTCAATCTTCCGTTCTGCGATATGATCCTTGCCGAGCCTCAGCCGATCATTGACAGAATCGTTGATGAGATTGAATGGTGGGCAGGTCGTTTCTTCAAAGCCTTCGGAGCAGAGGGCAGCGCAGATGCGGTTGCAGAGATCATGGCCGCAAGAGTTGACCACAACGCAGCCCCCGACCGCAAGGTCATTCAGGAAAGAAAGAATTACACCGCAGCCACTGCCCCGGGAAAAGGCGGCAATGACGGCAAGAACTACGACGACTAAAGTATATTTTATACATTAAACAACAGCAGCCGTGCGGCAAGTTAAATGCCGCACGGCTGCTTTGTTGATGATTCAATAAATACTTGAATATTTGTCGTTTTGCACGTAACGAAGCGAAAGCGCAAAGCCGATTTGTTCACCATAAGCAGAGGACACGATTGGCTGTTTCCCGATTTGTGTGATAAGCAGAGAGCCAAAATCTTTAATTTTGTGCGAATCGCTCAGTTTGTTCTCCTGTCAGTGCATATAATCAGTGATTTTTTTATACTTCCTTTGCGCTTTCTATCACGCAGCTGTGTTTTTTATCTTCGCTCTCTTTATCATAAGATATGCCGACTGAAAGTATTTCATCCCCGAAGTCTTTCAGCACACCTGCATAGCGTTTTTCTTTTATTTGTCTGATTGCCGTATCCGCTGTCTTGTCCCATTTCAATTCTATTATCATAGGCGGTTTGCCGCTTTTTTTGTGCGGGATAAATGCAAGGTCGGCAAAGCCTTTGCCTGTCGGGAGTTCGCGGATCACTGTGTAGTATTGAGGTGCGGTGAAGTACGCCATGGTTATGACGCAGGATAGGGAGTTTTCGTCATTGTATTTGAGTATTGATGTGTATGCGTCATGGGCTTGGTCTATGATTTCCGCAACTTTGTCGGCGTCTTTGGAAAGTGTCGCTGCAAGAAGCGCGTTGCTCTGTTTTATGGCAGCTGCGATTTTTCCCCATT
>JAUNMU010000029.1 GCA_030531745.1 Synergistes sp. | reverse complement strand
CTACGAGGTCCCGGTGGGCTTTAAGTGGTTTGTTGACGGTCTGCTTGAAGGCAGGCTCGCATTCGGAGGAGAGGAGAGCGCAGGCGCGTCCTTCCTTCGCTTTGACGGTACGGCGTGGAGTACGGACAAGGACGGATTTATAATGGATCTTCTTTCAGCAGAGATCATGGCTGTTACTGGAAAGTCGCCCTCAGAACACTATGCCCGTATAACACGCGACTTGGGTATGCCCCACTACTCGCGCATTGACGCACCTGCGTCACCCGAGGAAAAGGAGAGACTTAAGAAACTTTCGCCGCAGGACGTGACCGCAGCAGAACTGGCAGGTGACAGGATCACCGCAAAAATCACGGAAGCTTCCGGTAACGGCGCACCTATAGGCGGATTGAAAGTTAAGACCGAAAACGGTTGGTTTGCCGCCCGTCCGTCCGGTACGGAAAATATTTACAAGATCTACGCGGAAAGCTTCGTCAGCGCAGAACATCTGAATAAGATAAACGAGGAGGCACGCGCCATTGTAGCAAAAGCGATTGCATAACGAGGCGCGAATAGTCAAAATATAAAACGAAGCAGGAGCCTGATGCGGCGAAATTAAAACATAACGCCGCATCGGGCTTTTTGCGTACCGCAGTATAAGGGATATTTTTCGCAAAGCTTAGGTCAATCAAAGTCAGTCCGTTATGCCTCTTTTATATGCTCTTTGTGATCTTTGCCACACCTTTTTTCTTAAAAAAGCCCTCGGCTCTGTCTATAATATCCCCTTGCAGAACAATGTTGCCTGTCTCCATTGATGAACCGCATCCGAGACCTTTACGCAATTCTCTTGCAAGTGCTTCTCTGTCGCCGCGGTAATCTGACGGCAGCGTGACGATAGTCACGGCCTTTCCGCCTCTTCCGGCACGTTCGCGCCGCAGTGCGACTTTTGAGATTCTGCTGCTCTCAACCGCCGTGCCTTTTATATGTTCCGTTGCACTTGCTGCTGTTTTTGTATATTCAGCAATGTTTGTTTGCACGTTTTTATCTGAGACCAAATCGGCAAGCGATGCAAGTGATACCGAAAGCGACCCTGTATCTCCGACTGAAAACCCGTCACCGTTTGTAATTTTTTTATTCTTCTTCTGCTGTTTCATCTGAAATCCCTCCGTGGATTTTTATACATTACAAATATTTTACCCGATACAACTAATGAAATGTTGATTATATGCACCGTCCGCGTCACAGATGCGAATGCTCTGTGACGCGCGACTGAGATAGAAAATCTTTGATTTTGCGTGAGCGAAGCCGGTTTGTCCATCATAAGCAGAGAAGCAAATCGGCGGTTCCCGATTTGTGTGAATTGCCTAATATGTTCATCATACGGTGCATATAATCAGGGCTTCCTCTTGAGCGCCGCTTGCTTTTTGGTGTCAATCTGCGCAATAAAAGTGATATTTTAATTTGACCTTTATAGATGTTTATGGCAACTGATGGACTGATGAGGATTACTTTTGTATCTTTTGCTGTATCTTCAGAATAGTGTTTTGCACTCCATGCCGTAGAAATCGCAGGCTTTTTTCAGACGTTCGCGTTCTTGATGCCAGAATGAGCGGTCTTTGTGAAGATAGATCGCCTCATAAAGGTCTTTCAGGTCGGGGCGCAGATCTGTTGCGAATGAAAGTATCCTATCTCTGTTGCCGCTGCGTACATTCAGAGTGTCAAACATTATGTGAGACGTATATGGCGCGGTGGCTCTTGCGATGGCAGCGCCGTCTGTGATCATCGGAAATATCGGTGCTGCCATTACCGATGTATCAATTCCTGCATCGTGCAGACGTGCCATTGCTTTAATTTTTGCATCCGGGCTTGCGGCATACGGCTCTGCTTTGCGTCTGAAATCGTCTTCTAACGAACTGAATGAAAATGTTATGTGAACATGGGGAAATTTAGTGAAGATATCAATGTCGCGCACGACAAGAGCGGACTTTGTGATTATAACGATCTGCGGCTCTGTCGGCACAAGTGCTTCAAGAATGTGTCGTGTTACAAGCGAACGCGCTTCGTATGGGTTGTAGGCATCTGTCATTGAACTGAGCAGGATACTTTTGCCGCAGAGTTTTGCGCCGCGTATCTTCTCCGTTGGGATTTTCACGTTGACAAATGTACCCCACTTGCGATTTTCGTTCCATTTTTTGCATGTACCGGAGGCGGCATAACAGTAAATACACCCGTGCGGACAGCCTATGTACGGATTTATGACAAAATCCGCCCCCAACTTTGTCGGCGAAAGCAAACTTTTAACATTCGTGTGTCCTACAAAAACTTTCAACGAACAGTCCCTCTGTATGCAAAAATGGTTTTATTGCTGCACCAGCAACACCAACAAAATCGTGAATATTCATTAGTCTTCCTGCGGGCGGCGTAGCCGACAGTCCGTGCCCCCTGTGGGTACGCAGGAACCAGCGGCTTTCGGACGATAAATCAGTGATGTGCGAAAACACAATACACAGACTGCGTCCTCAACGCCTAACAACAGTTTCCGTTCTACCCAACCGTACGCCGCGCGCCTTAACGCCGCTGGGTTCTGCGCCTCCGCTTCGCTACGCGCAGAACGACAAATGTTCAAGTATTTATTGGTTTATCAATAATATCCCCGGCAATGTTCCGGTATTTTTCAAGCTTCATTCATATTTTGGCATTGATTCGTCAAATGCCATGAAGAGGACAGGTATTCCGCCGAATAAGACGGAGGCGAGCCCCCACAGCCAGAAATTTTTTCCGAGTTTTTCCGCAATGCTGCCCCACAGGTAGACCCAACAGACCAATGATATTATGCCTATATTTGAACCGACGCCATCGCCGCAGCATAGGCTGATAAGAGATGCCGCAGAGGCGGGAATAATGATTCCTGCGGCTGTCAGGCGTGTGATTTTAGCGCAGTCGCAAAGCAGCACGATATTGTAGATGGGGATCATATAGTCGCGCAAAGACCCTATGCGAAATTTATCGCCCACTCTGTACATGACATAAGCGCAGAAAGCATATACTCCGGCTATCAGTAAAAGTAAAAGCAGTATCACAATAATTGATGCTATGATCATTTTATTTTTCCTGCAGTTTTGATATTATATCCCCAAGTTTCTTTATTTTTTCGCCATATAGAGCCCAGTCGCCGTTTTTCTGTGCTGATATGGCTGCATTGTAAAGTGCGCTTGCTTCCGCGGCAAGGGATTTTCTGTCATTGCCTGTCGGCGTTTGTGCGCTCGGCTGCGCAGTGTTGCCCACGTTCTCTCGCTTTGTGCCTGTTGAGAGTGTGACCTTTTGCCCCATCAGCTTTTCAAGAGCCGCGCCGAAATCCTCCGCCCATGCCACTTTGCCTCCGGTTGAGACTATTACACGCTTAAGCTCCGGAAGCTCTCCCGTTTCAGCTTTTAGGTAGAGCGGCTGAACGTAGAGCAGTGATTTTCCGACCGGCACAACGAGGAGGTCGCCTCTTATCACGTCCGACCCACGTTGGCTCCAAAGCGATAACTGAGCTGAGATCTCAGGATTTTGGTCTATGAGTGCTTCAACCTGCCCGGGACCGTAAATGAGCTTTTGTTTCGGGAACTGATAGACAAGCAACTCTCCGTAGCTTTTTGAATCGCATCTTCCTGCCATCCACCCTATTAAATTGTCGCGTCCCAAGGGCATATAGGGCACGATTATCGCAAACTCCGGCGTCTTTTCGCCCCACAGCTTCATTGTTACATAGTTTGGCTGTATTCTGCGCTTGCGTCCGACAGGAGTTACCTCCCATACGTCCTCACGGTTGTAGTAGGTATTTGTATCGGTCATGTGATATGTTCTGTGGACTTCGGTCTGAACCTCAAAGAAATCTTCCGGGTAACGGAAATGTGCGCACAGCTCTTCGGACACTTTGTCTCTTCCCTTGAACACACCGGGGAAAATTTTCTTCCAAGTAGCGAGTACGGGGTCGTTTTCGTCAACCGCAAAAAATTCCATGCGTCCGGTGTATGCGTCCTCAACACATTTTACGCTGTTTCGTATGTAATTCACACCTGTAAAGTGTATCAGCGTATCATCTGCACTGAAAAACGGATTTGAGTACGGATAACGCTCAGACCATGTGAATGCGTCCTGAACCCACAAAATACGTCCGTCTATGATCACGGGATAGGTCTCGGCGTCATATATAAGGAACGGAGCGGCTTTTTCAAATGCCATGCGGACATTGCGGTTGTAGAGGACGCGGCTTTCTTTGGAAAGGGAACCGGTAAACAGGATCTCGGAATCACGGAAGCGCAGCGCAAAAAGGATTCTGCGCCACAGCGAACCTATAGGGACTCCACCGTCTCCGTCATATACGTTGCGAACATTGGAAGCCCCCATAGGATAGTCAAATTCTTTAACTTTTGTCTTTACAAGTGCATATTCGTAATTTCCGCTGCCGAAATATATCTGCGGTCGCTCTATCGGGATATTGACATTTTCGTGTACCGGTATGTCTTTCATAAAGAAATACGGCATGCCGCCGGATGAGATCTCGTTTACAGGATTCATAACAACTCCGTAGCCGTGAGTAAATTCTAAATGAGTGTTTACCCATGTCGGATTTTGCAGCTTTGAGAGATCAAGTTCGCGCACTGCGAGCATGACCTGCCTGTTTTTGCCGTTGAGGGGATAGCGGTCTATGAATACGTCTTCAAAGTTATAGTATGTCCTTATCGCCTGAAGTTGTCTGTAGGTACGCAACAGGGGAGAATAATCCCACAGGCGTATATTTTGAACGGTCTCATTGTCATCGGCAAGTTCACTTGCCGTTACTTCGCCCTCAGGTGTGAACGACACAGACCTGACATTATCAAGACCGAATGCACTTCTTGTAAAATCAAGGTGATAGCCGAGATATTTTTTCTCCATTTCATATTCATTCGGCTTTACTATGTACTGCTGTATCGCGGCAGGAAGAAGTGCGCGTGCTGCAAATCCGGCAGCAAAGAGGAATATGACAAATATGACGGAGGCTTTCCACATGGGCTTGAAGAAATTCACGAACAGCAGGACTGCGGCGGCAAACATAGCGACTGCCATTGCAGAAAGCGCGGGCAGAAGAATATGTTCGTCCGTATATCCTGCGCCAAAGACTACACCGGTAGGCGAAAACAGAAGCTCGTATCTGTCAAGCCAGTAAGTGCCTCCGAAGAGCGCAAGGAAGAGTGAAACGAGCACCGTCAGATGCAGACGCATTTCAGCTGCTATGAAGAATTTGCCATCGGAGATCCCCGTACAGCCTTTTACAAAATAGATGACAGCACTTGCTATGCCCGCAAAGAAAACGATGCCGCGCAGCCACCCTAAAATATACTGCACAAAAGGCAGAGTAAAGACGTAAAAGCTGATATCCATCCCGAAGAGCGGATCTTTTTTGCCAAACGATGTGGGATGCATAAACTTCAAAAACTCATCCCACATTCCCATGCTGTACAGCGCAAAGAGCGCGGAAACGACTGCACATACCAAAAAAATATTTTTCTTCTTCGCTATCGGCGTATCGCTGACATCTATCCCGCCGCCGTTTCGTGCCGCTATGAAGCAGTTTGCCGCAAATATCACAAACGAAGCAACAAAAGCTGCCGCGAAGAGCTGCGCCTGTGCTATATAGCGTCTCCAGAAGAGTATCGCAAAGCCCTGAGCCTCAAACCAATACAAGTCGGTAATTATACCCGACAGCCATGGCAGAATCAGCCCAAAGAGGGCAAAAAGCGATACCGCGGCAGCAAGCAGTTTGTTTGTTTTTCTCTTGGGCTGTTCCTCTCTTCCGTGCCCATTTATCTTTTCATTCACAAACCTCTGAAAAATATCATTTATATTCATTATTTGTCCTCCCATAAAATTTTTATCCGACAAAACCTCAAAAGCCGTCTGCTTTATTATATAATACATAAAAAGAAATGGGGGAATTAAAATGCCTGTAACAAAAGAAGAAACACGCGCTAAATTGGACGAAATGGGAATAAAATACGAAGTCTTGTCGCATGAGCCTGTCTACACGATAGACGATATGAAAGAGATAGAGGGAATGGATATAAAAAACGTCTGCAAAAATCTTTTTCTGCGCGACGAAAAAGGCAAACGTCACTTCCTTGTAGTCCTTGACGAAGCAAAGACAGCAGACCTCAAAGCAATACGCAAAGAGGCAGACTCAACGCGCCTGAGCTTTGCATCGGAAGAACGTCTTATGCAGCATATCGGACTGAAAAAAGGCTCCGTAACGCCGCTTGGTCTGCTAAATCAATGCGCGCGTGACGTTGAAGTCCTCTTTGACGAAAGTCTGAAAGACAGACCGCGTCTCGGAGTTCACCCGTGCGAAAACACGGAGACATTGTGGCTATCCGCAAAAGACCTGCTTCGCGTGATAGAAGTCTGCGGCAACAGCATAAAATTTATAAAAATCGGGTAACGGCTTGTGACTGCCGTTACCCGATCAACACTTTCATTGTATTTTAATCTTTCAATATGCGCAGATCTCTTTGCGGATAGATGTGATCAATATTGTGTGCGGCAAAGGTCTCGCCGACCGCCTCAAGAATGTCATCGTGAACAGCCCAGTAGTTGACGGTATCGCACCACACGCGCACCGTGTAAGAGATCGTGGAATCCCCGTACTCCGAGATCCGGATATACGGCGCAGGATCCTTGTGAATGTTCGGGAATCTGTCAATAGCCTCTTGAATCGCGCCCTTCACCGTATTTACCGGAACGTCATATCCCGCCTTAAAGACAAAGTCAACACGTCTGCGTCCATCGCCGCTGTAATTGATGATCTTTGCGGACATAAGATGACTGTTCGGAACATATATGACCTTATTATCGTAAGTAACGAAAGTTGTATATATAAGATTTATATATTTTACGACCCCCCCAATTCCGTCCGCTTCAATGTAGTCACCGATGCGGAAAGGGTGGACTGTAAGCAGAACGGCGCAACCCGTGCAGTTCGTCAGTATCCCCTGTACAGAGAGCGAAACTGCCAAACCTGCTACGCTTAAGAGAGCTACAACAGACGTAGTCTGTATTCCGAAAACGGCGGCAACCGCCATAAATATCACAATATACGCCAAAACGGAAATGATACCCAAAACGAGATGAGAAAGGCTCTCTTTCACATTTGCTTTCTCAAGCATCTTTCTTACCAGCCGCATCAGCAACATTCGCAGGATAAGCCCCACCGCTAAATATGCAAAAGCCGGAATCAACTTTGACAAAGTAACTTTGCTGATCAACTGCGTCAGCGAAAAATCCATAACAAAAGCACCATCCCCAGTGAATTAAAATAAAAAGGCACTCCGCAAAAGCAGAATGCCTGTGAATACTGGCTCCCCGACGAGGACTCGAACCTCGAACCTAGTGGTTAACAGCCACCCGCGCTGCCGATTGCGCCATCGAGGAATAACACGTTGACCAACTCAACAGGAAGAATTATATCACGAATTTATGCTTTGACAACCCCCCAATTTTACAAATCAGGATAAAATCCTTATGGCGGTCTGTTTTATCTATTTGCTTTTCTTTAAGGGGATGAAAGCAAGCGCGAGAAGTGCGAGTGCCGCAAATCCTGCGTTGCAGCCGGATGAACTGCCGGAGCTCTTGTTTGTGACTGTCCAGTAGTTATCTTTGTCAGGACCTTCAAATTTCTGTCCTTTGGCGGCGAGGTAGAAATCTGCAAACTCCGTTGCTTTGTCCGCAGTATCAAACCACAGCTTTGCTCCATTGATGAATTTTATGTCGCCCAAAGTGTCACTGTCATTGACTGACGAAAGTGTACCATCGTTGCGATGTTCAATATAGTGAACTGCCGAAAGCTTCATATCGCCTGAGATCGTAAGTGAAGCACGCTCTTCTGCAACAAACATCGGTGCAAGCTCTTTTACCTCTATGCTGCCGCCATAAACTGTAAGGTTTGCTTCGGGGTTAAGTACGAAAGAAGCATTGTTGCTGAGGCTGATCAGGTTGCCGTTCAAATTAAGGCTTTTCACTCCGTACACATCAAGGCTTGCATCTGCCGTTATATTATTGGATAAGATGACTGTATTGTTTCCGTTGCGGGAAAGAGCATCTTTAAGGTCTTTGGAAGTCTCAACCGTCACACCTGGTTTCTCGTAGACGACATACAAATCCGTATCTTCATCAAATGAGGCATAGACATACTTATCACCGGAAAGGAGATCCACTATCTTCGGGTCGGAGAACTTTGCGCCGCACGATACATACAGATCCTTGCTCTCAACGAAGTCAAGGCTTGCTATGATAGTCGTCTCACCGTCCACGCTAAAGCTGTAGCCATCGCCGCTTACGAGATACGCTCCGGCGGCAGTATAGATATCGCTGCCCACAAAATTGACCGTGACATCGTAGCTTTTGCTTCCGTAGAACACCGGCTTCTTGCCGCCATTGTAGACTACACCGTCAAGAAGAAGTGCTGTCTTGATTTCTTTTGTCGGATTTTTAGAACCGAAGAGAGGCTTTTCCATTGTAATCGTGCCATCTTTGATTGACATATCCATACTGTCCTCACTGAGGAGTGCTACGTCTGATGACAATGTTCCGAATGTTCCGTCAGAGGATATCGCGATTTCATGACGATTCAAATTGAGCGTCACTATGTCGTCCGACATTGCATGGAGTATATATTCATCTTTGCTGCCTGCGTTGAAAATAATATCGTGGCTTAGTGTGAATACAGTCTCGTTTGCATTGCCGTCAATAAGCTTCTGCGGAGTATCAATCCCCATTGCGAAGCTTGCACCTACCATCACCGCCGCTGTCGCAAGGAGTGCGAAGAGCATTTTTACATTCTTTGACATTTTTTTGTTTCTCCTTTCGGAATCTTTTCTCACAAAATGTTACTATCACCACGCTGCGAGCGTGAGCATTATCCGCAACGACCAATACCCATATTGCGCATTGTATGTATTCGCGGTGCCAGAGACCGCGAAACATCCATATCGCAAAAACACATCAACAGCCTTGTGCCGATTGTTCCGCCGCAGCATAGACATCGCACAAAGGTATATGGGAACGCAGAATCGTTTTCTTGCCCCGCATCATCTCCTATCTTTTCGCATTTTACAGCGCAAGCAGAGCCGATGATAAACCAACTCACCCGACCGTGCGGCAAATCGCCGCAAAGGTACAAAGAGACACTCCATTCTTTAGCTGCTACGGTCATTATATAACATACTCAACGAATTTGGTGAATTATAATTTTCAATTCATCGGTCAATGTTTGATGCCTTTTAATGTTCTTGCCGCGTACCGAAAATTTTATTTTCCGTTTTCGTTGCTTAATTCAACGCTTTGTGTTAGTGTTGCGAAGGTATTCTTATTTATGCGGCAGGTGTTTTGCAAGATGAAAGAAGATATTATAACGGCGGCGGCAACGGCGTGGGGATATGGCGGAATAGCGATCGTTCGGCTCTCCGGTGAGGGATGTGTGTCGCTTGCGGAGAAGATCATATTATCCAAAAGAACATTTCATACACAGCCGCCGAGATATATGTCACTTGTGACACTTTGCGGCAGAGATGGCGAACCGTTTGACGAGGCTCTTGCCGTGCGTTTTGAACGCGGCGGCAGCTACACGGGAGAAGAAAGCGCGGAGATACAGTGTCACGGAGGATTGCTTGCGGCTCAGCGCTGTGTTGAAGAACTTTGTGCGTTTGGCGCACGTCTCGCAGAGCCCGGGGAATTTACCCGCCGTGCGTTTGTAAACGGGAGAATAAATCTTGCGCAGGCCGAGGCCGTTGCGGGAATCATAAAGGCAGAGAGCGACGAGGCATTGTCCGCGTCGGCGCGTTCGCTTCAAAATCATTTTACCGATGAAATAAAATCGCTTATGCAGCGTATGACAGAGCTTTCCGCCGCACTTGAAGTTGACCTTGACTTTCCGGAGGAGGGCGAGGGCTTTATTGCACACAGCGCACGCGCAGAAAGGCTGAAAAGTCTCGTAAATGAGTGCAGGGCACTTAAAGAGCGCTGCCGCTGCGGTATGCTTCTGCGTGACGGAGTGCGCGCTGCGATAATCGGCGCTCCTAATGTCGGCAAGTCATCGCTGCTCAATGCCCTGCTTGCAAAGAACCGTGCGATAGTTACCTCAATACCCGGCACTACACGCGACAGCATAGAGGAGACATTCATATACAAGGGTATGCCCGTGCGTATTACGGACACTGCCGGAATACGCGAAACAAACGATGAGATAGAGGCAATAGGTGTGCGCCGTTCCCTAAAATCAATGAAAGAGGCGGATATTATCCTGCGCGTAGTAGATACATCCGCAGATATGCCAAACGCCGATGCAATATCGTCAGACAATAAAAGAACAATAATCGTTATGAATAAATGCGATCTGCCGGCAAAATTTACAGAGTGTGATGCGCGAAGAATATTCGGCTGCGACAATGTGATCTCAATTTCTGCTGCGACCGGAGAGGGAATTGACGAACTGAAAAAAATGATATTTGCACTTTCAACATCGGACGGAGATATTACAAATGGATATTCCGTAACTTTACGTCAGCTTGAATGTATAACAAATGCGGAAAATGCACTTACCGCCGCGTTGGAGAGTGTATCTTACGATATGGGCGATGACATCGCCGTATCATGTGTATTTGAAGCAGTATCCTCTCTTGCCTCACTTCTGGGCGCAGACGCAAGCGAAGAAATTTTAGACAAGATATTCGGCACATTCTGTGTAGGGAAATAAACGGAGAATCTGTTTGCGGTCTCAATGGTGTACAGACGAATCTCCGTGAGATAAATCAGACGCGATAGGTCATGTTTTTATCCTGCGATTCTCGGAACTCTTTCTCCGACGGCGCACACGACTTCGTAGTTTATCGTGCCGTTGATAATGGCAATTTCACTTGCTGTCATTGCCGGTTTATTTCCGAAGATCATGACTTCATCGTAAATTTGAGCATCGGGTATAGCTGTTATGTCAGCCATGAATTGATCCATACATATTCTGCCAATTACGGGGCAGAGATGTCCGCGGATCAGAACTTTCAGACCGTTTGTGCCGCAGCTTCTCAAAATCCCGTCCGCGTAGCCTGCCGCTATGGTCGCTATGCGCATATCTTTCTGTACGGTGAACGTCCTGCCGTAGCTTATACATTCGCCTTTCTGTGCGTTTTTTATGTGCGAGATTACGGATTTCAGCGTCATTACTGGTGTCAGCGGCAGCGCATTTTTGATGTCGGAGGACGGATTGAGGCCGTAAAGGATTATTCCGGCACGCACCATATCAAGAGTATATGCGGGGAAGTCCGTTATTGCTGCGCTGTTTGAGCAGTGACGCACAGAAAATTTTATATGTTCCCTTTCAAGGAATTTTATCGCCGCATTGAAGTTTGAAAATTGTCCTTGAGTATAGCCGCAGCCGCTTTCGCCTTCATCGGCTGACGCAAAATGCGTGAATATCCCTTCCGTGTCAAGTGCTGGCAGTCTGCACGCGCACAGCATTTCATTAAACTCGCCGCTTTCTTTTCCGAGCGACTTGAAACCTATGCGCCCCATTCCGCTGTCAATTTTTATGTGGATTTTGACGCGCACGTTGTTTTTCTGTGCCTCACGCGAAAGATCCTCCGCAAACGGCAGAGAATAGACGCATTGTGAAATATTATTTTTCGCAAGTATCGGCGCGGCCTGCGGCGGTGTGAAGCCGAGTATCAGCACGGGGCGCGTGATGCCGTACCCGCGCAGATCCAATGCCTCATGTATATTTGACACGGCAAACCAATCCGCTCCGAGGCTCTCATAGAGCGGTGCCAATATAGCGGCTGAATGTCCGTAGGCGTTGGCTTTCACTACGCAGCAGAGTTTTGTCCCCTGCGGCAGCGCGTTTTTTATCAATTTGTAGTTTTGTTCGGCGGCATTGATATTGATCTCCGCCCATGTTCTGCGTTCTTCCGGCAATGGCTTCATCTTTATCACCCTATATATCCAATAAACAATTCAGGCACGGACTTCACAAAAATCATCTGTGACAGGAACGATTTTATCATAAATCAGAGTTTATCTCGCATGAGCTGCGGGGCACGATTGGTCTGTGTGCAGTATTTATTGTTCTGATGACCGATGAGTTACAGACAGATCTCAACAAGCCTGTAACTCATACTTCCGAGACCTATTTTCTGTGCGTGCTCCAGTTGATGCTTCCCCTTGAAATTTTTCCCCACCGCTCTTGACGCTGCGAGACACGCCGCATCTGCGGCAACAGGGTCGCATGAGGCAAATATCCCTATGTCCGGAAGCACAGGTGTCATCTTTCTGCCGAGGCAGTCACAGCCGTTTGTTATATTCATTGCAAAATTTATATATATGCAGCGTTTTCCTTTTTGTGCCGCGAGTGCATATTCTGCGAGTGCCTCATAAAATTCTTTCCTTCTGAATATCAGGGAGTAAAGGCTGATGGGCGTGTAGATCGCAATGGCTTTGTGCGGACAGAGGGCATAGCAGGCTCCGCAGCCGGTGCATTTTGAGGTGTCAATCTTTGCCTTTTTGTCTGCCGTTATAGCATTTGTGCGGCAGTTTTGCGTACATATTCCGCATGATCTGCACAAAAAACTTATAACATAAGGCTTAACTCCCCTGTGCATCTCAAGTTTGCCGCCCTTTGCCGCGCAACCCATTGAGAGTTGCTTTATAGCGCCGCCAAAGCCGGCTATCTGATGCCCTTTGAAATGCGATAGGACTATCATCTGACGGTATTTAAGGAACTCCGCACCTATTTTGCAGTTGGTGAAATGGCTGCCATCTATCCGGACTTCGCAGAAATTTTCTCCCGCCGTCCCGTCTGCAATAATAACGGGAAGGCGCGTGAAGCCATGACTGCGCGCAAGTGCTTCATGTGTTTTACTGTGAGCCCTTTTTCCGGCGTAAAGAACAGACGTTTCAATAAACGACGATTTAATGCCACGTTCACAAAGCGCGTCAATTATGCCGTCATAGCTGTACGGGGGAATGTATGTTGTGTTGCCGTCCTCGCCAAAGTGTACTTTAAGCGGGATTTCTTTTTCAAGCACAATATTTTCGCGTCTTATCAGCTCTTCCAAAATATAACGAGCCGCCTGCGATCTTTCTTTTGTGTCATGTATTTGATTTGCGTTTATGAATAAAACATCGGACATATAAACTGCCTTCTTTGACTATATAACCGGCTAGCTGCCGAAGTTTTTTTCCGACAGCTATCTGCGTCTGTTTGTTATTGGAATCCAGAATTTAATTTCCAGCAGCACTGCAATGGCAAGCACGAGTGCGCCCACTGCACGGAATGTCCCCGACACACCGAGAGGCGTGCAGAGAGAGCTGTATATCATGGGGGTCAGCGTCCATCCCACGTTTATCATAAGGACGACCATGCCTGTTGCTTTGGGGTAAAATTTGCGCGGTATGATGTCGCCGACGAGCGAAAGGTGTGTGGGAAATCCTATTCCGATACCTATGCCGAATGTAAAGCCAAATACCGCAAAGGCAATCGGTGACGAGGAAAACGACAGCGCAAGCAGTGACGCCCCCATTATTCCGGCAGATACCGCGGCAAGCAGAGTGCGCGGAAAGCGCGAGATCAAACGGTAACCGAGTGTTCGTATCCCAACCGATGAAATCGCTTCGGCAACCATAAAGAATGATGCCGGCACGAGTTTTTCGGCTGAGAGCGCCGCTATTGATATTGTCATCGCGTCAGCCGTTCCCATTATAAATGCTGTTGTGATAAGGACGATAAATGCCCCGTGAGCAAAGAGATCTCTGTATCTTCCCCATTCTTCATCTTCTTCACTACCTGATTTTTTGTAGTCTACGTTCTTTATGACTATGCCGAGAATGACGCACAGAGCCGCAAGGACAACGGGAGTCCATAAAAATGCGGCAATGCTGCCTTTGCGTATAAACCATTCGCACAGCGGAAGAAATGTGGCAAGAGGAAGCATTGATCCGGTAGTGAACAACGCAAATCCAAGTCCGCGGCTCTCTTCGTCAAATATGAGCGACTGAGCCGCAAGTACGGCGACGATATAAATGCTTGCAGCAACTCCCATGATGACACGCGAAATTATCATCGCGACAGGGCTGTCTATGAAAAGTACAAGGAGAATCGTGGAAAGAGTGCAGAGAACGCCGCTGCCTATCATGGAAAGTTTTATGTTAAATCTTTCCATGACGGAACTGCCCAGCGGTGAGCATATCAACATCATCATATAAAATGCGCTGAAAAATAAACCTATTTCAGTAGCCGTGCCTCCCATCGTTTCATACACCGGACCGAAGAGAAAATAGATGTTGTAGACGCTTGTCATTAAAAAGTATGCCAAAAAAGCGATTATAACCTGTTTTCTGTCCACGCAGACGCGCCCCCTTAACAAAAAGCGCCCCCGATGGAGGGCGCTTGATCACAGCTGTGTATAAAATTATTCTTCTTCGTCCTTGCGCTCCTGTGCCGCCTGCTCAATGATCTTCTTTGCAACATCGCCCGGAACTTCTTCATAGTGGCTGTATTCCATTGTGAATGAGCCGCGTCCGGAGGTCATTGAACGCAGGATGATCGCATATCTGAAAAGCTCTGAGAGCGGACACTGCGCTTTAACGACCTGCAGTTTGCCCTCTCCGTCAATTCCCATTATGCGTCCGCGGCGGCTGTTGAAGTCGCCCATTACGTCACCGAGGCACTCTTCCGGAACTGTTACTTCAACATTCATAACAGGCTCCATAAGTATTGCGTTAGCCTGCTCCATACACTTCTTAAACGCAAGCGATGCCGCGATCTTGAATGCCATTTCGGATGAGTCTACTTCGTGGTATGAACCGTCAAATATCGCGCATGAGAAGTCTGTGGCGGGGTAACCGGCGAGGAAGCCGCGTGCCGCAGCTTCGCGCAGACCCTTTTCAGCCGCGGGAATGTAGTTTTTCGGAACCGCTCCGCCGACTACTCTGTCTATGAACTCAATGCCCGCGTTCTTTTCAAGCGGTGCAAGCTCAAACCAAACATCGCCGTACTGTCCGCGGCCGCCGGACTGTTTCTTGTGCTTGCCCTGTGCGCTTGCCTTTTTCTTTATTGTCTCACGGTAGGGAACTTTCGGTGTGCGTGTCTCAAGGTCAACCTTATAGCGCTCTTTTATCTTTGAGAGCATTATATCAAGGTGCATATCGCCCATGCCGGAGAGGACTGCATCGTTCGTCTCCGGATCTTTCACAAATGAGAGAGTGCGATCTTCCTTTAATATCTTCGTGATGGCGTTGCCGAGCTTGTCCTCATCTGCACGGCTCTTCGGCAATACTGCTACGCTGTAGACCGGCTTCGGGAACTTTATCGGGCGGAACTGAAGCGTTTCACCCTTTGAGCCGAGCGTGTCACCTGCGATCGTGCTTTCAAGCTTCGGTATCGCAACGATGTCACCGAGGACGACCTCTTTGCCTTCCACTCCGTCCTTGCCCTTCATAAAGCGGAACGCACCGATTCTCTCTTCCTGTCCCTGTGTCACATTGTAGAGTGGTTGGTCGCTCGTGAGCTTGCCGGAGAATACCTTGACGAATGAAAGCTTGCCAACGTATGGGTCAACCATGACCTTAAATACGAATGCAAGGAACTTACCGTTTTCGTCCGGCGGAATATTAACGACCTCTTCGCCCTTAAGTGCCGCGCGGTGAAGCATATCCTTCGGTGATGGCATGAAGTCAACGATCACATCCATGAGCTGAAGTACGCCGATATTTGCCGTGCCTGAGCCCGGGACGATCGGGAAAAGCTGACGTGTGCAGATAGCCTTGCGCAGCACGGAAAGGATCTCATCGTTTGAGATCTCTTCTCCGTCAAGATAGCGCATCATAAGGTCATCATCTGCTTCAACCGCACGTTCAATGAGCGTTTCGCGCGCCGATGCAACTGCGTCTGCCATATCCGCAGGAGTATCTCCTTCGGTAAAATCTTTGCTGCCGTCGCCTTTGTATGTGTACGATTTACCGGTAAGAACATTTACAATGCCCTTGAAATTCAGCTGACTGCCGACCGGCAGGAAGAGCGGCACAGCACGGTCACTCAGGTTTTCCTGAATGTCTGCCACAACATCATCAAAGTCCGTGTTCTCTCTGTCAAGCTTTGTTACGAAGAAGAAGGCAGGTGTCTCAAAGTCCTGTGCAAACTGCCATACGTTGTGCGTCTGTACTTCAACTCCGGCTGTTGCGTTGATCAAAACGCCGGCACCGTCGGCAACGCGCATGGCGCAGCGCTGTTCGCCAACAAAGTCCGCAAATCCGGGCGTGTCAAGAATGTATAATGTTTTATCTTTATACGGAATTGTTGAAAGAGAAGTGCTGATTGAAATGCCGCGCTTCTGTTCCTCTGAATCAAAGTCGGAGACTGTGTTTTTGTCCTCAACTTTGCCCATGCGCGAAATCTGGCCGGCATCAAAGAGAAATGCCTCGTTAAGCGTCGTCTTTCCGGCGCCTCCGTGAGAAATAAGTGCGATACTGCGGATGTCTTCAGGTTTGCGTGTCCCCATAAAAATTCCACTCCTTCTATACTGTTGAAGCCGCGAGAAACTTATCTACGCTTCCGATGATAGATGATACTTTCAATATGAAGTTACGTCAAGGACAACAGCAAATTTTCTTGTGTAAAATTTGCTACGCAACTTTCGTG
>JAUNMU010000124.1 GCA_030531745.1 Synergistes sp. | reverse complement strand
TGCAGCAGATATTCCGGCAGTGAGAAGAGGTCATGGAATACGCTGTCTTTTGCTGTGTGTCTCGGTTTTATGGTTTCTGTTGTTTTTAGTTCGTTCTGTTCCGTTTCGTTTGGTGGCTCGTTTTTCATGGCAGATTCTCTTCTCCTTTGCGCGTATTTGCAACATCCTATCTGATTTTAGTCGGTTTTATGTTTGCCGTCAATGCGGCGTGGCGAGAAAATCAGCAGAAAATCAGCGTTGTTTATTGTATAATGAATCAGTTTGAAATGCTAAAGATTTTTGTTAAAACAAACGAGAGCGTGATGAATGTGGACGTGAATCGTCGGTATGCTAAGATTTTTTTATTTGCGGTTTTGTGTACCGTGGCTTTTTCGGCATCTTGTGTGTATGCGATGTGTGATGACGCGGCTGTGCTGCGGGAAGAAACTATCGGTCGCGATGTGCGGTGCATAGATGTCTGTGCGAATGTGGGCGAAAAATTTTCCGTGTCGCTTGTCTCAAATGCCACAACGGGATATGTATGGAAAATTTACGGCACGATCCCCGATGGTATTGAGTATCTCGGGGATGAGTTTATTCCACCCAAAGGCAATCTTTGCGGAGCGGCGGGGGTGCAGGTGTTTGATTTTCGCGCACTTTCAGCGGGAGGTTTTGCCATTGTTCTGAGTTACGTTCGTCCTTGGGAAAAGAATGATCCTGCAGCATTTGCTGTGTGCAGGATAAATGTTGAATAACAGACTACCCCGTCTCACATCGGTGGGCGGGGCAGTCTCTGTCTTATGGTTTCAGTTCAATTTCAGATGTTATTTTAGTGCGTTCATTGCACTTTCAATCGCAGCTGCCGCATCTTCCGGCAGCTTGTCCATGCCGCCCATTACCGTCTTGCGTGACTTTACGAATTCCATACGGTCGTTCATGCGGTTCACAAACTGTTTTTTGTATTCAGCGCAGTTGAAGTCCGGAATAAATCCGTCTATCGGCATATATGCCATACCGCTGACACCGCCGAATGGTTTCCACTCCGCTTTGCCTTCTACTATTGACTCAAGGATTGAAAGTGTCATTTCTTTCGGGACTTTTTTGTCCATGAATGAGCCTGTGTTGAGTATGTAGCAGTCAACGCCGTCTTCAAAGAGTGAACGGAAACGCTCATAGTCCATTGAAAGCGGATATGTACGGAAGGGATTCGCGTAGCTTTCTATTACGAGCGCATCGGGGTCAACGCCAGGGGCAAGACGCTCTGCGGATGTGCGCTTTGTGGCAAGGGTCGCACCCATTACAGCCGCAAGTGACGGTCCTGTGAGTTTTACCACAGGCGGGAGTGTGGGGTCTTTCATAAGCCAGCATATCGCATTGAGAGGTTCGTCTATCCTGTCTATCCTGTTGGGTGACCAGAAACGTGACTTTACTGCTCTGCCGTTGCCGTTTCTTATGTCCTCGCTCACTACGAGGAGTTTGCCGTCTTTGTCTTTTGTTACGCCGCAGTTTTGCAGTGTGAGCAAATATTTGTTATCGGGGCATCCGATGGGATAGTCCTGCATTTTATCAAAGTACGCAGGCTCAAGCGCGATCGCGTATTTCTCTTTTACGTTTATGATCACTGCATCATCGTGAAGCACCGTGACGTCATATTTGCCATCGTGCTTTGCGTGTGTGATCGTTGATTTACCTGAACCCGAGAGTCCGAATGCTGCGAGAACAAATTTTTTGCCGCTTCCGTCTTTAAGTTCGTAGCGTTTCAATCCGCCGTGGCATGACGCATATCCGTTACGTGCAGCCGCACCCCACGCAAGCGTGAGTGTGCCTTTTTTGAATTCTCCGAAGTAACGCATTCCCAAGATCGCCGCGCAGTTGTGTTCGGGATCAAAGAATGAAAGCCCGAGCGGATAATCCGGATGCGACCAGAACGGATCGGAATAGACGAATATATCGCCATCGTTCGGCAGTACGCGGGACTTATCGTAACGTGCCCGGTATGTATCATTCATGAATTGAAAGTTCAGCATCCAACTGTAAAGGTTATTTTCAAATCCTTCCGGAACCATTATGTTTGCGCCGACCATGAAATCCTCGTCAAGTCCGATTACCGCGCGTGCGGAGTAGAACTTGCGGAAGCGTGCGTTGTGTATTGCCTCACGAAGAATTGAAGCATAATCAGGCACGGAAACATTCGGGTGTCCGACTATCCTTCTTGCCGCAGCGCAGCGTCCGTAAACGGAACCGTCATTGAAGAGAAGGACATTTGCGTTTTCCGGCAATCCCTGCTCTGTTGCGCGGAATACCGGCATTGCTGTCAGTTCAACTGTCCCGGGGCATTCTTTTGCAATTTTGTACGCCTCTTTCAAGCTTGTAACTTCTTGAACGTTGTTTCCGTAAAACGCTGACTCTATCGTCGTTCTTATCGGCGATGAGTTAAGTTTTTTGAAGCTTTCAAGGTCAACAAAGTATCCCTGTGTTGCCATAATCAGTACCTCCTGAGCGTTTGCCGCTCGTTGAACATTTATTTTTGTGCTGCGATATGCGCAGTGTTTTTGCCTTACAGTTCTATTGCAGCTCCGACAGCAAGCACCCTTACTTTTGCGGATGTTACTTCTGCTTCTGCCGCCTTTGCAAATTCGTTGGGGTCTGCTTTTATTTGTGGGAATGTATCGTAATGCATGGGTATCACGTTTGTCGGCTTTATGAATGATACGGCACGCACCGCATCTTCGGCATCCATCGTATAGTAACCGCCTATCGGAAGACATGCTGCGTCAATCTTTTCGGCTTCCAACAATTTCATTTCCATTGTAAGACCTGTGTCGCCGGCATGATATATCTTTTTGCCCTCAACTTCTATGACAAAACCGCACGCGACTCCGCCGTAGTTCATAGCGCCGTTTTCTGCTATTCCGGCTCCGTGCCATGCAGGTGTCAGTTTAACTCTTCCGAATGAAAATTTTCTGCGGCCGCCGACCTGCATTCCCTCTGTCTTTATACCCTTTGAGGCAAGCCACGATGC
>JAUNMU010000123.1 GCA_030531745.1 Synergistes sp. | reverse complement strand
GCGGGCTTGTCAAAGACGGAATCTTAACCGTTCCGCAGGCTGCTGCGAGAATGAATATCTCTGTCGGTGAATTTCGGCAGCGTGCTGAAGCACTTATGTAACGAGCATACCGCGCCACAGGCGGGGCTTGACTGTGACGCGCGGCGTGCAGTGTGGTAGACCTAAAACCATCGCGGTGCGTTGTGGGCGTGGTGTGGTGCGTTAGCATTTCATACGTTGCTGATCTATCGTCCTAAAGATACCGGATCCTGCGTACCCACAGGGGGCACAGGCTGCCGGCTTTGCCGCCCGCAGGGAGACAAACAAAAATTTTTACAAAATGTTAATGAAAAAAACGGCGCGCCTTCTTTTAGCGAAGGCGCGCCGTAAAGTAATTGCTTTTGCCTATTTTACAGAGATTTTCGGAAATCCTCTTTGATCTCTTTCACAAGCTCGGGAGTTTTTAATATATCAAGCCCCACACCGGCAAGACATTTTATGTATTTCCTCATTGTCTCAAAAGCATACGGCTCGTGAACTTGTTTCAAGAATTCCCTTGTGTGTCCGTCAACATTGTCCGCAACCATTTTCACCCATGGGTGTATAGCCGGAACGACCCAGCTTACATTGCCCATATCTGTGCAGCCTCCGCTGAAAAAGTTTTCCGTGAAATCCGTCTCACCCTCTTCAATGAGATGATTTTTGAAGAGTTTTGTGAGAGTCGGGTTACAGTTCATTGATGCTATCGGAGGCTCAAACATTTCAATATCAACTGTGCAGAATGTAGCCTCAGCCGCAGCGTGTGCGAGCTTATGCACCTTTTCAATGAGCGTGCGGAAATATTTTGCATCGCTGTGACGTGCTTCAAGGCGTATTGAGGCTTTGTCGGGAATTATGTTCACGGCGCTCCCACCATCGGTAAATATCATCTGAAGACGTGTGCCGTCCGGTGTCTGCTGTCTCAGCATTGATATTGAGTTGTAAAAAAGCACTGCCGCATCAAGTGCATTTACGCCGGATTCCGGAGCATCAGCTGCGTGCGAGGGTGAGCCGTGGAATGTTATATCGTACCCTTCAAGGTTCACAAGGCTTGAGACAAGTCCGGTAAATTTTGCGGGGTGCATCATCATTGCAACATCGGCCTTTTTGAGCCATCCGTCATCAATCAGCCCCGGTTTGCCCCATCCTGTCTCTTCGGCGGGAGAGCCCAAAAGCCAAACGATACCATTCACATCACCGAGCATTTCGCCAAGCACAGCCGCCGTGCCGAATGACATTGCGCCTATCAGATTATGTCCGCAGCCGTGACCGAGACCGGGGAGCGCATCGTATTCCGCCATTATAGCAATGCTCGGTCCTTCGCCGTTCTTTTTGCAGGCCGCAAATGCGGTCGGCAGATTCTTAACTTCGCTGAAAATCTCAAATCTTTCGCTTGTCAACAGTTCAAGGAATTTTTCTTTTGCCTTGTACTCCTGACGCTCAATTTCGGGATTCTCATAAAGGAACTGCTCAAGCTCCGCAATTTTGCCCCATTTTTCATCAAGAACTTTTGAAATCTCTTTCATATCAAGGTCGCTTTCACAGTAATATTAGAACGGACCGTAGTTGATTGAAACGGCGACTGCCATAAGTATGCCGGCTACTATTGTGACAACAAGGCAGTAAGGAGCAAAGAACTTCCACCACTTGTTGATAGGAACGCCGGAAATCGCGCAGAGGACAGCGCATGCCGTCGGCCAGAAGATATTTGAGAAACCATCGCCGAACTGGAATGCAAGGACCGCTATCTGACGGTTGAGGTGGAGAAGGTCTGCAAGCGGTATCATAAGAGGCATTGACGTTACGGCCTGACCGGAACCTGACGGAATAAAGAGATTGAGGAACGTCTGGAAGACAAACATTGCTTCCGCTGCAACTATCTTCGGCATACCGCTCAGGCTGTTTGAGAAGTAGAAGCAGATAGTGTCTATTATCTGTCCTTTTTGCAGGACTATGAGGATCGCGCGCGAAAGTCCGATGACAAATGCCGCGAAGAGAATATTTTTTGAAATCTCAACAAACGCCTCGCAGATGTCGTTGAGGCTCATACCGTTGATTAGACCTATTACAAACATCATTGTGAGGAATATTGCGGAAAGTTCGGAGAAGTACCAGCCGTACTGTATCGCACCGTATGCGAAGGCGATAACGGTTGCAAAGCAGATAAGCAGAGATACTTTGTGTTTCGTCTTAAATTCTATCTTTGCAAGGTCGTCAGCATTTGCCTTTGAAAGGAACGGGAACTCAACACCGTAGACATAGCTCTTTGTGGGGTCTTTCTTGACCATCGCACCGTAGCGGCACATCATGAAGAGGAATACGGTCATAAAGCAAACATAGCAGAACCAACGGAAAGCCATACCTGAGAAGAGCGGAAGCTCGCCGATCGTCTGTGCGATGGCAACCGTGTACGGGTTGATTGACGCAGCGGCGTAACCCGTAGCGATACCGCCAAGGACTGTAATTGCCCCATAGAACGGATCATATCCCAACGCAACTGCGAGACTCATAACAACGGGAACAAATCCGTAACTCTCTTCATAGATACCGAACGATGCGCCCATAAGTGAGAAGAGAATTGCGATAAGCGGCATTGCGTAGCTTTTTTTCTCTTTCAAGGTACGTATCATTGCGCCGACGCCTGCGTCAAACGCACCTACCTTAATGAGCATGACCATGAAACCGTAGGAGAAGAATGTGAAGAATATAATTCCTGCTGCGTCAACCATACCGTCATAAACGGACATGATCATCTGCGGAATACTTACAGGCGTATGTTCTACCGTCTTGTAAGTTCCGGCTACGACAAGCGTCCTGTGAGTTGCCTCGTCAAACGCTCTCTCAAACGTCCCTGATGGGATCACCCACGTCATAGCTGTTGCGATCATAATGAAAATCGCAATAACGATAAACGTGTTAGGCATTTTGAATTTCTTTGCCTGTTCCTTCTGTGCCATAAAAAACACACTCCTCGTGTAAAAAATATAAAAACTTCAACAAT
>JAUNMU010000122.1 GCA_030531745.1 Synergistes sp. | reverse complement strand
AACCAAAGTACGGAGTTAATCTGTCGCTGTCAATCATTGTGTATTCACGGAAGTTGTTCAGCGCAGACTCGTCTTTGATCTTTTTTATCGGCAATATACCGGTGATGTAGCCAAGGGCAAGAAAGCTTTTTGAACCTTCGCTTTTGAAGAGTGAGTGCAAAAACTGCATGTAGCTGTGTACCATATCGGGTCTGTCGGCGTAGTTGCGCACAACGCAGTCCCATTCGTCTATGATTATGACAAACGGAGAATCGGTAAGTTTGTATATATCACTCAACATACTGTCAATGGGCTGTGAATAATCTATTTTATCATTTAATTCAATTTTGAAATCCTTGATAATTCGTCTGTACGTTTCACCCATTATATCGCCGCCGCAGCCGTCGCAGACTTCCGCCATATCCAAATGCAGCACATTATATTTATTCAGATGTTTTTCAAAGTCAGGCGCCTTTGCTATCTCAAATTTTGAAAAGAGTTCGCGCGAGTCGCTGCCTTTGCTGTAATAGGCATCTATCATTCTTGCCGCCTGCGATTTGCCGAAGCGCCTTGCGTGGCTTACTGCTGCGCAGTTTGTTTCGGAGAGGATCATATCATTCATGCAATTAAGCAAGCCTGTCTTATCAACGTATATTCTGCTGTTCACCGTTTTCATAAACGCCACGTTATCCGGATTGAAGCATGGCATCGTCATCGCCTCCTAATTTTTCTTAATTCAATTATAACAGAAAGCATAATGCTGCGGCGGGTTTTGGTGTCGTGATAAATTTATCTTTTTGATTATGCAAGACGCGGAGATTTTAGGACACGCTGATTAATTCGTTTTTAGCAGATGAACACGATGGCATCTTCCGCTGATTATAAGCAGCAAACCAAAATCTTTGATTTTGTGTGATAAGCAGAGAGCCAAAATCTATGATTTTGTGTGAATCGCTTAGTTTGTTCATCAATCGCTTAGTATGTTCATCAGATGTGCCGGCCGCGTCACAGTCAGACCTCATGCGTGGATTGCCTGTGGCGCAGTCTGTACATATAATCAGCGGTTCCTTAAGAACAATCTGTCATAGTCACGGGAGTTCCCTGCGCTGAATTTATTCCAGGGGATAATATCATTGGGCTTTTCCGTGCCGAACTTTTTCCAAAAGAGTTCTTCTCCCAATTCCTCATACAGGGTAGGTCTGTCCGAGAACATGTCCGTTCCAAACGCAAGACGTTTGCCGTGAATCCGGCAGCCCAACGAAGACAACACTGTGGGGAACAGATCATACATTGTAAAATTTCTGTTCTTTTCTTTTTTAGGCTTGACGGGTGAATTTATGAAACAGTTGTAAATGTGCCTTTCGTAACGTTTGGGAACCAGTCGCATAACAGAACCCTGGCACATTGTAGGATGATCTCCGGTGATAACAACGGTGGTGTTTGCGTAAAACGGCCGCGTTTTTAACCATTCCATAAAAGCACTGATTTGGCGAGATGTACAGGCATAAACATTCAGATAATTTTCATTGAATTGATGTTTGCAGCAATCTTCCCTGTAATTGCCCTCAGGAGAGTGTGTATCAACAGTTAAAATCACACATACAAACGGAGAAGACGAATTTGAAATGTCTGTCAGCTTCTTTTTTGCATATTCAAACATTTTTTTATCTTCCATGCCCCACCAACCGTCATGATAATCCACCGAGATAAAACGCTCCTCTCTCGCCGTGTTCAGGTCATAAACAAAGTCAACATTGTGTGTTTTCAGATATATGTCCCTGTTTGCGAAACGAATGTCCGACCCGCAGATAAACATCTGCTTATAGCCGTTGTCATGGAGTATATCAAACATACTTGTTACGCCCGGCAGAGATTTACGCTTCGGAGAACTTCCTCTCTTATCGGGTGGTACTATAAACGGAATTCCGGATGTTTGTGCTACGATTGCCGCGGATGTCCAATGATCTCTTGTAGGTTTCATGCCGAGACAATTCCCATCAACCGAGAAACATACATTGTCGCGGGCAAGGTCGTACAGTTCCGGAATAATATTGTCATTCAAGGCGCCGCCGTAATTTTTGGGGAAAAATGTCGTCTCCATTGATTCGGCTATGATAAAGATCAAATTACGTTTTTTTTCGGGAAAGGACAATTTTACATTTTCGGGTGGGACGTAGTAATTCCTTAACAGCTCGTTGGGACGATCGTAATTACAGACCATCAGACACACATCTTTTATGCAGGGATAGAGAGACCACACAAAAAGAAGTATTGAAATAAATACGGTTAATATCCTTACTGCTTTGTCGTGTTTTGTCTTCCAAAAAAAAATAATCATCAGCGGCACAAATGGTATAAGAGCATAAAAAAAGGACGCGGCGACAAGCAAATATACTGTTTTAGGAGCAGTTCCGGCCACAGGGGATTGCATCGCAGCTGCTATCGCACCCGTCGCAACAGTTCCGAATGTTCTGATTATTGTTGTCTTGGCTCCGATTATCAAACAAAGCAAAAAGACAAATAAAACAATGGGACAATTTATGAGAAAATTTTTTGTTTTGTCGGTCATAACCGCAGCCCTCGCTTCACATAAATTTCTTTTGCCCGCACGCACACCTTCCCTGTGTCATAGGACATGAGGGATTTTGCTTTTTCCCCACTAATGGTATCAAGTCTGTCTTTGTTGAGCAACCCTTAAAAATCAATTATATGGGGTAAAAATGTTGAACAAAAGAGCGCCGCGGAATACACGAAAAATCAATTTTCAAGGAAGCCGCTGATTATATGCCCCGTCAAACACGCGAAACGCAGTCCGCGTGATACGAAAGGAGAGAAACACACACGGACTGCGCTTTATACAGTTTGAGATACGAAGGTTATCTCAATTACTGCCATGATTGATTGGTTTTGCACAGCGCGTGCCGCAGGGCACGCGCTGTTATTATACTGCAAATCTTATTTTGCTGTTATTCGTTTGCTCGTGACAACGGTCGTCAGCACAACGGTCGTTATCCGTGTTTTCTTTTTTCTTTAATCGTTATGACAAATAGGCTATAATATCTGCGCGATGCTTTATA
>JAUNMU010000121.1 GCA_030531745.1 Synergistes sp. | reverse complement strand
TCTGAAAATTGATTTCCGTGTAAGGAATACGAAAATCAATCGCAAATCAATTTTCCGCGTTTTGCCGAAATTTCACAAATTGTTTCACCGTTTATTATTGCTTGTCCGATAAAAATTAAAAATTGATTTTTCGTGAATGTCTGTGGACTTTTAAGCGATTTGCGTATATCTTTTTGTTGTAGTTAATTTAGGGAGGTTTTTTTGTTGGATGTGATAATTTCATTTTTTACACACTGCGCGGAACTTTTTGGCAATCTGATCGCATGGCTTGTAAATGTGGTAGGAGATATGGGTTATCCCGGAATTATCGGGCTTATGTTTCTTGAATCATCGTTCTTTCCGTTTCCCAGTGAGGTCGTTATACCGCCGGCAGGCTACCTTGCGTGGAAAGGAGAGATGAATCTATCTCTTGTGATAGCAAGCGGAATCGCGGGAAGTATATTGGGCGGCGTATTTAATTACTGGATAGCAATACGGTGGGGACGTCCGATTTTTGAAAAGTACGGTAAATATTTCTTTGTAACAAAAGAATCACTTGATAAGGCAGAAATATTTTTTGCGCGTCACGGCCACATCAGCACATTCACCGGAAGACTTCTGCCTGTGATACGTCAGTACATCTCGCTGCCCGCAGGACTTGCAAAAATGCCGATGCCGCAGTTCATATTTTACACAGCACTCGGTTCGGGAATATGGGTCGTCATACTTGCTCTCGTCGGCTATTTTCTCGGAAGCAGCCAAAACGCAATACATCAGGAGATGAGAAAGATCACTTTCATACTCATTGCAGCATGCGCCGTTTTGGTTATGGGATATATCACAATGTACAGACGGAAAGAAAAACGCAAAAAACAGAACAAAGAGGGATAAAACAGTTACACAAAAACAGCGGCGCATTGTGTCGTTTTTCTTGACCAAATGCGCCGTTAAATATATCCTGTACAGGTTAATTTTATTCCTCAGGGAGGAAAGTATTTTGAAAGCAGCAGTATTAGTAAAACAGGTTCCCGCATCGGACACCGTAAAAATAGACGAAAAGACAGGGACAATGATACGCGACGGCGTTGAGGCAGAGCTTAACCCTCTTGACCTTCACGCAGTTGAAGCAGCGATACGCCTAAAAGAAAAAAACGCTGATATTGACATAACAGCATTCAGTATGGGACCTCAGACCGCTCAAAAAGCACTGCGCTACGCAGCCGCTATGGGCTGTGACAGAGGCGTTCTGCTTTCCGACAGAAAATTCGGCGGAGCAGACACACTGGCAACCGCAAGAACGATCGCAAAAGCGCTTCAAAAAGAAGGACCGTTTGACATCATTTTTGCAGGCGAACGCGCAACGGACGGAGAAACAGGACAAGTAGGTCCGGCAACGGCTGAGATTTTAGGTGTAAGCGTACTTTCGTATGTTAGCTCTGTTGAATATCTTGACAGTAAAAAAATTCGCGTCGTCCGTGCGGTAGAGGGCGGACATGAAACAGTTGAAGCCACTCTTCCGGCAATGGTCATACCTGTCAAGGAGATAAACATTCCGCGCCTCTGCACACTTTCGGGCAAAATACGCGCAAAGGCACAGGAGATCAGGACGCTTACGGCGGAAGATCTTGATATGACCGCGGAAGAGACCGGACTCACAGGATCGGCGACACAGGTGGTACGAGTGACCTATCCCAAAGTTACGCGCAGCGGTCGCAAAATCGGTGCGGCAAATGCGGTTGACGAGATAATGAAAATTCTTAAAGATGCAAACTGCCTTGAAGAATACAGAGGTGAAAAGAGATGAGCTGCGAAGTTTGGACACTTGCCGAAGTGCGTGAAGGGCGCGTACATCCGCTCTCACGCGAGCTTCTCGCATGGGGACGAGAACTGGCAGACGCAATGTCTGCACCGCTTGCAAGCGTAGTGATAGGAAGCGGCGTAAAGGAAGAAGCGAAAGACCTTGCCTTCTACGGCGCAGATAAAATATACATCATAGATTCGCCGGAGTTTGAACATTTCAAAGCGGATATAATCTCAGAAGCACTTTCCGAACTTACGGAGAGATACGAACCGTCCGTTCTTATCGCATCAGCCACAACACGCGGAAGGACACTAATGCCGATGACAAGCGCACGTCTTGGCTGCGGTCTCACTGCCGACTGCACAGAACTTGCCATTGACCATGCAACAAAACGTCTTATTCAGACGCGCCCCGCGATAGGCGGAAATGTTATGGCAGACATAAAGACAAAAGGACGGGATCCGCAAATGTGTACCGTGCGTCCCAAGTCCAAACGTCCTCTTGCAAGAAACGACAACAGAACGGCTGAGACAGTTGAATACACATGCAGGAAAAATCCGCTCAAATCACTGACGGATTTCATAAGGTTTGACCGCGAACAGAGCGTGGGGCTTCCTCTTCAGGAGGCTGAAATAATAGTCGCAGGCGGCAAGGGTATGAAAAACGCAAAAAACTTTGCAAAATTGGGCGAGCTTGCAGAACTTATAGGCGGCACGGTAGGAGCATCGCGCATGGCGGTTGACCTCGGTTGGGCTCCATACTCGGCACAGGTCGGACTTTCCGGCAAATCCGTAACTCCGAAACTCTACATGGCATTCGGAATATCCGGCGCCGTTCAGCACATAGCCGGAATGTCCGGTGCAGAAAAGATAATAGCGATAAACCACGACCCCGAAGCACCAATATCCCGCACAGCAGATCTCTTTGTGCAGGCAGACGCTATGGAGACACTTAGCGCTCTGATTGCCGCGATCAAATCACGCAGCAAGTAAATACATCTTGTGACAAACAAAAACAAGGGAACGCTCCAAAACGGCGTTCCCTTAAACATCAACAAAACATAAAAATGGAGCCAACGTCCGGATTCGAACCGGAGACCTGCGCATTACGAGTGCGCTGCTCTACCAGCTGAGCCACGTTGGCCCTTTTGGAGCGGACAACGGGATTTGAACCCGCGACCCTCAGCTTGGGAAGCTGATGCTCTACCAACTGAGCTACGTCCGCACAACGAGGGCATTATAACACGTCGCTTAAAAAATTTCCAGTACCCAAATCAGCAAATTCGCA
>JAUNMU010000028.1 GCA_030531745.1 Synergistes sp. | reverse complement strand
AGAAAAAGTAGAGAAGGAAAAATTTATTCTCAAAATTACATCGTGTCTTTTTGCATACCGCGTCTCCAACCCTCATCGGGTGTGATGTTTGTGAGTGCGTGCAGAAGATTGCTTTTGAAGTCGGGAGAAATTTTTTGAAGAGCCGCCACAGTTGCCTTTGCGTCTGTTCTTTTGGATGTTTTACCGTAGGGGCAGCATGAATTTACGACCGGAAGAGCAAGGCGAACCGATTCTGCCGATATATTTTTTTCTTCTACGTACACTAATGGACGTATAACTCTTATTCCGGTGCGGCTCATATAGAGGTGCGGGTGAAAACACTTAAAGCGTCCGCCGTAAAAGAGATTCATCAACACTGTTTCTGCGGCATCGTCCTTATGGTGGCCGAGTGCTATGACGTTTGCGTTGTGTTCCTTTGCGCATGTTGCGAGTATTCCGCGCCTTAGATTTGCACATAGGCTGCATGGAGATCTTTCTTCGCGCTTGCGCATGATTTCGTATGTTGGGTGCAGAATATGGATGAGTGTTATCCCAAGTGTGTCCATGTATTCTCTGATATGTGTTATGTCAAGGCTGCCGCCGCTTTGGTCAATGAGGCATGCGGAGAGTGAAAATTTTATGGGACTGCGCTTTTTAAGCGATGCAAGCGCGAGCGCGAGCAGCAAACTGTCTTTGCCGCCTGAAATTCCGATCATTATGGCATCTCCGTTGTTAATCATGTTATAATCATTTATGGCTTCGCCTGCGAAGCGTGCAATTTTTTTTGATATGGGATATGTATCTTCAAAATCGTTTTTCATCTGTCGTCCCTCCAAAGGTTGTCGGCAAATTCTTTTCTGATATACTATCATATATACTTGTGTTGTGAGGAGGCGCAAAAGACAAGTGAAGAAAAAAATATTGCTTGCAAGCCCCGATACATTATTGGCAGACGCACTTGCCTTTGCCTTGGAGAACAATGATGCATATAATTTTGAAGTAAGCAAAGCGGAATACGAAGATTTATTTGAGATACGCTCTTTGATCGGTTCGGCATTTGATGTTATTGTTGTGTGTGTGAAATTGCAGTTTGGCGGAGCTGTTCAGATTTTGAAAGAGATCGTAAGGACGAACAGGAAAAAGAAGTTCGTTTTTATCTTTGACGGTTGGGGGGCAGATGCGGCTGAGTTTGTCAACAGCGCAGGCGGTGCTGCGATAATAACGGGCAAGGCTGACATAAAAGATTTTTTCGGTGCTCTCTTTGCGGTTATAAATGGTGAGCGCTTTGTAAAAGTCGGCAGTTCGCCTGACAAACCCGGCGATGGGGATATTTTGCGTCATGAGTCTGTTCTTATTTCATCTCTCACTAACAGAGAGCGCGGGATCCTGTATTTGGTGGCACGCGGACTGACGAATAAAGAAATTTCACGAAAACTGGTTATCTCTGAGAAAACCGTTAAAAATCACGTCAGCAGTTGTCTTAAAAAGCTTGAGGTCTCAGACAGAACTAAGGCTGCTGTCATCGCGTGGGAGGAGGGGCTCCCTCAGATTCCGGAGGAATTTTTTGAAAATCCTTCGTCTCTTTTTGTGCCGTAGCGAATCATCGGTGTTAGTGTAGTATTTGCAGTGTTTATAAGGGGGATTTCTGTGTGAATGTACGAAAAAGTTTTTCAATATTTGCCGTTATCGTAATTATTACGGTGGCGTGTATTCTTGCCGCAAGCATAGATAGTTCGTCAATAGAGATGCTTAAAAATGCCGATCCCTGTTATCTGATTCTTGCATTTGGACTTACCGCTGCCGGCTGGGTCTTTGATACGCTCAAATTTATGGCACTGGCAAAGGCATCGGGAGAAAGGCTGTCTTTTAGGTTTGCGTTGTCCGTTATATGGATAAATTATTTTGGATGTGCGATCACGCCTATGCAGAGCGGAGGCGGACCTTTTCAGATATATCTTCTCTACACAAAGGGTATAAGCGTTGGCAAGTCAATCGCTATTACAACGGTGAGGACGTTGGAGGTGCTTGTACTGCTTGCTCTTGTCCTGCCCGTTGCAGCTTTATGTGATCCGGCGCTGCTTGCAAAATACTCATACATAAAATATTATGCGTTTTATATCCTTATATTTGTCTCATTGGCACTTTTTGTGCTTGTGGTCAGTGTGGTCAGGCCGCAATGGCTGAAACACTGGGTCAATCTTATTTTTATGCTGCTCAAGCGTATAGGAATCGTGAAACAGAACTACCTTCTGAAGCCGCTTCGTTGGATAAATAAGGAAATTGACGCATATAATGTTAATATGAAAGTCTTTACGACCACAGGTAAAAAATGGCTTATTCTATCGTTTCTGATCGCGATTGTACATGAAACGGTATATCTTTCAATAATGCCGTGTATGATAAAAGCGGCAGGATTCAATGTTGATTATTTCCGTTGCCTCATTGCGGAGTCGCTTTTGATCTTTATGCTCTATTTTGTGCCTACCCCGGGCGGGAGCGGAGTGGCTGAGGGCGGAGCTGCCGCTGTGATAGCGCTCTTTGTGCCGTGGAATGTGGCAGGGATAGTGGGCGTTTCGTGGCGCATTGTCTCTGAATACACCGGTGTTGCTCTCGGAGCGGGAATTATACTAAAAACGTTGGGTTGGAAGAACGCAGATAAGATAATGTCATCTCAAAACGGACGTGTCGGAGAAAATGCCGACCGACGGGACAGTGAAGCGGGGAGTGCATGTGATGAAAGTAAACAGTAAGATCTCAGACCTTGCGTTCAAATTCAGAGGTCTTATATGGGGAATTTTTGCCTCCTGCATATTGGTTTTTCCCACAGTTTTCAGTTGGAAGAGGTTTGTATTTGGAATCGTACTTGTTTTGGCAGGACAGCTTGTTCGTTTTGTTGCGGCCGGCTACATACCTAAATACAGGACGCTTAAGATCGGTGCTCCCGTGCTTATAACATGGGGGCCGTACAAGTGGGTACGCAACCCGCTGTATCTCGGAAACGCGATTATGGGACTTGGGTGGTCGCTCATGGCCGGTTGGGGCTGGGTGATCGCCTTTGTGGCCTTGTTCTTTGTGCTTTATACGCTTATAGTGATACCGGCGGAAGAAAAATTCTTGGTGAGTGAGTTTGGTAAAGAGTATGAAGAATACAAAAAGACCGTGCCTGCGCTTTTTCCGTTCCCGAGAAACGGTTTTCCAAAAAGAAGCGCAAACGCCAAACCGTTTAATTTCAAGATTGCAAGAGAAGAAGAAATTTATTCCATACGTGTAAATGTTGTGGTGACGATACTTATAATCGTAAAGCTTTTTATGTTCAGGTGATGAAACACTGTGAGGGAGATTTTAATGTCGGAAGATATAAATGTATCGGATAATTCCGTGAACGCGGTTGATAGACCGAACGAAACACACAAAATCATAGTCACGATAGACGGGCCTGCCGGAGCCGGTAAAAGCACGGTTGCAAGAGCCGCAGCGAAACGCATAGGACTTCCGTATCTTGATACCGGAGCGCTATATCGCGGCGTTGCGTGGAGAATGAACAAGGATGGAATAAACGCTGACGAAGGCAGCTTAATGTCGGAAGTTCTTACTACGTTTAAGCTTGAGCAGAGAAATGGCAAGCTTTTTGCAGATGGCGTTGATATAACGTCTCACATTCGCACACCTGAAATTGATAGATTGGTATCAGTATATGCGGCTCGTCCTGAGGTAAGAAATGCCCTTGTTGATCTGCAGCGCAGTCAGGCTGTGAACGGACTTGTCGCTGACGGAAGGGACATGGGAACGGTCGTTTTTCCGGAGGCTGAACTGAAGATTTTTCTGACCGCTTCCGCAGAAGAACGGGCAAGACGGCGGTGTGATGAGCGAATTGCACGCGGAGAAAAAAATGTGAATTATGATGAAGTTTTACGTCAGGTGATTGAAAGAGACCGCTATGATATGGAACGGGAGATAGCACCTCTGCGCCCCGCACAGGGATGTATCATACTTGATACGACCGATATGAGTATTGAGGAAGTAATAGATGCCGTAACATCTCTTGCAAAGGAGTTCATGAGGCAGTAATTTTTGGGGAACCACTGATTGTATGCAATTTTGGCGTTACTCTCAGAGATACAAAAAGTTATCGGTTGCTGATTTTTATGAGTGGATATAATATGGAAAAATGCGTTTCGCGCAAAGAACGGTGCTTGTGTGACAGAAAGGTGATCTTATGTATATAAGTATGACAGGTTTCGGAAGAGCTCAAAGTGAAACACAGTGGGGTGTTTTCAGCTTGGAAGTATCAAGCGTAAATCACAGGTATCAAGAAATAGCTGTGAGGTTGCCTCGCGAATTTGCAAGCTTTGAGCCGTGGTTTCACCAAAATGTGAGAAAGATGTTCAGGCGCGGCAAGATTCAGATTCGCCTTGAGGTGTTGTGGGCTCAGTCTTTCCGAATGGCGCATCTTGATAAAGAAACATTGATCAATTATTGCAATGAGCTTGCGGCTGTTAAAAGAGAACTGCTTATGCCCGATAGTGTAAACGTTGAAACAGTTGCATCCTTCCCCGGTGTGCTTGACACACCAAAAATCGCAGCGGATGATGAAAGTTCGGAGCTTGAAACGATATTTGACGATCTCCTTAAAGATGCGGTCTCGCATTGGCAAAGCATGCGCGAGACGGAAGGAGAGCATCTGCGCGGCGAAGTGCTGTGTCACCTTGATGAATTTGAAAGAATTATCGCATCTATTGACCGGCGGTGGCAGCCAACGCGCGATGCCGCATTTGAAGCCATGAAAGAGCGAGTTACGGATACACTTGCAAAATGCGGCTGCGTCCTTGAGGAACAGAGATTTATGCAGGAGATAGTTCTGCTCACGGATAAATGGGACGTGGCTGAGGAGCTTGCACGCCTGAAAAGTCACATTTTGAAATTCCGCGAGATCGGAGATGCCGATGAAAGCACAGGACGCAAGCTTGACTTCATTATTCAGGAGATGAACAGGGAAGTCAATACACTTGATTCAAAAATCGCAGACGCGGATATACGTTGGCTTGCCGTTGATGCAAAAGCTGCGCTTGAGCGGATACGAGAACAGATTCAGAATATAGAGTAGGCTGTCTATGTCATATAAGCTTCTTCACGCCGGATTTGGCAATATGGTCGTTGCGGACAGGGTCGTTTCCATCATAACTCCAGATTCCGCACCGGTAAAAAGGCTAAAGGACGAGGCAAGAGATGCCGGTCTGCTTGTTGATATAACACAGGGGCGAAAGACACGTTCCATAATAATATTGGACAGCAGGCACGTTGTTCTCTCTGCTATACAGCCCGAGACGCTTACGGCTCGTTTTGAAGGAAAGGAATAATGCTAATGAGAGGCAATTTGTTTATAGTCTCCGGCCCTGCCGGTGTCGGAAAGGGAACGATAGTTTCGTGTGCTATGAAGCGACTTGGAAATATGCAGTTCTCTGTATCATGCACCACAAGGAAGCCGCGTGCGGGGATAGACTGCGAGGGAAAAACATATCATTTCATAACAGAGGAGGAATTTTTAAGGGATATTGAGACAGGAAATTTTCTTGAATATGCTAATGTTCATGGACACTTGTACGGTACGAGACGTGACATAGTTGAAAAAGCACTGAAATCCGGTACTGACGTTATCCTTGAGATAGATGTGCAGGGTGCCGGAAATGTAAAGAGTAAAATGCCCGATGCTGTTTCGGTATTCATAAAGCCGCCCTCTGCCGATGTACTGAGAGAGAGACTGTTGAAAAGAGGAAGCGAGAACGCCGAAGAACAGGCACTCCGTCTGAAAAATGCAGAGGAAGAAATAAAACACGCAGCAGAGTATGATTATATTGTGGTCAATGATGATCTTGAAAAAGCCATCTGTGAGTTTATAAATATCGTAAATAAAATTAAGGAGGAAGCAAAATGATATATATGGATTTGGAAGAGATTTACAAGAAAAGGAATATTCCCAACAAATATATCCTTACGCTCGTTATATCCGCGCGTGCGCGTCAGTTGAGTGAGCGCAGGGATGTCTATTGCAACGATAAATACATATCAAAGGCAGTTGAAGATGTAACAAACGGCAAGGTTAATTATAAGATAATTAACCCTGTGCAGCGGTCTGATAATGAACCTACTGCATAAAAAAATTCTCTTTTGTGTTACCGGAGGAATCGCAGCGTATAAAGCTCCGGAGATTCTTCACAGGTGGATAAAGGCCGGCTGTGATGTGGAGACGATTCTGACCGAAGCTGCCGAAGAGTTCGTAAGTCCGCTCGTTCTGTCAACGCTTTCAAAAAAGCGCGTGTGGAGAGAACGTGATTTTCTGTGCGCGGAATATGGTTGGCAGATACCGCATATTTCGCTTACGGAATGGGCAGATCTTGTTGTTGTAGCTCCCGCTGCTGCAAATGCGCTCAGGATTGCCGCCGTCGGTGATTCTTCAACTCTGTTTGGAGCAACGCTTGTCGCAAATACCAAACAGCTTTTGATATTTCCGGCAATGAATGAGAATATGCTGCAAAATCCTGCTGTACAGAGTCATATAAGAGAACTCCGTGAACGCGGCGCTATCGTGGTTGACCCCGATTTCGGTCTTCTTGCGTGCAGTTCGTCGGGCAAAGGACGTCTCCCCTCATATAATGTTATAGATGATTACGTTGAAATGGCTCTCTCTCCTAAAAAAGATTTTACAGGCAAAAAAGTCCTCGTTACGGCAGGTCCTACACACGAGTATATTGATCCTGTCAGGTTTATCAGCAATCCGAGCAGCGGGAAAATGGGTTACGCAATAGCAAAACAGGCGTGGAACAGAGGTGCGGCCGTGACATTGGTCTCCGGTCCCGTATCTCTCAGAAAACCGACAGGTATTGAAGTGGTGAATGTTACAAGCGCGGATGAAATGTATGATGCGTGTCTGTCGCGTGCAGCCGGCTTTGATGTTATCGTAAAAGCGGCGGCAGTTGGGGATTATCGCCCTGCTCATGCGGAAAAACAGAAGATAAAACGCGGTCATGATGAAAAATTTGTTCTTGATCTTGTTCAGAACAGAGATATTGCCGCGGCATTGGGAAGCGTTAAAAGCGAAAAACAGATCCTTATCGGCTTTGCCGCTGAAACGCAGAATGTTCAACAGAACGCGCTGAAGAAACTTGCCGAAAAAAATCTTGATGTCATAGTTTCAAATGATGTGTTGGCAGATGGTGCCGGATTTGGCGTTGATACGAATAAAATAACCGTGACAACGCGAAACGGCAAAACATATCACTTTAACGGCACTAAAAATGCTGCGGCAGACGCGATTCTTAATGTCGCGACAGAACTTATTGTCCGCTGATGCTGTTTATTGATGTTGCGCTTCCTGCCACATTTTGGACGCATTTGACCTATAGCTGTGATTCGGACTTGCCTGCGGGGGTGCGTGTTCTTGTTCCGTTGGGCAGATCCGAGCGCGTCGGTGTAACCGTCGGGCGTGTTGCTTCAAATGCTGTCAACGCGCAGAAAATAAGACCGATAACTAAGGCTGTTGACAGGATCTCGCAAATACCCAAGGAGTTATGGGAGCTTACGAAATGGTTTGGCAGTACATGGTTTCTCGGAACAGGACTTGCGGCAAAGACGATTTTCCCTTCAAGATTTTTCACCGACGAAGAGTTGGAGGCGATAACCGAAGAGTGTGTGCCGAGAGCGAAATATTCATGTGAATGTATTTATGATGCGTCCGATGATAAGAGATACGAATATTACATATCGCTTATTGAGCGGGGAGAACATGCGCTGATACTTTTTCCGGAAACGGAACTTGCAAAAAATTTCTGGAAAATGCTTCCTCAAAACCTGCGCGATGAAGGTGCGCTGTGGCCTGCATCTCAGTCTGCTGCGTGGAAGATGTGGAAGCTTGCGAGAAAAGGCGGCGTAAGATTTATAGTCGGATCGCCCGCAGCTGCGTTTGTACCTCTTATGCGTCTTTCGTGCATTGTGATTGACGAAGAAAACAACGGCGGTTGGCTGACGCAGAAATATCCGAATTTTAATGTGCGTTCGCTCTTAGGCAAAAGGGCTCAGTTTGCGAAAGTAAAACTGATCATGGGAGGCTCTATGCCCTCCGCAAAGTGTTATATAAAATTCCTTCCGCAATGTAAAGACATAAAAAATGAATCAAAGCTTGTATTCGTATCCTCAAAAGATGCGCTTGCGGCGGAGTTCAATGACATAAAGGGCAAACTTCCGCTTAGCGTGCCGCTGATAAGAGAAACATTAAAGGCAAGAGATTGTAAAAGATGGGCATTTTGGATATTTGACAGAAAAGGGTACGCCTCTTCAATTTCATGTGATGAATGTGGCAGCTCTGTTGTTTGCGGACGCTGTGGGTCGGGTATGCGTTGGAATGGAAGAATGAATGTCCTTATCTGTAAATCATGCGGACAAAAGCGTGAAGTGCCGATTTGCTGTCCTAACTGCGGAGGAAAACTTCTGTACGGAGAGCGTCCGGGACTTGAAGCACTTTACAGACGCACAGAGGCGGCGTTAAAAAATAAATTTAAGGATGTTGTCCTGTTTGAGGACAAATGTCGGCAGACAGACGAAAACGGTAAAAAACTCAGTGCCGCTTCGTTGAAAAAACAATTTCCCGACGGTGCGCTGCTGCTGGGAACTCGCAGGATAATATCATTGTGCGGTGAGCTTGATCCCGAGGCTGTCGGTTGGATAGATGTTGATTCTGAAATTATATCGGATATGTATAGCGCAAAAGCTTCCGGATTTTGGATGCTTTGGGAGTCTATGCAGCGCGGAGCGCGAGAGGAAAGAAAATTGATACTCCAGAGCCGTTGTTGCAATGATTTTTGGCAGGAAGGCTTAAAACGCGGTTGGAGCGTATTCTGGCAGAAAGAACTGAGAGAACGCAGCGAACTGGGACTGCCTCCATTTATGCCTTTAATAAAAATCACCGCAGACCTCACATCCGTAAAAGAAATGGTAAAATCATTTGAAGCTGCGGAATTTGACTATTGGGAAGTGGACGAAGGCGAGTCGGAGTTATGGGTGAGGAGTTGGAATTTTTCGCGTATCTCTAAAATTCTTGCGCCGTATTTTTCGATTTCGGCTGCGCAAAAGACTTTCCCGAGGGTATTATTGTACCTTGACTGAGAGAATAAATAATTGCAAACGCAGTTATATAGGAGGATAAATCAATGAAAGCGATAGTAACTGTTTTGGGCAAAGATAAGGTAGGTATTATAGCCGGCGTCTGTTCATACCTATCGGCAAAAAATGCAAATATACTTGAAATATCGCAGACGATCATAAAGGGTTACTTTGATATGCTTATGATAATAGATATTTCCGATGCAAACGCGACACCGGGCGAAATTGCCGGAGGCCTCAAGGAACTTGGAGAACAGCTTGGACTTACGATAAATTTCCAAAGGGAAGAAATATTTGAGTCCATGCACAGGATATAGGAGAGAGATATGATTACTCAAGCCGAGGCACGACAGACAAATGAAATGATACGCGATGAAAAGCTTGATGTCCGTACCATTACAATGGGGATAGACATACTTGACTGTGCCGATGAAAATATTGAACGTTTCTGTACCAAAGTGTACGATAAAATAACAAAGACAGCGAAAGATCTTGTAAAGACCGGCGATGAAATAGCTATGGAATTTGGTGTGCCTGTCGTAAATAAGAGAATTTCCGTTACGCCTGTATCGGTTGCGGCCTCCGCGTGTCGCTGTGAGGACTATGTGCCTGTTGCTAAGACGCTTGACGCCGCGGCAAATGAAGTCGGCGTTGATTTCATCGGCGGATTTTCCGCTTTGGTTCAGAAGGGCGAAAGCACATCCGATGTAAAGCTTATTCGGTCAATACCTGAGGCACTTGCGTCAACTGACATAGTATGTTCGTCCGTAAATCTCGGATCTTCGCGTTCGGGAATAAATATGGATGCGGTTAAACGCATCGGGCATATCATAAAAGAAACCGCTCTGCTTACAAAAGATGCGGATTCTTTAGGCTGTGCTAAATTTGTTGCGTTTTGTAATGCTGTTGAAGACAATCCGTTTATGGCAGGAGCGTTTCACGGAGTAGGGGAGCGGGACTGTGCGATAAATGTCGGTGTAAGCGGCCCCGGTGTCGTAAAACGTGCGCTGGAAGATGTACGCGGTGCGGATTTTGAGACACTGTGCGAAACAGTTAAAAAAACGGCGTTCAGAATCACGCGCGTAGGTCAGCTTGTTGCGCGTGAGGCATCGCAAAGGCTTAATGTTCCGTTCGGTATAATTGACCTCTCCCTTGCTCCCACTCCCGCGGTTGGCGACAGCGTTGCGGAGATACTTCAGGAAATGGGACTTGAATATGCCGGTGCGCCCGGTACCACCGCTGCGCTTGCGATACTGAATGACAACGTCAAGAAAGGCGGCGTAATGGCGTCATCTTATGTCGGTGGGTTGAGCGGTGCATTTATCCCCGTAAGCGAGGATCACGGAATGATTGAAGCTGTTGAGGCAGGAGCTCTTTGTCTTGAAAAATTAGAGGCAATGACCTGTGTCTGCTCGGTAGGTCTTGATATGATAGCAATTCCGGGAGACACGACCGAGGAGACGATCTCCGGTATCATAGCAGATGAAATGGCGATAGGCATGGTAAACAACAAGACTACGGCTGTCCGTATCGTACCGGTATATGGAAAAAAAGCGGGCGACACGGTAACATTCGGAGGACTGCTGGGCTATGCTCCCATTATGCCGGTGAATAAATTCTCATGTGCATCGTTTGTGAACAGAGGCGGCAGAATACCGGCTCCGATACACAGCTTTAAGAATTAGGAGATACTGATGGCGATAATAACAATAGTAGGCAGACCGAACGTCGGGAAATCATCTCTCTTTAACAGAATTTTGGGCAAACGAGCCGCAATAGTGGACGACCAGCCCGGTGTTACGAGAGACAGACTTTACGGTGAAGTTGAATGGGCGGGTAAAAATTTCTATGTTGTTGACACCGGAGGCATAATGTCAGCTACAGAGCATCCGTTTATGGATCTCATAGAGAAACAAGTTGATTTGGCGATTGATGAAAGTTCCGCGATAATATTCGTTATTGATGGCCGTACAGGTGTAACGCCAACCGATGAGGACATTGCACAGAAATTGCGCAGAAGCGGGAAACCCGTTATAGTCGCAATGAATAAACTTGATAACGAAAAACAGGAAGATACAATGATCGGCGAGGCTTATGCCCTTGGCTTTGATGATGTCTTTGCAACGAGTGCGGAACACTACACCGGAATACGCGAAATGCTTGACTGTGCTGCGGAAAAAATATCCGATGACGACTTTGAAGATTCGTCAGATGAGATACGAGTAACGCTTGTCGGCCGTCCTAACGTCGGAAAGTCAAGCCTCCTGAATGCCTTTGCCGGAGAAGAACGTTCCATGGTGAGCAACATTGCCGGAACTACTCGTGACGTTGTGGACACAGTGGTTGACATTGACGGTCATAAGATACGTTTTCTTGACACTGCTGGACTGCGCAAAAAAAGCCGCATAAGCGACAGCTTGGAATATTTTTCAAACGTCAGAACGTACCAGGCAATAGACAGATGTCATGTCGCACTTGTAATAATGGATGCACAAGACCCCGTAACGGAACAGGATAAAAGGCTCATCGGTCAGGTCATAGATAAATGCAAGGGACTGATATTAGTCGTGAATAAATGGGATCTTGCTCCGCGTGATGCAAAGGTCGGAGACACAATGACAAAAAAGCTGCTTGATGAGATACCCTTTGCGGTGCACGCTCCCCGTGTCTTTATCTCCGCTCTCTCCGGCAGAAGCTTGGGCAAACTGCCGCAGCTGATATTGCAGGTTGAGGAAAACCGCAGACGCCGTATTCCGACATCGGAGCTTAACAGACTTGTAAAAGAGACACTTGTATTTGATCGTATGCCCGGTGACGGTAAGGGGCACAGCCTGAAAATCTATTACGCGACACAGGCAGACGGCGCACCTCCCGCGTTCATATTCTTCGTGAACGATGGTGAACTTTGTTCAAAATCATTCAAACGTCATCTTGAAAATCTGCTGCGAGAAATGGCAGATTATACAGGCGTACCGATAAAAATATTTATGAGAGCAAGAGATTAGCGAAAGTAAAACAAAATGACCGCGGCTTACATGCGGTCATTTTGAATATTATCCCTATACGAAAAAAGCTGCGAATCACCTGCTGCGCGAATCTCGGTCATGTTTGACGAAAATTTTTATGCGATCGGAGGCATCCGCGCCCTTCAACGAAGAAATCATTCCGATTATGCTTCCTCTGATAAAATCAGCTATAAAATTCTTCATCGGGAGCTGTCTGTCATTGATAAACACCGCGGCACTGCGGTAGTTATCGCCGATGACACTCTGCGCAAGTTTTTCCGCCATTTTGCGTTCGTCTCCTTTCGTAAAACGACAAATGCCGTCCGACGGTTTATTTCTGTCGTATGTCATAAAAATGCCTGTGACATCGGAGCCGTGCGGTTCGTTGTTCTCAACCCATATTTTAGGCAGATCAAGGTGTTTGCCGCCCTCTACTATGACTATATCAGCGTCTGGAAAGTAATTTGAAACGATGCGATCAATGTCAAAAACCGCATCTGCCCTCTCTTCCGCACGTATTCCATCATGCCCCCACAGAACAGATCTTATCCCCGCGTCTCTGACAAACGCGGTATCAGTTGATCTGTCCTCAAATACATCTTCCGATGTACGCTTTACATATCCCGTTTTAATTCCCATTGACGAAAGCTCATAAATAAGTCTGCGGCATAAAGTAGTCTTGCCGCTGTCCTTAAAACCCGAAACAGCAAATATTCTGACCATGACAGCCTCCCTATATCAATCAACCTTTCGGTAGTGTCCTTTTTTCACAAAATCAATATATCCGGCATCTCGGAGTAATTGAAGTTGCTGCCTTATTTTAGCACGGATATTACTATTGTATGGATGAAGTGTCTGCAATGAATACTCGTACTGATAAATATCATTGAGTGTGAAATCAACATTGGAAATTTCATTTACACAATTTAAGACATCAAAAAGCCACCCACGAGATTCCATATCGTTTTTTTGCAGCAGAAGAGCACGTTGTACTAAACGGAGAGTATCTTCTTTGCGTTGAGCTACTCCGTTGATCACGATAGGAATTTGTCCTTGCTTCGGAATCTTTCCGAACAAAATATTACAACCGATCCATCCCGCTCTCCGAGCCGTGCTTGAAAGAGGTCTCCTCTTTTGGATAATTGCAGGTGTCAGAAAATGTTTGGGAATAAATAATAGATCTGTAACGGAAGCAGGTGTCATGGAATAATTCATGAACATAAAATCAGGATTCCGGTTGCTGCTTATTCTGGAAATCATTGTGTCATAAGCACCGTCTGCTATTGTATGGCCGAATGATCCGTTTTTGCTTTTCAGTTCAAACTCGCTATTGCATACTTTGCAATAAAAGTCTGCAACGGGACGATTATTTTCAAAACGGTGTATATGTGCATTGCCGCATTTTGGACAAAACATATTTTGCAAGACCCATGTCTCTGTTAAAACGCGGGCGATCTGAGCCTGATTTTTGTAGGCAGTTGCAAGTGATAGGTCAAGAGAGACATTCATATCATGCTGCGTCCTTTGTCCGTCTTACGGAAAAACGAATACCTTTGCGGATAGTTCTTGTGCATGAACATTTCAAAAAACGATCTGTACGAGCAGCATATAGCAGGCTGTTCCGACAAAAATTGAAAGGAGCATCTGCCGTTTAAGTAAATGCGTCAGGACAACAAGGCATATTGATACAAACTCCGGTATTCCGTAAGTACCTTCAAAAATATTTGTGTCTTTAAGACAATACACAACGAGTATTCCGAATATCGCAGCGGGAAGTGCTTTGCCAAGGTATTGAACGTACAGCGGAGTTTTTTCTTTTGAGGAAAAGAGAGCGAACGGCAGAAAGCGCGTAAGCATTGTGCCGGCAACGCAAAGTCCTATTGTTACAGCCTCTTGTGTGAATGTCATTGCAGACCGACCTTTTCTTCAATTTTACTGCGGAAAATCGTAAGCAGAATGAGGGTTAAAAGCATTGTCGGAAGCATAAACGAGTTGGCACCGAATACAACTCTGCACACAAGAGCCGATGCGATTCCGATAGCCACAGTGTAGTATTGACTTTCTTTTTTCAACTGCTCCATAAGTATGACGACAAACATAGCTGTCATAACGAAGTTCAGCCCCGTTGTATCAAATTTTATTCGGGAACCTATCATGCCGCCTATCGTTGCGCCCGTTGCCCAATAACAATAGTTAAGAATCGTAACAAATAGGAAAAACCAGCCCTTGTCAACGCCCTTGGGAATGTCAGCCGTATAATTTATTGAGAAGCTTTCGTCGCAGAGGCCGAAAACAAGAAACGGTTTCTTCCACCCCATGCCGCTGTAGCGGCTGAGCATAGAAATGCCGTAGAACAAATGGCGCGACTGAATCATAAGCGCCATTACAAATGTCTGCAGCGGAGCAAAAGGTGCAAGCAACATTGAGACGGCTACGAACTCAAGCGATCCCCCGAATATTGCCATACTCATAATCATGGGATACCAAAAACTGAACCCCGATACGTTCATATAGACTCCGTATGCGAGACCTATGAACCAAAAACCGGCAAATATGGGAATCGTGTATGGAAATGCCGCGGCAAATGCTTTGCGCTTAGCATCCGAATGTCCTGATAATGTTTTAGTTTCCGACAAAACGAATCACTTCTGAAATATTATTAAAGTCAGCAACAGATATTGCAGCAGAAAAATTTTCGTGAAAGAAAGCGGAAGAGCCGGTGATACGCGGCTCTTCCGCAGATAATATCATTCCCACTCTATAGTTGCCGGCGGCTTGGAGGTCACGTCAAGGACTACGCGGTTTATCTGAGGTACTTCATTGCATATCCTTCTTGCGACAGTATCCAAAAGGTCGTAGGGCAGACGGAACCATTCGGCAGTCATTGCATCAAGGGACGATATTGCACGAAGTGCAACGGTTTCGCCGTAAGTGCGCACATCGCCGACCACCCCTACGCTCCTGACGGGCAGCAGTGCGCAAAACGCCTGCCAAATGTCGTCATAAAGACCTGCTTTGCGTATCTCCTCAATGAATATTGCATCTGCCTCGCGCAAAATGTCCAAACGCTCTTTTGTCAATTCTCCGAGGCAACGGACGGCAAGACCCGGACCCGGGAATGGGTGACGTCCGATGAAATGGGAAGCGATCCCGAGCGCGTGACCGATCTTTCTGACTTCGTCCTTAAAGAGGTCGCGCAGGGGTTCAAGCAGCCCCATCTTCATATCCTCCGGAAGACCGCCTACATTGTGGTGGCTTTTAATAACGCCGCCGCCGCCGTGGCCGCTCTCAACCACATCGGGGTATATAGTCCCCTGAAGCAGCAAGTCTGCTCCTCCGAGTTTTCTTGCCTCTTCCTCAAAGACGCGGATAAAAAGCTCTCCTATGATCTTGCGCTTGCGTTCAGGTTCAGTAACGCCGGCAAGCGCTTTAAGGAATCTATCGCTTGCGTCAACGTGATGGACGTTGAGGTTGAGCGACTTGTATGTCTCCATGACCTCTTTGGCCTCGTTTTTACGGAGCATGCCATGGTCAACAAAGATGCAGTGTAGATCGTCACCGATAGCCCTTTGTGTTATAACTGCGGATACTGTGGAATCCACTCCGCCTGACAGTCCGCATATCACGCGGCCGCCCTTGACCTTTTCGCGTATCGCCTGTATCTCTCTGTCTATCCACTCACTGCCGAGCTGCCAGTCTGCCTTACAGCCGCATATATCAAAGATGAATGCGGAAAGGATCTCCTGTCCCTTCGGTGTATGCGCTACCTCAGGGTGAAACTGCAGCGCGGTCACACGCCCGTCGGACGATTCTATTCCGGCAAGTGCGCCGCTTTCGCTTCTTGCTGTCTCTTTGAATCCGACCGGAAGCTCTTTGACTTCGTCCCAATGGCTCATCCACACATCAAGCTTTTTTTCATCGCAGTGTGCAAAAAGACGTCCGCCGCTGACATTGACCTTTGCATGACCGTACTCCGCATACTCTCCGCGTTTGACCTTGCCGCCGAAACTGTGTGCTATTAGCTGCATGCCGTAACAGATACCGAGGATCGGCATATCGGATCTCAATATCTCAGTGGGCAGAGTCGGTGCGTCCTTATCAAGTACGCTTCTCGGCCCACCGGACAAAATGATTCCAGCAGGCTCTGCCGCAATAAGTTTTTCCATCGGTGTATCCCAGAAAAGAATCTCGCTGTACACTCCGAGTTCGCGTACACGTCTTGCTATAAGCTGTGTGTATTGAGAACCGCAGTCAATAATGAGTATTTTATTTTTCTTTGCCATAATAAACTAACCTGACACCTCCGCAATTCAATCTGAATTAAGTATGCCATAAATACCGACAAAATGGTAGTGGGCTTCTTTATTTGTCTGTATCGTCATCCTCAAACGGAATATTATTTGCAATAGCACATTCATTGCATATCACGACTTGATTTCCGTTTTCGTCCTCAGCTTCGTGAAAAAGATCGCAGCACTCTCTGAGCGGTTTTTCGCATATTGCACATCTTAACATTTATATCACCTCTGATTCTTTTTTACAGAATAGCCGAAGCATCCGAGCTGTCTGCCGAGCGCGGTATATTTGCCGTGTACAAGGCAGACGAGAGATGCTCTTTCCAAATGCAGAACACCCTTTGAGTCAAGGAGTCTGTCATCAACATTCACGGCAACGATCTCTGCGACAAACATTTCATGACTTCCGAGCAGAGTGCTTGATCTAACCTTGCACTCAATATTCACGGGGCTTTCGTATATCATAGGTGCGGATACACTTGACGCGCCGACAGGCGTAAGCCCCGGCAGAGAAAATTTATTAAATTCGCGCCCCGATCTCACACCGCAAAAGTCTGCGTTTCTGACAAGACGCTCCGTTGTGAGATTGATGACAAACTCACCGCTCTCCTTTATGATGCGGTATGAATGGCGTTCCGGTCGGATTGAGACATAAGTCATGGGAGGCTGAGAATTTACGATGCCTGTCCATGCTATCGTTATTATATTGGACTTACTCAGCGTGCCGCACGACACCATTGCCACAGGCAGCGGATAGAGCATCGTGCCCGGCTTCCATGTGACCTTACCCATTT
>JAUNMU010000027.1 GCA_030531745.1 Synergistes sp. | reverse complement strand
ACTCTAATTGTAGCGCAAAGATTTATGTTTGGAAAGTGCTAATTTGCGAAATTGTGACATTCCCTTGCACAAATTTTTCGCACCTGAATTTATATGGATTATAGCACTTGAAATGTACGAATCAACAGAAAAATATAAATTTTCAGGAGGTTTTTTTATGTCAACTGTTTATTTGAACGGAACATCGCTTACGCTGCAAGATGTTGAGAACGTAGCCCGCAAAGGTTACAAGGTTGAAATCGCGCCCGAAGCAAAGAAGCTCATTCGGGAATGCTCGGAATCAGTCCTTAAATGGGTTGAGGAAGGCCGCGTTGTTTACGGAATTACGACAGGCTTCGGTGATCTTGCCTCTGTTGCCATCCCGCGCGACAAGGTGCGTCAGCTTCAGGAAAATCTGCTTATGAGCCACGCATGCGGCGTCGGAGAGGATTATCCGGAAGATGTCGTCCGTGCGATCATGCTTCTCAGAGTTAATACGCTTACGCGCGGATACTCCGGAATCAGCCTTGCAACACTTCAGCAGATGGTTGACCTCCTCAACTTCGGCATTCACCCCGTCGTGCCGCAGCAGGGTTCGGTCGGAGCAAGCGGAGACCTCTGCCCGCTCTCACACATCGCGATCGCGCTTATCGGTATCGGCGAGGTCGTTTATAAGGGCAAGAAGATGCCCGCGGCAGACGCACTTGCAGCAGTCGGTCTGAAGCCCGTGGAACTTCAGCCCAAAGAGGGTCTTGCGCTCAACAACGGAACAACGGTTATGACAGCAGTCGCCGCTCTCTGCACCATTGATGCCGCAAAGATGGTGAAGAATGCCGACATCGTGGCGGCTCTTTCGGCAGAAGCACTCCACGCAGTGCCTTACGCATTTGACCAGCGCACACACGACCTTCGCCCGCATCTCGGACAGAGCGTTGTCGCACAGAATATGCGCCGCCTGCTTGAGGGAAGCGAGATCGTTGAGCATTATAAGAAAGATCGCGTACAGGATGCCTATTCGCTCCGCTGCCTCCCGCAAGTCCACGGAACGAGCCGCGATGCTCTCAATTATGTAAGAGAGAAGATTGAGGTTGAGATCAACTCCGTAACGGACAACCCGATCGTATTCCACAAAGACGGCGAAGCTATCAGCGGCGGAAACTTCCATGGCGAGCCTATGGCAATGGCGATGGACTTCTTCGGAATCGCAGCGGCGGAGATCGCAAGCATTTCGGAACGCAGGATCTCACGCCTTGTTGACCACAAGCTCTCCGATCTTCCTCCGTTCCTTGTCAAAGACAGCGGCGTAAACAGCGGATTTATGATTCCGCAGTACGCGGCAGCGGCGATCGTTTCAGAGAACAAAGTCCTTGCACATCCGTCTGTCGTTGACTCAATCCCGACATCAGCCAACCAGGAAGACCACGTTTCAATGGGCGGCTACAGTGCGCGCAAGGGACGTCAGATTCTTGACAACGTCAACAAGGTCATCGCGATTGAAGCACTCAACGCAGCTCAGGGCATGGACTTCCGCACACCGCTGAAACCCGGGAAAGGCACAGCAGCGGCACACGCAGAGTTCCGTAAGTATGTACCTTTCTACGAAAAGGATCAGTATATGCACCCGCTCGTCATTAAATCACTTGAGCTTGTTGAAAACGGATCGCTCATCAAGGCAGCCGAAGCAGCAGTCGGCGAACTAAACTAAGAAATTTTTGTTCAGTACGACCATTAACAAAAGACGGCCGATAGGCTAATATTAAACAAGGCAGGAGCCGGCGGTTTGTCTGCCGGCTCCTGTTTAAGTTATATATTATATGAAAGAGGGAGTTATCTACTATGGCAATGCAGTTAATTGAATGTGTACCGAATTTCAGCGAGGGCAGACGTCAGGATATAATCAGCGGAATCGTGAAATGCTTTCAGGGAAAGCGCGGAGTCTATCTTCTTGACCACCGTGCGGACGAAGATCACAACCGTCTCGTGATCAGCCTTGTAGGAGCCCCGGCACCGATAACGGACGCACTGATTGAAGCCGCGAAGTACGCGCAGGCAAATATTGACATGAACAATCATCAGGGCGGACACCCGCGTATCGGAGCGGTTGACGTTATCCCGTTCACACCGATCAAGGGCATAACAATGGAAGAGTGCATAGACCTTGCACATAACTTTGGCGAGCGTTACTACAAAGAGACGGGTATTCCTGTCTACTTCTATGAGGACGCAGCGCTGCGCCCCGAAAGAAAACGCCTTGAAGTTATCCGCAAAGGACAGTATGAGGTTCTTAAAGACGAAGCAAAGACAAATCCCGACCGCAAGCCCGATGTCGGCGAAGCCGCACTTCATCCCACAGCAGGCGCAACGGTTATCGGTGCGCGCAAATTCCTCGTTGCATTCAACGTGAACCTTAAAACAACAGACATCAAGGTCGCAAAAGAAATAGCAAAGACAGTGCGTGCATCATCGGGTGGTTTCTGCCACGTTAAAGGCATAGGTCTTGCACTTGAAGAGCGCGGCATCACACAAGTCAGCATGAACCTTGTTGACTATGAGAAAAACTCGCTCTATCGCGTCCTTGAGACGATACGCATGGAAGCAAAGCGTTGGGGCGTATCCGTGCTTGAGACTGAGGTCTACGGTATGATACCGGCAAACGCGATACTTGACAGCGCAGCATACTATCTGCAGATAGCCGACTTCCAGCCCGAGCAGGTACTTGAGCTGAAGCTGCTTGACATTATGGGAGACAAAGGCGAATAACGATGAAAAAATTATACCGCAATATGCGAATCTTTACCCCTGAGGACACAGGCAGACCTCTTTCAGGCGAAGCACAGGGGAAGATAAAAGAAATCGTCTGCGGTTCAATGCTCGTTGAAGATGGGATAATCGCAAAAGTGGGCACAGATGAGCAGGTAACAAAAGATCTCTGCCCGAAGAGTGTATCGTTTGAAAAAGATTTCGGCGGTGCGTGCGTAATTCCCGGCTTCGTAGACCCGCATACGCATCTCTGCTTTGCAAAACGCCGCGAAGATGAATTCGGAATGAGACTTGCCGGTTTGCCATATCTTGAAATACTTGCACGAGGCGGCGGCATTCTCTCGTCAGTGAACGCGGTAAAAGCAGCAACGGAAGAACAGCTCTTTGAAGTCACAAAGAAACTTGCGCTTGCAGCTCTTGCCAAAGGCACGACAACGATAGAGATAAAGAGCGGCTACGGACTTGAGCTTGACCTTGAACTCAAAATGTTGGAAGTTATCCGCAGAGTCGGCAAAGAAACACCGCTTGACGTTGTGCCGACATTTATGGGCGCACACGCAGTACCGCAGGAATGGAAAACCAAAGCGGACGAATTTGTTGATGAAATACTTGTAAAGAAAATGCTCCCGAAAGTAAAAGAGCAGGGCATAGCGGAATTTTGCGATGTCTTCTGCGAAGAGGGAGTATTCTCCGTTGACCAGAGCCGCAGACTTCTGAAAAAAGCGAAGGAAATGGGATTTGACACAAAGATCCACGCAGACGAAGTCAATGATTTGGGCGGCGCGGGACTTGCCGCGGAACTTGCCACAACATCGGCAGAGCATCTTCTTGCAGCAAGCGAAGAAAACCTGAAAGCCATGGGCAAAGCAGGGACGATAGCGGTACTTCTCCCCGCGACGGCATACAGCCTCAAAAAGCCTTATGCAAACGGCAGAAAAATCGTTGACTGCGGCACACCGGTCGCAATAGCTACGGACTGCAACCCGGGCTCATGCTTCTGCGAGTCCATGCCGTTCGTATTCGGACTTTCCGTCATGAATATGAATATGACCGTAAACGAAGCATTGACTGCCGCCACGCTCAATGCAGCATACGCGATAAACCGTTCAAAGATCGCAGGCAGCCTTGAAGTCGGAAAACAGGCAGACTTCCTCGTCCTTGACGGAGAGACGCCCGTCACGCTTGCGTACCACGCAGGATCAACATCTGTTGAAGCCGTCTACAAGATGGGTGAAAACGTAGCGTAGGACAACATATTCAAAGCAAAAACATTATTTGATCGGCAAAAAGTAACAGCGATCTACGAAAATGAAAATGCGAAACGAAGGCAGATATAATATCATCTGCCTTCGTTTTGTATATCGTGAGATAAAGTGCTATAAAGTTCGTGTGATACTGCAACAGATAACGACTTCAAAAAGAAACTCTCACAGGTGCTTAACGGAACAAGGATAAAGTACACTTGCAGCACCGTAGGCGGAGAAGACATTCATCTTCCCAAACCGACTCAGGGTGAGGGCTTTGCTTACACCATGGTAGATAATATTATTGAGAACATCAACGCATACATGAGCGGTGTCAAAACGGAGAATATGGCTGTTATCAACTGCCATTTCAAGCACATCTCAACGCTTACGGACAAGTTCCCCACTTCCATGCCGGCGTCAAAAGAGTATTTTGCAAAGGAAGGTGAACTCTATAATCTGCTCTGGTCCATGCAGGCGCGCAAAAATGTTATAGAAGGTCTGGACAGCGGTATCTTCGCGGATTACGAAAAACAGAAGTTCATGAGAAAGTACACGGATTTTCAGTCTGAGATCAACGCTATCGCAGACGAGAGCGAAATGATCCGCAGGATCGGCGACAATGTTAAAAAAGCACATGATACGCTGAACGAGATGCAGGCCGTCATTGACCGCTACTATTTCTGGTGCAAACTCATTGATCAGCGTAAAAACTGGTGGTGGAAAGACGGTTTTGGCGATTACGGATACAAAACATACCCTGAGAGCGGTGCTGTGAATGATGATTTAAACAGAGGCTATAAACGCTATACCGGAGGTTGGCATCGCGGTTCGCACTTCTGCAGACTTGTTATGTATTCGCCCGATGAGAGTAACCGCACTGAAAAAATAACCGATATGGGAGGGGATTACAGAATAGTTTTCGCAAGTCTGCAACACGGCAATCACAAATACGATGCGATTTGGGATTATGGCTGGGAGTATAATGGCAAGTTGAGCTTTGGCGGTCACACGCTCTTCCATTACTGGAAAAGCGGCGTTTGGGCAGGAGTTGACTATGACTTTGAATACCGCGGAGCGTATATGCCGTACAGCAAATATCCGTTCGTTCAGTCAACCCTTGACAACGCAAAACCGGCAGGAGATAGGAAAGACCGTGTGAAAAGATAACATTTTGCCGTGCAATTACCAATTTTGTCGGTGAGATCTTAGATACGAGCAGTCCGCGCCGTTGGCGCGGGCTGCGCGCGTTGGTGGGGCGTTCAAATTTGTTGGGTGTATTATTTCAGATTTGGTGTTTTGATTAAGTACGATTTTTTCAGCAATCATCCCGAAGTGCGCCGAGATCAATCTTGTAAATCAACGGACTTTCTGCTTTTTTCTTTTCTACAAACATCAGCATATAGATGGGATAGTAGCTGACTTTATCCGATACGCTCACATTGCCGTTATGAAAAACATACGCTTCGGGGATCGCATAGTCATTATTTGCCATTACATTTGAAAGAGCAGCGTGCTTTGTATAGTCTTTTCCGGATTTGATCTCAATTGGCAGGATCACCCCTCTCTTTTCAATCAAGAAATCAAGTTCACCCTGCTTTTTGCTGTTGAAGTAGTAAAGATCAAAGCCATGTGCTTTCAGCTCCTGAGCGGCTGCATTTTCATAAACGGAACCGAAATTGATATCCTTTTCCCTGTTCAGGATCTTAATCTGAATATCATTCATATACATGGACGCAAGCAAACCAACATCCGAAAGAAAGAGCTTAAATAGGTTAGCAGCTTTGGAAAGCAACAATGGGACGGTAGGCGCACTGGCGCAAAATGCAGGAAGTGCGACACCTGCATCGCGAAGCCAAAGAAAGCTGTTGCTGTACCGAGAAAATTTGAAATTTTCATTGAGATTTTTCAAAATAAACCGTTTGTTTTTACTGTTCAGTTCACTTGGAATGAGATCAAATATATCTTTAAGATACAGCTTTTCATCAGGATCATATTTGGCGATATCTTTTTTATACATAGCAATAATGGATCGCTGTTCTCTGATGACTTCTTGCAGATTATTAGTTTCTATATAACGCATGACAGCAGCAGGCATACCGCCGACGATCAGATAAAGCCGGAAGAGCTCCATCATCTTTTCGTGAACTACGGGATCTACCGGAGTTTTGTTCAGAAACGACTTGCGAAGCGAATTCAGAACCGTTTGTGACACTTTATTGGCACGAGCAAATTCCTCAAAGTCCAAAGGATACATTTCAAGAACATCCATATAACCGACCGGGACGGATCTGACATCCTTCAGATCAACGCCCAAAAGCGAACCGCTTAGGATATACCGATAGCTTCCTTCGTCTGCAAGAAACTTAATTGCGGTGACAATATCTTTGCATTCTTGGACTTCATCAAGAAAGATCAGTGTCTTTCCGGGGATCAGCGGCACATTCGCAACAGCAGAGATCCTCAGTAAAAGATCTTCGCTGTTTTTTGCGTTTTCAAACAAAGACTGCGCGGCTTTGTTTTCGTAAAAGTTGATTTCAACAAAAGACTCATATTGCTTTCCGAATTCTCGTATGATAAATGTTTTCCCGACCTGACGCGCACCTGTAACCAGCAAAGCCTTTTTATCATCAGAATCGTAAAAGCGCTGAAGCACCTTTTTAATTTTCCGTGAAATCACGAGTCTCACACCCCTGACCGTTTGCTCAATGACATTGTACGCGATTGTGTCCGATTTTACAATGGTATTTTTTAGTATATTGTCCGTTTTTCTATGAAAAATCAAGAGCAAATTGTCCGTTTTTCGGAAGTGATCCCCAAGTACGGTGTGCGGAAACAAAACGAAGGCAGAGGATCTGCGCGCTCTGCCTTCCTAATATGTTGTCGGTTTTGCAACGCCTGCTACATTGCGCCGGCTGCGGTGGATTCCTCAATTATGCGGTCAACGTCTTGGCGGAGTGCATCGGGCAGACCCAATATGTCAAGTGAAAGGAAGCCTTTTACGATGAGCGATTGAGCTTCGCTCTCGGTGAGACCTCGCGCCATCAGATATTCGGTCTCTTCCTGATTTATCTTGCCAACAGCAGCTTCGTGCGACATTTCAAGATCTCTGTGGCGTGCCTCAAGTTCGGGGATCGCGTGTATCTTGCCGCTGTTTGAGAGCAAAAGGCCGTTACATTCAAGGTGTGCTTTAACGCCTTCGGCTTCGCCTATGAGATGCCCTCTTGCGTAAATATCACCGCCGGTTGAGACGGCACGCGATATTATTTCCGCACGGCTGTTGTTTCCTTTCAGATAGACACGAGAGCCTGTGTCCATGACGGAACCGGCGCCCGCCATAAGGACAGTGTTGAATGTTGCCGCGGAGTTGTCTCCTTCAAGGTAAACTGTCGGGTACATCTGAAGGTCTTTTGCCGGTTTGAGGCAGATATAGTTTGAAATGTATCTGCCGCCCTCTTCAACGATGACAGTTGTGCGCGGACGCACGGACATCTCCTCTGCCCAGTCGTGTACCATTGTAAACGAAAGCGTGGCACCTTTTTTGACATACATTTCGGAAACGCCGACATGAAGACCGGAGCGAACGTTAGGTCCCGATGCACAGCCGGATATTATGTGCAGCTCAGAGCCTTCCTCGGCAATGACTATGTTGTGGACATCTTGGGCAAGAGCGTTTGTTTCAAGGTACATGCATGCCTGCACGGGATAATTTACTTTGGCGCCCTTATCGCTGCGTATGTAGTAGCCGCCCTCTTTGCGTTTTGCGGCAAGCTCGGTGAATACGTCTTTTTCTCTGTCCATGATCTTCCAGTAGTAGTCTTTGAGCCATTCATGCTTAAAGAGTGCATAGGAAATCGGCGCGACCTCAACGCCTTTCAAATTTGAGTTGCAGTAAACTGTGCTGTGGTCAGAGTGGACAAATGTCGCCGCCGCTTTTTCGTTTTCATCTATTCCTGCGCGGAGAAGTTTTTCTCTGTCCTCGTTCGGGAGCGCGGAAATACTTTTTACCTCAGCGTGCTCCGGTGCGGTGGTTGTGAAATCTTCCAGATGCTCTTCAACACGATATTCTTTCATTTGCAGCCACCCCTTTCGCAGCCTGCACAGCGGAAACATTCGGTGTAGCCGTGTGCGCGTATCTCATTCAAAAGCTCCGATGCGTTTCCGGAGCAGACTATTTCTCCGTTCATGAGGACATGACCTTTATCAACGTATATGTGATCCATGATTTGTCCCGTGTGAGTTATGACAAGTCCGGCGCGGTAGTCGGCGCGGCGGCTCTTGCATGGGCAGCTCGCATCGCCTGAGATGGCTTCGCGTCCCAATGCGATCCTTGACGCACGTCCGATGAGTGCCATATTTTCAAGGTCAACACCGGATTCCGGTTCATCAAGGCAGACAAGTTCCGGTGCTTGCAAAATGATCTGCAGCATTTCGGTGCGCTTCATCTCTCCGCCCGACAGTCCTGCGTTGACCTCTCTGTCAAGGAACTGTGCGGCATCAAGACCGGTCGCTGTTTTGTCAAGCTCTTCTTTGAGTTTTTTTTCTCCATAAGATATGAGAGAGCGCAGAGTGACCCCTTTAACGGTCGGCGGTCGTTGGAAAGATATACCGACGCCCATACGCGCACGTTCGTCAATCGTTGCGTCGGTGATTTCCTTCCCCTTAAAAAATATCCTGCCCTTTGTAACTTTGTAACGCGAAAATCCCATAATTGAATTGAGCAGCGTTGTCTTACCGGATCCGTTCGGCCCGAAGAGCGCATGAATTTCGCCGTGATCAATAGCAAGCGAAACACCCTTTAAGACCTCACGTCCGCCGATTGAGACGTGCAGATCTTCTACAACAAGCAATTTATCCTGAGCCATATACAAAGCCCCTTTCTGAATAGCACATAGTTTCCTCTTCCACACCGTACAGTATATAACCTAAACAGGAATTATAAAAGGATAAAATTGACAAATGCACACACATTGTCTACGATGATTTTGTTAAAGAAGCTAAAGCCGTATTAACTCATAAACAGCACGATTCTTTGCGAAAGTTGCTAAACTTTCGCTTTGCACGCCACAGCAGATACAATTTAGATTCTAAAAGGCTGAAGTTGATTGAATAGCCGTGCAGCAACGCGCCGCTGATCTGCTGTAATATTTTCAGCGTCACAGGCGAGGACTGCTGCGTTACGCACGGCTGAGACGCGAAAATCTTTGATTTTGCGTGAGCGAAGCCGATTTGTTCTCCGGACGGTGCATCTGATGAACAAACTAAGCGACTCACACAAATCGGAAAATCGCCGATTTGGTTCGCTGCATATAATCAGTGCTTACCTAAGGAACCACTGATTATATGCACCGTCTGCGTCACAGGCAGTCCGCGCCTGTGGCTCCAACGTATTGATATACGCCTCCGCCCCAGTCGCGGACTGCCTGTTTAGCATCCGGCACATCTAATCAGCGGAAGCCGCTACCGTGTTTATCTGTCAAAAACGAATTAATCAGTGGCTCCCTAAAACACCGTCTGCTCCATCACCGGTGTCTGCAATGCCTTAATTGCCTTTTCAAGTATTGAGCGGCGGATGCCTTTTTCCTCTTCGGGTGTTTTTGCCGCATCTCCGAGCGGATAGGGAATCGCTACTGAGGGGACGATCCTGTTTGCGCCTACCGTCATTGAGATCGGAACTATCGTGCATATATGTACGACGGGGATCCCGTATGATTCTATTGCCTTTACCATCGTTGCACCGCAACGAGTGCAAGTTCCTCAGGTGGAGGTGAGTATCACGGCGTCAACTCCGTCTTTTTTAAGCTCCGCACCTATTTCAAGTCCGAATTTTTTGGCGTTAGCGATTGATGTGCCGTTGCCTACGGTCGTATAGAAATATTTGTAGAGCTTTTTGAATACGCCCTCTTTTTCCATCGTACGCATCGTATCAACAGGCAGAACTCGGTTGGGGTCTGCGTTTGCGTATGTCGGGTCATATCCGCCGTGCGCCGTTGCAAAATTTGCGCTGTCCGCACTATGCACGCTTTCCATCTCATATTTGCCGTACTTCATTGCGCTTGATGCCTCAATGTGGTCGGGATTGCCTTTGGGGACTATCCCTCCCGATGTGACAAGCGCTATTGTCGCGTTTTTCATATCAGTTACGGCATCTCCGGGCTTTACTCTGTCAAATTCCGGCATCGGGTATTCGGTTTCGTATTCTTCGCCGTTTAATTTTTTGACAAGCATCTCAACGGCACGTTCCGCGCCTGTCTTTTCATTGAATATGTTGACGCGCACGCCGCGAGGGATATATCCGGCATCTTCCGGCGATCCCGGGTTACCTTTTGTTTCAATGACGCGAAGCAACAGCTTTGTCATCGCGGGAACGGCAGTCTTTATTCCACGCGCGGAGTCTGACACAGGAGCTATGAATACGGATTTTTTGAAGAGATCTGCCCCCGGGTTTTCGTGATACATTCCGGATATCGCCGGAATACCGAGGGTTTTTGTTACGGCTTCGGCAACGCCGCCCGCTGCTGTGCCGTAGCGTCCGGCATTAAAGGCAGGGCCGGTTATCACAGCATCAGGCTCAAACGCTGCTATGAGCTTTAATATTTCCGTCTGCGCCGTCTTAATATTCTCGGCGTAGTAACTGTCACCGCATATTACAGTACCTACGATCTCAGCCGCGTCACCAAATTCCTTTGCGAACGCAAGTCCGGGACCTGCCGCGCCATTGCGCGACTGCGGCGTTATATCGGCCTTGTCTTCGCCGCCTATTCCCGCAAAAAACTGATTTATGTAATGTACTACTCTGATTTTTGCCATTTCTGTCACCTCTCGTCTTTTACCACGTTCTGCCGCCGAGCTTACCGAAGCCAAGTTCGCACGTTGCACCCGTTATTGCCTGAAGCTCAACCTCTATTGAACCATCCTCGTGAAGTGAACCGTCAAATCCTCCGGAGAGAACGTCAATATAATCATCAAATCCTATGAGCCTATCTTGTTTTGGCAACCGCACGATCATATTTGCGTTTCCTGCCGTGACAACAGCGTCCGCAAGGGGAGAGGCATCCGCAAGCGACTGGCTTGCTCCGTCGCGTCCGGCATATTCGTCGGTGATGAGCGTTGTCTTTATGCCGCATTTTTCAAGTTTGCGGCAGTTCAGAATGAGATCGGCATCCGGATTGCCGAAGCCCTCTTCACTCACGACAGCACCGTCCGCGCCGAGCATTGCGGCAAGTTTTGCGGTGTACGATGAGCTTCTCTGCTTGTCCGCAAGCGTTACATTTTCGTTTGTGATGATCACACCGACAAAATTCAGATCTTTGCCGTGATGTTCATATAGGCTTTTGATAACAGGGTTGTTGAGGTGTATGTATGTGCTGTTCTTATCGCACGCGGAAACGCAGTTGCCGGAGATTACGGCACCGTCCATCGTTTCGTTCGGGTGTATGAATGTGGGAAGCATTTTCTTTGCGTCAACCCCGTAAACGTAGGTGTCGTGCAGCAATCCCTGCGTCTGAAGCATATAGATGTAGACGACCTTCGGAAGATCGGGGAATGATTTTGCACTTTCCGTAAACGACGGCAATTCGTAGACTTCTGTCTCCGACACAGAGGCACCCGCTTTCCACACAGAGCTTGCTATGAAATAAGCCGCGCGCAGTCCCGCCATACGGCATGCTTTTTCATATTCGTGCGGTTCAATGCCGTCATTCGGCTCAATGACAAGGACGGCGTTCATCGTCTTTGAGAATGGAGTGTAATCCGCGCCGGTACCCTGCATATCAATTATGCCCTCTTGAAAGCCTACGATCCGTCCGCACGTGACGACGGCAGCGCCGGAAAGTACAAATGTCTTTCCGCTGCCCACGGTCTCAACACCGCTCAACATTCCGGGAAAGACTTGTCCCTGCCCCTCTGTCTTGCAGCGCGGCTCAATGACATCCTTAACGGGGCAAATTCTGACAGATTCACCAGGGCGTGCAAGCTCGGCACCGATACTTTTGAAACAGACTCTGTCCGCAGCCGCCTCAAGCAGATCTTCCTTGCATATCCGGAGCGTTCCGTCGGGAAGAAGTGCGGTCGTCTCTCCCCACACGATGTTTTTAACCTTTGCTCTTTCCAGTTCAAGTTTCAATGTTGATTCCTCCCTGCTAAGATTATTGTATTTGCTATTTATGTGCTGAAAGAAGAGAATATGTACGCAGCGTCTCTTCAATGAGCGCGAAATCTATCATGCGAAAATCGCGGTCAATATCACAGCCGCGTGTACCGCGCTGAGCAGTGACGTGAGAATCCCGATAAATCCCAAGCGCGTTTTCAACGAGATCAAGCGAAAAAATATCCACCTCACCCGGTGACTGCGGAGACCTCAGCACTATTGTGCGATAAGGCTGTTGATTCGGCTTGAAGTTACCGTACAAGGGATCCGCAAGAAGGACAAAGCCCTTATGCACCATATCACGCGCCGCGGCAAGCACATCAAATACATCTCCATCAACATACCTAAGAGATGACACCTTTTTCTTGATATACGGATTATTTGAAATACAGATAAAAAAAATGCCGGCCAACAGAAAACACGCTCCTGCGCCGTACCACCGATACGGAAATCGCAAAAACGCTTCCGAACGCGGCTGACGCCTGCCGTAATTCTCTGTCGTGCATGGCACTCCGGAGTGTTGTCCTGCGGCAATCCTTATACCTGAGAGTTTCGGCATAAAAACCTTTCCCCTTCGGCGCCCGTACATACAGGTCTCTCTTGCCGCATTCACCCAACACTTTAAGTATAATCGCAGTACGGAGCATTGTCAAATTTTACAAAAATGAACGTGAATGTTTTCAAGGCATAGTTACTGAGGAAGCGCTGATTAATTCATCTTTGGCAGATAAACGCGACAGCGGCTTCCGCTGACCATAAGCAGGGAACCAAAATCTCTGATTTTGTGTGAGTCGCTTAGTATGTTCACCGAGGCGTATATTCATACGTTGGAGCCACAGGCGCGACCTGACTGTGACGCGCGGCTGAGATAGGAAATCTTTGATTTCCGTGAGCGAAGCTGGTTTGTTCACCATAAGCAGAGAACCGATTTGCCGATTTTGCAAATCGTGTGAATCGCTTAGTTTGTTCACCAGATGGTGCATATAATCAGTGGTTCCTTAAGAATCAACCGAGATATGAATACATAAAACTAGGCGGCTGCCGTAAGGCAGCCGCCTAGTGCGATTTAATTCATATCACATTTTTTGTTTTTGTTACCAAGTAAGACCGTTCCAGAAGATTATTGCTATCGTCACAGGTGCAAGTATGCGGCAGATCCACAGCCATGCGGTGTAGAGCGAGAATGTGAACTTGCCGTCGTTTGTGAGTTCTTTATGAGCCTCTTTGTGCCAGAACCAACCGACGAATACGGCTATCAGTATCCCACCTATCGGCATTATTACGTTGTTTGTGAGGAAGTCAACAACTGTGAGAAAGTCCTTGCCGTGTATATTAAGAAGTGCTCCCTTTGCTCCGAGTTCGCCCTGTGAAAGCGATGAGAGAAATCCGAACAGCGTGATCGCTATGCCCATGACAATGGCTGATTTTTTGCGATCCCAGCCAAACTCGTCTTTTGCAAATGCAACGCTGACTTCAAAGAGCGAGAATGACGATGTGATCGCAGCAATGAAGAGCAAAGCGAAGAATGCAAATGAGAATACCGCACCCATCGGCATCTTCGCAAAGACTATCGGTAATGTGATAAATGTCAGACCTGCGCCGGCACCTGCGTCAACATTATACGCAAATGCCGCAGGGAATATGACAAGGCCTGCCATAATGGCAACGAGAGTGTCAAGAAATACTATCGTCCTTGCGGTCCCTGGTATGTATTCATCTTTTTTGATATAACTGCCGTACGTGATCATTATGCCCATTGCAAGTGAAAGAGAGTAGAAACCCTGTCCGACTGCGGCAAGGACACCTTCACCCGTCAGCTTTGAGAAATCGGGCTTAAGGTAAAATTCAAGTCCCTTTGACGCACCGTCAAGAGTTACGGAACGCGCTATGAGAAGCAGCAGTATCACAAAGAGAAGCGGCATAAGGATTTTGCAGCTCTTTTCAATACCGGAACCTATACCGCGATATATAACGTATGTAACTATTGCCATAACTATCGCGTGGAATATAATGGGTTGCACCGGGTTTCCGATGAATGCTCCGAATATCGCACCCGCAGCATCACTGTTTGCATTTATTTCTGTCATAAGGCTTCCGAGGGACTTAAACATATATGAAAGCGTCCAACCGGCTATGACTGAGTAGTAAGAAAGTATTACAAACGCACACAAAAAGCCCATCCAACCGACTACGCCCCATGCCTTGCCTCCGGGCTTTGTGTTGCCGAGCTTGGTCATCGTACCTACCGGGTCAAGTTTTGCATTGCGTCCCATTGCAAATTCCGCGATCATTACGGAAATGCCTATGATAAAGACTATCGCAAGGTACACGAGGACGAACGCCGCTCCGCCGTATTTGCCGGTGATGTAGGGAAAACGCCAAATATTGCCCAATCCTACCGCAGAACCGGCAGCTGCCATTATGAAACCGAAACGGCTTCCCCACTCTTCTCTTTCGCCGTTGTTGCCAGCCATAAAATACCACTCTCCGAAATCTAAAAACAGATTATAATTTTTACGTCAAAACCATTTTAACAGCAGACGCGCAGTCACATATACCACATAAAATATTTTTTTGCAAATCCTGTAAAGATTATTTTCCTTTTAGCATAGACGTTTTTTATTTATTTTATAAATATCAACAGCTATAATCACTGTGTTTATTTTGACAAAACATATTTTTACAATGCAAAACAAAAAACCGCGGAGAGTCCGTAATGGGACTTCCGCGGTCAGATAAGGAGAAGATATTACGAATGAATGTCTTTTGCGATCCTTATTATGTTGTATGCGCGCCCTGTCTCTGAGTCTATCTCTATGACAGCGCCGTTGAACATTACTCTGTCTTCCGATATTTCAAACTTGCACGGAGTGGAGGTCAGAAATTTCGGGATCACGGATTCGGCAGTCATTCCGATCACCCCTGCGTGTCCCCCAGTCATTCCGGCGTCTGTAAGAAATGCCGTGCCCGATGGAAGTATTTCCTCGTCTGCGGTCTGCACATGCGTATGCGTACCCACGACAGCGGAAACTTTTCCGTCAAGGAATAAGGCAAGTGCCCGTTTTTCCGATGTGGCCTCCGCGTGAAAATCAACGAATATTGACGGAACATCAGCCTCGTCTGTGATTTTTTCCGCTGTACGGAAAGGGCAGTCAATGGGAGCCATAAACGTGCGTCCCTGAAGACAAAGCACACCGAGCCTTTCGCCGTTATTTTCGTAGACGGCAAACCCACGCCCAGGCGTGCCTTTGGGATAGTTCGCCGGACGCAAGACTCGCGGCTCAGAATCAAGCGCAGAGATAAAGTCTTTTTTGTCCCATACATGGTTGCCGTTGGTGATTATGTCAATCCCGGCCGCAAACAGTTCGTTCATAACTTTGTCGGTCAGACCGAAGCCTCCTGCACTATTCTCGCCGTTTGCGATCACAAAGTCAAAACCGCCGAACTCGTCCGCAAGCTCCGGTATCGCTTTTGCTGCGGCATGACGCCCGGGGCGTCCCATGATGTCGCCTATGAAAAGTATGCGCATTGTTTCCGACTCCGCCCTCTCACTACTTGGCGTAATCTATGGCTCTTGTCTCTTTTATGAGAGTTACTTTTATCTGCCCGGGATAGCGCAACTCTGCCTCTATTTTGCGTGCTATGTCGTATGCCAACTTCTGCATCTCGCCTTCATCGGATATCGTTGGAGCCACTGCAACGCGCACTTCGCGGCCTGCCTGTATCGCAAATGCCTTACTTACGCCGTCAAAGCCGTTTGCGACTTCCTCAAGCCGCTCAAGGCGTTTGACATAGGCATCAAGACTTTCGCGGCGTGCCCCCGGACGAGAAGCACTAACAGCGTCCGCCGCCGCAACCAGCACCGCATATATTGTCTGAGGCTCTTCGTCCTCGTGGTGTGCCGCGATCGCATTAACGATGTCAGGTGCTTCGCCGTAGCGCTTTGCAAGGTCTGCGCCTATTTGTGCATGAGGTCCCTCTATCTGATGATCAACCGCTTTGCCTATATCGTGCAAAAGTCCGGCTCTGCGTGCTTTCAGTTCATCCAACCCAAGCTCCGATGCCATCACGCCTGCAAGGTGAGCCACCTCAAGGCTGTGTGAAAGCGCGTTTTGACCGTAGCTTGTGCGGTAACGCAGCTGTCCGATGATTTTTGCAAGTTCTCCGTGCATATTTTTGATGCCTGTTTCAAGCAACGCCTCTTCCGCGGTATCCATGATCTGAGTCTGGACGTCTCTTTCCGCGCGTTCTATTATCTCTTCTATGCGCGCAGGGTGAATCCGTCCGTCAACGACGAGCCTTTCAAGGGAAAGACGCGCCACCTCTCTCCGGACAGGGTCAAAACTGCTGAGCGTAACTGCCTCCGGCGTGTCGTCAACTATCAGGTCAACGCCGGTCAGTGTTTCAAATGCTCTGATGTTGCGTCCCTCGCGCCCGATAATGCGCCCTTTCATTTCCTCCGATGGCAGGCTCACTACGCTTACAACAATATCTGATGCATATTCAACACTGCACCTCTGAATTGCCGTTGCCACTATCTCTCTTGCCTGCCTGTCGGCATCATGCTTTGCGCGCTCTTCAAGTTCCTTCAGGCGCAAACCTATTGCGTGACTTGCATCGGCCTCAACCCGTGCCAAAAGCTGTTGTCTGGCTTCGTCTCTGGAAAGCCGTGCGATCTGTTCCAATTTGTCAATAAGTTCCTGTTCTTGCTGGGAAAGCCTTTCAAGTTTCTCCTTAGCCTGCTCGCTGCGGGCTTTCAATTCATCCTCGCGACGGCTTGCATTTTCAATTTTTTTGTCAAGGGCCTCTTCCCTCTGTTCAAGCCTGCGTTCAGAACGCTGAAGCTCATTTCGCCGCTCCTTTGTTTCGCGGTCAAGTTCCTGCCTGAGCCTGTGAATTTCTTCCTTGCCCTCGGCTATTATCTCTCTCTTTGAAGATTCTGCTTTTTTCTGTGCTTCGTGAATGATCTGATCTGCCTCAGAGAAAGATCCTTTGATTTTTTTGCGTGTTTCGTTCCTGTGATATGCAAAACCGCCTGCCGCTCCTGCCGCGAACGCGACGACCGTGCATAACAAGGTTGCTGTTGTTTCCATATTGTCACCCCATATTATTTTGTCAAGGTACTTCATAATGTCAGACGTAAAATCTATTTTATAAAATTACCAACTAATTTTATGCCAACATTCACTATTCTACATAAAAATCCGTTGTTTTACAAGTGGGCAGAAAAAATCGCAGAAATTTATCTGTAGCGGGTAAATTGCCAAAGTTAAATCCGTTTTTCGGCGCGACCGGATTTTAGTTTGGCAAATTTCTTATATTACTTGTCTGTATTTTTATATTGCTTGGTACTTGCACAATTTTAATTGGCAGTGTATAATACAC
>JAUNMU010000120.1 GCA_030531745.1 Synergistes sp. | reverse complement strand
GTCGTTCTGCGCGTAGCGAAGCAAAGACGCAGACTCCAACTGTGTCTGTATGCGCGGCATAATGTGTTACATTCTACACATTGCTGATTTGCCGTCCGAAAGAAATATCCTTTCAGGGCATACCCCGAAAGGGCACAAGCTGGCAGGTTGTTGGCTGCGCTGCTCGCAGGGAGACAAGGCAATATTCACGATTTTATTGAGGTAGCAATAAAAAGAGAGCCTGCGATTTATATTTTTCGCAGGCTCTCTTTTTTTACATCCGATAATTTTGCGGTACTTACAGGTAATTTGCTGCTTTAAGCACCTCTTTGACCTTTTCTTCGTTTTTCTTTGCAAACTTTATGACGGGACCTGTGCAGCCCATTGATGATTCTGCGTAAATTCCGGCTTTCCAAAGAGTTTTTACGGCATTTTCAATCTCAAGGACATCAACGCCGTGAATTTCTTCATCCGTCGGTTCGGAGGCAGGAGCCTTTACGTCATCTTCCGTCTGTGTCTGTTTAGGCTGCATCGCTTCTATAAGCTCGTTAAGTCCGGCGCGTTTTGCCGCAGCAATTTCGCGTGCCGCTGTCGCGGGCAGATCATTTTTTGCCGAGGCTGCATTCAGTGCTATCGCGGATGCTATGACAGGCGCACCCGATGCGCGTGATATTATTGAGATAACTTTGTTCCAACCCTCTCCGACGGATGGGCCGTATCCCCAGCCCATTGCTTCATAGTCTCCGCCTGTCGTCCATGCACCGAAAAGCTTCATAAGCACATTTCCGGTAAGCGTGTCCGTGACGCATACATCCGCAGCACCTGCAAGAAGGTCATTGCCGCGCAGAATCGCACCGCCGTCTTTTCTTATGCTTTCTGCGAACTTTATATCATATCCGTTTTCTTTCAGCTTCTGCAAAGCACGCAAAACGGTCTGAGCCCCGTCAAGATTAAGCACACCGACTGAAGGCGCGGCTATTCCGGCTGATTTTGCGGCTGCTATTCCGTAAATTGCATTGCGCAGCATTGCTTCGGTGCGTACCGGAGATGCAGTGCCGGTTGACGATGCGATGAAGCACGGTTTCCCCTTTGCCGGTGTGAATACTTTTCCTATTGTGGTTACACCTACAGGGAAAGGATAGTGCAAAGCCACGGCTCCTGCTATCGTTCCGCAAGAGATGGCATCTTCCATTGCAGCAGAGACTGCGTGTTCGTCAGCAGATGTTTCAATCCACTGCAGATCTTCATATCCGTCAAGTTTCGGACCGATACATATAACCTTTACCAAAGGGTTATTCTGCATGGCAAGACGCGCTCCGCGGCAAAGCTCCTCCTGACCAAGCTCACTGCCGTAGGCCATAAGCCCGACCGTTGTTTTTTTGCCGCCGTCTTTTGCCTCTTCTATTATTTCGCCCAGAATTTCACCTATCAGGGCTTTTACATTTTCATTGTTATCCATAGTCTTTACCCGTTTTTAAGGTTTACTGCAAGTTCTGCGAGGCTTTCAAGAATCATCGTGCGGATCTCATCTTTGCTCACGGCAGTTTCGGCCTTTTGCGGCTGCGGCTTCTCAATGAGGAAAGATGCACCGTCCGCCAAGTTGGTGAGACGTCCGAGGAATAGACTGCCTTTGCCTATGATCATCACGCGCTTCATTTTGTCCGCATTGATCGCGTCTATTGCGTGTCCTATGAAAGGAACACCGGAGGGAATATGTCCCTGTGTGTGGACAAATCCGGTCATGCCGTGATTCTTTATAAACGCCGGTATATCTTTCTTTTCTATCGCTTTTTTCATTACGGCAAGGGCTGCGATCATCTTGAAGTTTGCAGCGGGAACATCTCCCGCACCGGCAGGAAGCGTTATCTCGGGGTTGTGAAGCTCAGGCGAGAACTTGTCCACGTCCGCAAAAGAAAGCCCTGCATTTGCCAAAACATCGTATGTCAGGGCACTTGTTATCGTCTGAGGTGATGCACCTGCTCCGACTGTATGTTTGCCGATCGCGTCAAGACGTATAATGGGCAGCGTTCCGTCATCCGGCACAACGAGGAGACCGAATGATCCGATGCAGTTTTCCAACGCCGGCAGCTGCTTTTTTACATGGTCGCGTGCGTTCATGTAAAGTTTCGGGATAGCGCCGCCTGCCACAACAGCCACGTTTTTGCGCGTGCCGGCAGCCACCATGGAAGCGGCCGATATGATCGCATTCACAGGTCCGGCACAGAATCCGCGAACATCACAGCCGGAGGCATTTTTACAGCCTGCTATCTCTGCGATCGCTTTTGCAAAATTTCCTCCGCCGCGCTGGTTCATATCCCCTGCAGCCTCTTCGGAACATTCTATAACAAAATCAATATCCTCAGGCTTCATATCACTGTTTTTGATCAGGTGTAACAGTGAAAGCACGGCACTTGCTTTGTTGGCTATATTAACAAGAAGCTCGTATGCTGTAAGATTGGGATCAATCTCATGTCCGCGTCTTGCACAGCCTACGACCTTGCCGTTAATATAAAGAGGAAGTGCCGCCGCATTTTTAACCTCTGCATCAATATCAGCCGCGTCGTGTCCTGCTTCAAGACGTGATATTATATCATCGTTCATGAGAGGATGTGCCGCAAGCTTTTCTTTCACGGCTGATGAGAAAGATTTTTCAAGCCAAATAATGTCAAAGACATCACATATATCCATAAATGCAATAGTCTCGTCCTCAGGCATGATCTCTCCATATTTGCCGAAGCGTTTTTCGTTATCCTCAAGGTTTGCGTAAAGAGGTTTCTGCTTTGTCTCATACTCGCAGATCTCCATCGCACCGATATACGTCAGATTGGGTGCGTATCTTGCCGCCTCGTTGTAATTCTGTTCACAATTTTCAAGCTCTTTAAGGAACTCAGAATCAGGATGTGTAAGTCTCTCCATATACGGTGTGTTGCCGTACCAAAAAGCAAGCTCCGGTGTGTGATTAAGAGAATAAGCCGTAGCTTTTGCCGCCGCGTTTGGCATTGTAAATTCCTCCTGTCATGATTATATTAAAATGTCAAAATGTCTTCCCGACACAAACATCACAAGTATTGTATGACAGTGTGAGCGTGCAGTAAATGACATCTGTCTGCATTGTAAAATTTTTTGTGGCTTTGAATAATATTAT
>JAUNMU010000119.1 GCA_030531745.1 Synergistes sp. | reverse complement strand
TATAATTTTGCACTGCAAAATATTCACATTGAATATTGCAAAAGTGTTGTAAAAAACGTGAAATTCAAGAGAAAACATTTGCATAAATTTTGCAAGTTTGATTTAGCCTGTTATAATACAACAGAGTTGACGTGAAAGTTTTTGCAGGAGGGAATAATATGCAGTTCAAGGCTAAATTTTTAGGTTCTCCGGAACTTTATATTGACAGTGAGCCGGCGTTTTTCCCATTCAGAAAGGCTCAGGTGCTTGCTCTCATACTCATAGCGGAAAAGAGTATAACGAAGGATAAGGCATGCGGATATCTGTGGTCCGACAAGACAAGCGACAAGGCTCGGCGCAATCTGAGCAATGCTTTGAGCTGCGTAAAAAAACTTATACCAGTAAATGTAGGCAGCGGAACCATCTCCTTAGATCCAAAATTCAAAGTTGAATGTGACACGGATCTTGTAAAAAACATAGATACTTTAAGTTGGCATCAGATAAAAGAACTTTGCAAACCATTTATGGATAACGCCGAAATAGATGACGTGGCAGGACTTACCGACTGGCTTTTGCCAAAGCGCCAGTATTACCACGACTTAATGGTAAAGAGCTTGAAACACAGGGCACAGGCACGTCTTGCCGGATATTCGGAAAATAAATATGAGGATGCCGTACACTGCTATGAAATCCTCTCCGAGTTTGAGCCGTATGACGAAAAAATCCACGCTGAGTTGGTGCGCCTTTACATAAAGACCAAACAGAGAGTGAAGGCGGTATATGCGGCAAGGAATTTTGCAAATCGCATTGAGACAGACCTCGGAATGAAATCCGATCTTACCGAAATTTCAACCCTTATGAAACGTAATACGGATTCTTCGGTTAAACAGTCATCTTTGCGCACAACTCAGGATTTTAATCCGTTGGAGCGCAGCGGAGAGATAATGAAAATGCTTGACTTCTTCACAACAGAATCAACAGACACGCCGCTTTGCGGAATGGTATGGGGTGAACAGGGAATAGGAAAGACTGTATTCATAAATGAAATTGTCTCGCGCCTTACCGAAAACGGCTGGGAATGTTATACGATAACCTGTTGGCAGGAGGAAAAATCATATCCGCTCGCACCCGTTATGAGATTCCTTAAGTCTGTTTCCGTCTCCGCAAATCAAAACGAAGAGATCAAGGCGATGTCTGACCTGAATTATTCGTATATTGCAGATCTTATATACAACAAAATAGCAGAACGAAATGACAGTACGAGACGCCTTCTTGTAATAGAAAATTTGCAGTGGATGGACGATGCGTCATGGAACATTATGGAGACGCTGATGTGCGATGCAAGGGCGGGGCGCAATATACTCGTATCGGGTTTTTCCGAGATTCGTCCCGCGTTTATGCTGCGCACGGCACTTGCCGATGAACCGTTTGAAAAATTTGAAGTTATGCTGCGCCGTTTCAATTTTGAAGAGACGAGGCGTATATGCCATGAAATGGCATCCGAAGAGGAATGGACAGAAGATAAAATTCAAGATATATATTCGCAGACAGAGGGAAATCCATTCTTTATAAGGGAGCTTTTGAAATACAATCCCGAAGAAAGAGCCTCGCATAAGACTTCATACAAAAACACATATCGCGCAATGATTGAGCTGCTTGAAAACGAAGAAAGACTTTTCCTTGAAGCCATTGCCGTCGCGCCGGAATGCGGTTCAATGAAAGAGACTGCGGAGATACTTGAGGTCTCTCCGCTTGCAATATCAAAGATATTTAATAACATAAGACTTCACGGTTTTCTGCGCGAACAGGAAGCCGGAGGCGATGTCCTGTATTACTTTACTCATACGAAGATCCGAGAGGCACTTATGGATGGAATGTCTGTCTCGCGAAAGATGGCACTCCACTCAAGAGCAATAGAAATTTTAGAGAAGCACTTACCTAAAAAACTGAAATACAGAAACAAAAAACTTTGCGCACGCATTGCATATCACGCGAAAGAAGCGGGAATGTCGCAGAAAGAATTATTTTGGATATTAAAAGAGCTTGAGCTGCACTTTATGGCAGTTCACGAGGTATTCCCAACTCTTGTGGATCAGGACTTAATGCAATATATTCCTGCTGCGGAAGATGCAAACTACACGCAAATGACACTTTCAAATGCGTGGATGCTTATGGACAGGCTCTTCAGAGTTGAAGGAGCAAGCAGAGAATTGCTTTGCATGGAGCGTGACTTTTACATATTAAAGGGCGGATATCTGTGGTGGAGCGGTAACTATGAAGATGCCTATCAGATACTTCGCGGTGCTATGCGCAAGGCAGTTAAGTTAAAAGATCCGGAGCCTATCATAAAGGCCGGTGTTCAAATATGCTACCTTGCGATACAGCAGGACGACGCAAAACGTCTAAGGTACTGCGCAAAAAAACTGCGCAGCTACGCTGCAAGTCACTCATTCAAACAATGGGAAGGCATTGCATACAGATTTATGGGGATCGCAAGCATACTTTCGGGGCAAAAGGAAAAGGCAGAAAAATATCTGCTTGCGTCAACTATGATATTTGAAAAATTAGAGGACTGCGGAGAAAATTATACCGTATGTATAATTGCGGCGGAACATTTCCGCGGAGACGTTAAACTCTCAGTCGGAAATATGACCGATGCCCTTGCCCATTACAAAAACTGCATAGACATCGGAGAATCCGTTGCACTCTTTCGGGGACTCGGACTTTCATTCGCAAAGGCCGCGCTGTGCAGCATAATCCTTGAAAAATATGATGATGCGGAAAAGCTGTTGCAGCGTATGGGTAAATTCTACAACATAATGCACACGAGTTGGGAGGATGGGCTTCAGGGCGGCGGTATAGCGTTCAGCCTCATGGGGCTTATAAACTGCCGCAAAAAGGATTGGCAGCGGGCATCTATGTGCTATGCAGCTGCCGAAAAACTTGCAAACGCAGCAAAGCGCCCCGTATGGCTTGCCGTACTCTACTGGTCAAAGCACGAACTCTTCAAGCTTGCCGATGAGATGCCGGAAGGTTTTGAGCAGGCCGTCATAAAGCACAGCAAGGCATGGTACGAAAGAGAACTGATCAAACTGAAGAGAAAAATCGGTTGGGAGTGAAGAATTACGCCGCGTCCGCAGCTCCCGCGACGGCTTTTGGGAAGTATCCGATGAACTTTTCCATGTTC
>JAUNMU010000118.1 GCA_030531745.1 Synergistes sp. | reverse complement strand
ATCGTTAATCGTGGGGGTTATGTCAGACAAAAAAGGACGGTCAATATGAATATAACTATACTTGGTGCGGGAAGTTTCGGAACGGCTATGGCATCTCACCTTGCAAAGCTGGGACACAGTGTCATGCTGTGGGCAAGAGATAAGGTCAAAGCCGATGAAATAAACAATGAACATACAAATACCTCGTGTTTCAAAGGAAAGACGCTGCCATGCGGTATTTGTGCATCGGAGGATTTGAGCTGCGCTCTTGCTTTTTCAGATTTGTGCCTTGCGGCGATCCCTACGCAGGCGCAGAGATGCGTGCTTTCAAACGCGGCAGGGATAACAACGCGGAATATTCATATCCTGAACCTCGCGAAGGGCATAGAGATAAGCAGCGGTAAACTTCTGCATGAGATATATGCGGAAGTCTGTCCGCAATTTGTCTATTCCGCGCTCTCGGGACCGAGCCACGCAGAGGAATTATTTGAGGATATGCCTACGACCGTTGCGCTTGCATCATTCGGCAAAGATGAATCCGAAATGTGGCAGCGGCTCCTCAACGGCAGCAATCTGCGTATTTACACGGCAAGCGATGTGATAGGTCTTGAGGTAGGAGGTGCGGCAAAGAATATTTACGCCATAGCCGCCGGAATTTCAAGAGCAATGAAACTCGGAGACAACGCACTTGCTGCGCTTGCCTCGCGCAGCCTTGCCGAGATCATGCGTCTTGGCGTAAAAATGGGAGCATCGCCGCTGACGCTTTCCGGACTTGCCGGTGTCGGAGATTTGGTAGTTACATGCTACAGCACGCACTCACGCAACTTTCGCCTCGGCTTCGCGCTCGGCGAAGGCAAAACGCTGACACAGGCTATTGACGCACTCGGTCAGGTCGCCGAAGGTGCCTACACTGTCCGTGCGATTGTGGAAAACGCACAAAAATTCAACGTTGAAATGCCTCTTGCCGAGGCAGTCTACGGAGTGTTATACATGAACAAGGATCCCAAAGAAATGCTTAAGAGGTTGTTTGCAAGACCGGTAAAACCGGAGATGCGGCTGTAAGATCGGTTACACAGCATTTCCGTCAAGCGCGTCATTGCTCAGTTTATCTGCGTGCCTGTTCTGTTCTCTCGGAATCCATTCATATTGTATGTTCATGCCATCGGAAATTAGCCATGCTTTTTGCGCAAGTGTGCGGAGATGAGGCAGATTTATCTTCCATTGACGTGATATCTGGGATATTACGAGCTTACTGTCGCCTCTTACGATCAGTTCCGAAACGCCGCGTTCCTTTGCGGCGGTAAGCAGAAGTATCAGCGCATTGTATTCAGCCTCGTTATTTGTCTTTATGCCAAGCGGCCTTGCTGTCTCCCATATTATGTTGCCTTCGTCATCCGCAAGATACGCTCCGGCACCTGCCTCTCCGGGATTTCCGCGCGATGCCCCGTCAAAATATCCTGTCATTTTTGCCATAGTAAATTCCCCCTGTATTGCGTTATACTGTATCTATTATAAATTATGATGTGTGGGAGGTAAATTATGGCAGGGGTCAAAAAAACGAATGCTGTGCGGATTCTTGAGAACCTTAAGATTCCGTTTGAATTGATTGAGTATGATATTGACGAAAAAGAACTTTCTGCGGAAGATGCCGCAGCAAAGACCGGAATAGCCGAGGAAAGGACATTTAAGACGCTGTGCTGCCGAGGTGACAAAACGGGAGTCATACTTGTGTGCGTTCCGGCCGGACGGGAGCTTGACTTTAAGGCACTTGCCGCAGCATCCGGCAATAAAAGTACGGAACTTGTCCATTTGAAAGAGGTGCAGGGGCTGACCGGATATATCCGAGGAGGTTGTTCTCCGATAGGAACCAAGAAAAAATATCCGGTATTCATTGATGCTTCGGCTCTTGCCTTTGATTTCATAACGGTAAACGCCGGACAGCGCGGACTGCTCTTCAAGCTTGCTCCGCAGGATTTAGTCCGCGCCGCCGGTGCAAAGTGCGAGGCTTTTGTAAGATAAAAGATAACTGCGAAAGCGAAAGGATGATCGTAAATGTCAAAAGAAATAATTTCAACAAAAGATGCCCCATCAGCAATAGGACCATATTCACAGGCAGTAAAAGCCGGAGGTTTTCTCTTTTTGTCAGGTCAGATCGGACTGAATCCGAAAACAATGGAACTTGTCGGTTGCTGCGCGGCATGTCAGGCAAAGCAGATAATGGACAATATCGCGGCGCTGCTTGCAAGTCAGGGACTTTCTATGGACGACGTCGTAAGAATGACCGTTTATCTGAGAGATATGAACGATTTCGGCACTGTGAACGAGGTCTATGCAAGATACTTTAAGGATAATCCGCCTGCACGTTCATGCGTTGAGGTCTCTCGTCTTCCGAAAGATGTCCTTGTTGAGATAGAGGCAACAGCCCTCTGCAAATAAGAGAATCGTTGATTATAAGCAGCGAAGCAAATCGGTGGTTTTCCGGTTTGTGTGATAAGCAGAGAGCCAAAATCTTTGATTTTGTGCGAATCGCTTAATTTGTTCACCGAAACGTATGAAGCGTATATCCAGTCAGCCGCGCGCCACAGGCGCGAGCTGACTGTGGCGCGCGGCTGAGACGCGGAAATATTTGATTTCCGTGAGCGAAGCCGGTTTGTTCACCATAAGCAGAGAACCGATTTGCCGATTTTGCAAATCGTGTGAATCGCTTAGTTTGTTCACCAGATGGTGCATATAATCAGTGGTTCCTTAGTTTGTTCACCGATTAAGCTCCGTGATCGCGCGATAAATTTCGCACAACCACCGCTTAAACCGCCTAAAAACCCCCGTAAGCTCACCGGACGGAGCCCTGTCCTCAAAAAGATACGCCTCAAACCCTCGCGCCACCACGAGGCCACGATCTTAAGATCCGTGTTTCACTGAGCATCCGGCCCCATCCAATCCGCGCGGTTCGTGATAACATCGGACTTTGCCATCTGTCGCAAATTCCACTAATCATAAATAAAAATGCCCCAACTCATGCACAAAAGTTGAAGCATTCGCGTCCTTGCCTAACGTAATATGCACCGGAGATCCAAGCCCCCCGGCAAAGAAATACTCCCTCGTGCAGTTTCTGAGCCATTCTGCATAAGCGCAGAACCGTGACTGTTCGCGTTGAAAACTGCATCGGGTGCGCGTTTGGCTATCTGGACGGAAATTTA
>JAUNMU010000026.1 GCA_030531745.1 Synergistes sp. | reverse complement strand
ACTCAAACCCTACAATGGCTTGTATTTGCTACGGTGTATATCATATGAGAGATCCATCGTCATTAAACCGTTTCCCGATGTCAGTTTGGCATCGTTCAACGCAGCAATATCTTCCGACACAACATCTTTAAGATATTGGATCTCTTCGGTTTTGCCGCTGATTGGTTCGCTTACATCTCCGCTCGCATCTGCGCTTGCGGCAACGTATTTCCACATAACTATTCTATCTTTCAGCACAGGCAAACCTTTGTCCGCACTTATGATAAACGGCTGTATGACAGCTAACACATCGGCAAAATCTTCAATGTCGTATTTGTCGTTCCACACATCATCCAAACCATTGCCATCGGCGTCCAAGAAGATGGAGAAATCTACATCACACTGCACGTCGTCGGAGCCGGTTTCCCAACCGGCATTGACCTTGCGGAGTTTCATAACATAGATACCGCTTTTCTCCGGTACGAAAGAAAGCGCGGTGAAAGCACCGGAAGCGTATCTGTTGACTTCGTATTTCACGCTGTTGTCCTTCTCATCGGTACCTTTAGCCTCCTGTTTGTCTCCGCTTTCTGTCTCATCTGCGTCCGGTCTGTCGTCTTCAAACGGCTCAACGGCTTCGTACGGATAAATATCCACATCCGGGACAAACGATAAGAAAGCATCTTCAAGTCTGCAATTCGGAGACGAGAAGACAACGGCGACACGCTTGCCTTTTTCCGCTTTGAAAAGGAAAAATTTCGCCGTCTCTCCCGAAACGTCCTTTGAAGTTTCAAACGTTCCGTTGTAATGGCACGGAAGTGCCACAGCCTTATTCTCACCGTCCACTCCGACAAGTGTTTCAAACCCGCTTATCTCAGGATACAGCTTCTTTGAAGCATCGTTAGGATAATCGTCAAAGATGTCAATTACCCCATCATTGTCCTGGTCGTAAGCAAGTTTAAGTCCGCTGTCTTTGCTTGACGATGAACTTCCGTTGCACCCTCCCGTGAATACCACGGCAGAAAGGAGTGCAACGACCACAAAAAACATGAAAAATTTTGACCGCTTTACCGTATCAAACATTTTTCCCTTCTCCTCCTTCTGAGAAAAAATTTTGTACGAACACATAATACCCCCCCCCCCCCCCCACTTTGTCAACTATAAAATAGAGTAATATTGCAAATTTTCGTAAATTTTCGCGTTTTGCATTTATATATTCGTGTCCTACTTGACAAAAATTTTTAGTTTGAATAGGATACACAAAGTAAATGGAACAAATTACAGTTTGGAGTGTTCATAGTGAGAATTCCGGATATTAGGCACAATATAGTTGCAGCACTTGCGGCGATAGTTGCGGGATTAGTTGTTCTTCCCTCTCAGGGTTACTGCAATGATGGGAAAATACCCGTAAAATTTTTTATTCTGCCCCATTTTGAAGTCGGCGGTTTAAGTGATGGGCATTACGGTGAGACCGAACTGTTCTATCAAAACTTTCTGAGTGATGCAAAGCAGTATTCTCTGAGCAGCGGATACACCTTGTACTACGGGAAAAAACATCAGGCAGCAATGCTTTTGACAGGACAAGGAAAGGTCACGGCAACTATGTCGGTTACTTCCGCGTTGTGCGATGATCGCTTTGATTTTTCAGACGCGCTCATCTTGTGTGTTGGCTGCGCCGGAGGCAGCACCGGAAGAAGTGTATTCGGTGACGTCTGTATCGTAACGGCAGCAGTGGACTTTGACTTGGGGCATACAGCGGATATCCGTGATTTTGCAGATAAAAACGCGCCTGTGACATGGTTTCACGATAAGGAATTTGACGATACATCGTGCGTAAAACTTGACACAGCTCTGAGTGATCGTATCTATGCTCTTGTCCGCGATACAAAACTTCGCTCAACGGAGATAAGCAAAAAGATTCTTTCTCATAATTTCAAGGGACAGTCATGGATAGATCGCGAGCCTGCCGTACTTAAAGGCACTGCCGCAACCGGTGACAATTACTGGAAGGGCATACACGGACACGCAAAAGCCGCTGCAATAGCAACACACTACAAATGCACCGACCCGTACACCGTAACGGAGATGGAAGATGTTGCCGTATTAAATGTTGTTAAACGCTTTGGGCTTCTCAAGCACACCGCAGTCGTCAGAAGTGTTGTAAATTTGGACACATTCATATCAGGCGCAACCCCCGAAAGCCTTTGGGGAGGCAGCTATGACTACATGACAGGCGAATTTAATGCAGAAACACTTGATATTTTCACACCGGCAATGCGGAATTTGTTTGATGTATGCAAACGGATCATAAACGCGCACATTGAAAAGAGCCTTTTCTGATAATAGTTCGTTATCGCTTGTCACATAAATCCTTAACCCATTGCGAATGTTCGCTGAATATTCGCTTATTGTGAATATTCAGCGAATATTCACTGAATATTCGCCCTCAGCGATTGACAGAGCGAATATTCAGCGAATATAATATGGTTATGGTTGTTGCAATGGGGGCTTTGCGATGAATTTTGAAACTGAAAGTATTGAATTTAAGTCTCAGTTTACCGAGGAAATCTATAAAGAGGTTATAGCCTTTGTTAATACAGACGGAGGCGTTGTGTATGTCGGCACGGATAATGACGGAAATGCGGTAGGGCTAAGCGATATTGATAAAGAATGTACACGCATTACCAATGGTATCCGCGATGCAATTATGCCGGATGTTACCATGTTTGTGCATTTTAACGTACAGGAAGATAAAGTTGTACGTATTACTATCAGCGAGGGGACGAATAAACCATATTATCTCAAGAAGAAAGGCTTAAAGCCAAGCGGAGTATTTGTGCGTCAAGGCACGTCAAGTGTTCCCGCTTCTCCGGAGCAAATACGCCGTATGATAAAAGAAAGTGACGGCGACACTTTTGAGGACAACCGATCGCTTGAACAAACGCTGACATTTAACGAAGCCAAAGAGGCATTTATTCTTTATGGTGTGCAATTCAGTCCGGAAAAATACAGAGCGCTCGGTATTACGCAAAAGGAAAACGATATTTACACCAATCTTGCACTGCTCCTTTCCGATCAGTGTCCGCACACGACCAAAGTAGCCGTGTTCAGCGACGAAGCTCGCACCGTTTTCAGGGACAGCAGGGAATTTGGCGGTTCTGTGTTCAAGCAGTTCAAGGAGACAATCAACTATTTAGCTTTATGTAATAAAATGAGCTCTGTTATTAAAGGCATAGTGCGTACAGACAGGCAAGACTACCCTGATGAGGCTATTCGCGAGGCTTTCCTCAATGCCATTGTTCACCGTGATTACAGTTTCAGCGGCAGCATTATCATCAATGTTACCGATCACAAAATGGAGTTCATTTCTCTCGGTGGTCTTATTCACGGTCTTTCTCCGGATGATATTCGTTCGGGCATTTCTCAGACAAGAAATAAAAATCTTGCCGAAGTATTTCATCGTCTGCGTCTGATAGAAAGTTACGGCACAGGCATCCGCAGGATATTTAATCTCTACGCTGCATGCCCGAAACAACCGCAAATTGAAGTGACGTCCAACACATTCAAAATTGTTCTTCCTAATATGAATACGTTATCGGCGAAAGAACCGAAAGCAATACCGGCAGTTACCGCGCAAATGCAAAAAATCCTTAACTGTATCAGTGAAAACGGTAGGATCACCGAAAAAGAAATCAGCCTGTTGTTCGGACTGAAAAAGACTCGTGTCTTTACTATCGCAAAACAAATGAGAGATCTCGGATTGATAGAAGTGAATGGCAGAGGCGAAAGCAAATACTACACGAGAAAGTAGAACAGAGATGCGGTGTACACGCATAGTTCGCCCGCAGATGTTATTATCCTGCTTAATGCACTGCGTACCGTTTATCTGTTTATTACTTTTCGCGGTATTTTTTTACAGTATCTGTTATCTGATTTTTTATTCTTACGATGTAAAACGATATTATCCTGTGAAGTGATATGCTTTCATATCTGCGGACAAGTTTCTCTCCGCCCTCGGTCTTTCTGATCACGAATGTGCGTGATTTCGGCGACATAAGTATCTGTGTGGGGTACAGACTTCTGTGTCCTACTGCAAGGTATGCGACAGCACATGCAACTCCGGAAAACGGCGCGATCGCAGAGCCAAACATCTCCATTCCAAGTATCGTTCCTGCAATGGGTGTGTTTGTTGATGCCGCAAGAAGCGCAGATACACCGAGCGCACTGCAAAATTCAGCGTCCAATCCCGTTATGTATGAGAACAAAAGTCCGGACGAGGCTCCCATAAAGAGTGTCGGCGTGATCTCTCCACCACAGCCGCCGGCAGCAAGCGTTATTGATACTGCTGCGATTTTTACGATGAAGCCAAGGGGTATATCTTTTTTACCTTCAATCACAGAACGTATTACATCGCTGCCAAGCCCCAAGTAATCTCCGCCGAATACGATTCCCAAGACCAAAAGCATCACCGCGCCGCATAGAGGTCTCTTCCATCCGTTTATGCCGTATCTTGTAAATATTTTGTCAGCAATTTTTATTCCTTCTATGTTCATTATCGCAATTATTCCAAAAAATACTCCGGCAAGAACTACCGCCGCAAATTCAAACGGGGCAAGATGCGGTATTTCCACAATGTATTTCGGCAGATGCCCCGCTCCTATCAATGATGCCGTAAAATAGCCCGTTATACCGCTGATCAGTGACGGGAAAAGAACATCGTAAAACAGCTGACCCACAAAGAGAACTTCAACGGCAAATATAGCACCGGCTACCGGTGTGCCGAACACCGCGCAGAAGCCTGCCGCAATGCCGCAGACGATTATTTTTTTCATATCGGACTCATCAAGGCTCATGATCTTACCTATTGCATACGAAACTCCAGAGCCTATTTGCGCACACGGCCCTTCTATGCCGAGTGAACCGCCCGAAGCTATGGTGATTATCGTTGCGACTATTTTGACCGGCACCGCCTTGACATTGATCATTGTTTTTTCTTTGGTGTGTATTGTTTGAATTACAGTTTCGGTTCCGTGCCCCTCAGACTTTGGTGCAAATATGCGCACGAGAAAAAAACTCGCAAAAAGCCCGGGGAAAAGCAGCATATATTGGAATTTTCCTACAGCATCGGCAAAATCTATCGCTCTTTTAAGTGCCGTCAGAAATCCTCCGGCAACAAGTCCGACAGAAATTCCGGTCATAATTGATATTGCACACCATTTTATGACCGTACACATAAGCCACGCTTCATCTTTTACTATTTCGCCCGTATTTTCTAAATCAAGTATCTCCGTATTTTCATCTGACGAATTATTTTTCAAACTATCCATATATATCACCGCAGTGATTTTAGCACAAACCTTGCAGATTGAGTTATAATGTTCCGTATGAAGAAGAGAATTTTTTCGGTTTTGAACCTGACTGCAAAATATATGTTTATCGCGTGCATTATCGCATCGCTTGTTTTCTGCGGATGGCGTATTGCCACAAAGTCTGCTTATGTTGAGCATGAAAAAAAGCAATGCTCTCTGCTTGCCATAAGCTCAGTGCTTGTTGCAGCCGATGCACTCGGCGAAAATCGTGCTCTCGCCGAATATGCTGTCAGCAAGACAAAACTTACTTTCATCACCGACCACAAAAAATTTCCCGGCAATTACAATATTACTCTTACATTCGTCTCGGATGACGGCGGTATAAAAATAAGATCAGAGGTAAAATCCGGATGGAATACGCGAAGCCCACAATCGGATAGTTTTGAGCTTCTGAGGCTTTCCGACGGCAGCATATCGTTTTACGGAAGTGACGATCTAAGGGCGGCTCAAATACAAAAAGAGACAGAACATAACGCGGCAAGCGGAACATCTTTGCATATTTTTACATTTCCATTTGATAAGCCGTGTCCCATTCAGTTTACTGCGGAGAGCAAAAATATCAGCGGCCCCGATGAGAAGCCGCTGTACATATTAAAGAAACACTAATTATATGCACCATCCGGTAAGCAAACAGGCTTCTCTCACGGAAATCAAAGATTTTTGTTCGCTGCTTGTAATCAGCGCAAAGCCGCGACCGTGTTCATCTGTCAAAAGCGCATTAATCAGCGTTTCTCTTGTGTCACGCATTTTACGGTTACAACAGACCGCTTTTTTTAACTGCTCCAATCACTATTTTGCGCAATTCGGGGTCTTCAAGTGCCTTTACTACCGTTGCTTCTATCCATCCTTCTTTGACACCGCAATCCAATCGTTTTCCGGTAAATAATGCGGCATATACCGGCTCTTCCTTTAGCATTGAAGCTATTGCATCTGTAAGCTGATATTCTCCTCCCGCACCTCGTTTTATTTTTTTAAGGTGCGCAAATATCAGCGGAGAAATGATATAGCGTCCCAAGATGGCAAGATTTGACGGTGCTTCTTCCTTTGCCGGTTTTTCAACAAGGTCTTTTACTCGGTAAATTCCGGGTTCAACTTCCTCGGCATCTATTATGCCGTATCGTGAAACCTCGTCTTCCGGCACAGCTTCAACGCAGAGAACGGATCCACCGTATTTTTTTCTTACGGCATCAAGTTGAGAGAGGACGGGAGGATTTGAGATCATGACATCATCGGGCAGCGCAAGTCCGAAATATTCGTCTTTGCAGAATCCCTCCGCACACAGAACTGCGTGCCCGAGACCAAGCGGCTTTTCCTGCATAGCATAGTGAAAATTTGCAAGTGTATGAATTTTATCAACCAAGTCCGCGATCTCATATTTGCCGCGTTCGCGCAGAAGGTCAACAATATCTCTAAACTGCGAAAAATAATTTTTAATGCTTTCTTTGCCTATCCCCGTCACAAAGACTATGTCGCTGCATCCGGACGCAACGGCTTCGTCAACGTCATGATGTATAATAGGTCTGTCTATGAGAGGCATCATTTCTTTCGGTATGTCTTTTGTAGCCGGCAAAAATCGTGTTCCAAGACCGGCAGCCGGAAAAACAACCTTATTTATAGGAGTAAATTCGCTACTATTCACAGCACTGCATCTCCTTTCTTATTGCTTCTTCCATAATATCCGCGGCCTCGTTCATCAAATCGGCGTCTCTTGATTCCGCAAATATTCTTATAAGCGGTTCTGTTCCGGAGGGACGAAGTAACATCCTGCCTTTACCGGCAAGAATCTTCTCTGCTTCTTCAGCTGCTTTTTCAACGTTGGAAGAACTCATAACCTTTGCTTTATCCTTTACGCGCATATTGCGCAGTATCTGCGGATAGCGGTCAAATCTGTCAGTTAGTGTTGATATATCCTCTCCGAGTTCGGCTACGGCTTTAAGGAAAAGTACACCGGAGCACAGTCCGTCTCCTGTGTTTGCATAATCAAGCGCAATTATGTGTCCGGACTGTTCCCCGCCTAAAAGTCCTCCTTCGCGCCGCATTGTGTCTAAAACATATCTGTCACCTACAGGGCAGCGGAAAACTTTTATATTTTCTTTCTTAAGCAGATCTTCAAGCACCATATTTGACATCACAGTTGCAGTGACACCGGCTCCGAGACGTCCGCGCATTGCAAGCCACCGACCTATCACCCAGAGCATTATGTCTCCGTCAAGCACACGCCCTTTATCATCGCAGAGGAGTACCCTGTCGGTGTCGCCATCGTATGCTATTCCGAGCTGTGCTTTGTTTTTCAGCACTTCGGAGGCAAGCGTTTCAATGTGAGTTACGCCGACTCCATTGTTTATATTTAATCCGTCGGGTTTGTTTGCAATAAATGTAACTTTTCCGCGCCAGTCGGAAAAGAGCGGCTCCACAAATGATGAAGCAGCACCGTTTGCGGCATCTATCACTATAGGGCGTGAATTATCCGTTATTTCACATATAACTTTTTTCAGCGTATTTCCGTATTCTTCACGATATTTTGTGCCGTCGCTTATGCTTCCGATGTTGTTAGGTTCAGCAAATGACATATTTTCCTCGTTCATAAAGATTTCTTCTATGTCTGCTTCGTCATCGTCTGTAAGCTTAAAACCGTCTTTATCAAGAAACTTTATGCCATTGTATTCAGAGGGGTTATGAGAAGCACTTATCACCGCACCGCCGTTAAAGTTATTGTGAAATGCGACACTGCTCACACCCGGGGTAGGAATAACCCCCAAGTCAACAGCACTGCCGCCTGCAGCAGCTATGCCGGACATAAGCGCAGACTGAAGCATTTCACCGGAACGTCTTGTGTCACGCCCTACAGCAATACACGGATGTTTTGTGCCTTTTTCTTTGAGGAACAATGTGTACGCCGCACCGAGTGTCATCGCACACTGCGGACGCATCATTCCGCAGTTGGCAATATCGCGCACTCCGTCCGTACCAAAAAATTGTCTCTTCTTTCCGTTTGCCATTTAATAAAACTCCCTCCGACAGATTCCAATCGTTTACTTGTTTATCAATGTTACAGACACATGTTCAGGCTCTGTATTTACTATCTGAATCTCTTTTTTCAGGTTTCTTACTAAAACAGGCAATTCAACCTGTGTTGAGACAATATTTGAAACATCAACGTAGAGTTCGCACGGCAATGATAAGTTTGTCAGTGTTTCAACAGCTTTCTGCGGACCTTCAACAATTACAGATACCTCTTTCGGTGTTATGTGCCATTCTTTGCCATGTTCTTTGCCAACGATAACAATAGGCACGGAAGAAATTGTCTTTGTTATAATTTTTTTTGACAGATGAATCTCCACACTAGCCCTTTCAGGCCCCGATATTTCAACTCCCTCCTCAAGGTTTTGAGGCTTAAGGGGCAACATAATCTGAATATCATCTTCAAGTCCGGTTATGTCAACCGGAGGCAGTACGAGAGATTGCATTTTCCTCACTGCTTTGGATGAGCCTTTGACTGATACGCTCTCCGGTACAATTTTTATTGTCTCAATCTGAAAACCATCGGCAGGCTTTCCCACCACCGAAACTTTCACGGGGATCCTCTCTCCTATCGTCTCATTTTCAAATGTGACAGCCGCTATCGTTTCTTTGGGAGAAAGTGTCAACATATCCCTTTCATAATTACCGTTTTTTCCGTTCAGCATATTCATTTTTATCTTTACGCGAACTTTATTGCCGTCTTTCAAACTGCCAATCGGTACATCGGCATACACACCATCAATAGACAGCACATCAGCCTCACGACCGCTTACTGTACATTCGGAAGGGCTGAAAGATACAGATGAGACGATCTTACCCTCCGGCATTTCGCCTATTATCACAGGCTGAATCTCAAATGTGCGTTCAACATTCCGAAAGAGTTCTACTTTTGCATCTGTCGGAGTGCTGTCCATCACACGCACAAACGGCGGGTGAAGCAATCTTATCGGCAAACTGTATTCTCCGGCTGAAAGATTTGCAAGGTCAACTATTGCCGCGATATCGTTTTCACTCAGACCGGAAATTCTGCTTGCCCTGCCCGTTACCCTCATCTCTACTTCACGTACAGGCGCATAGATTGAGTATTCTTTAGGCATATTTACATATTTTACATTTGCTGTTATTGTTTTTGCCGCTTCCGTCTCTCCGTTAAATGCAACAAAGAGCCATATAACCAACGAAATTACAAGTGAGGTTATCATGAAAAATGTACGTGAGCGAAATACCACACCCCATCTGTGATTTATTCTGTTGCTGATACTGACTATTTCTTTGCTGAGTCTGTCAAGCAATTCCAAAAAATATAATCTTTTATCTCTGCTGTTTTTTTGCATCGTTACCGTCTCCGGACCATTGTTCAACAATTTCTTCTCTGATACGTTTCATTATATTCATCTCTGTCCCTTCTCCGCTGAAATAGTGAACACAGATCTTCATGAGCTGTTCCTCGGAGAGAGGATTTGAGAAATGTCCCCTAGCCGCTGTTCTTATCTCGCCGCGTTCTTCCGAAACGATCAGAGCGATACAATCGGACATTTCCGTAACACCTAATGCTGCGCGATGTCTCGTACCGTACCACCTTGATATATCCGTCTCCTCAGTGAGAGGCAGATAACATTCAGCAGCAACTATTTTTTCTCTGTCCATTACAACAGCTCCATCGTGAAGCGGAGTACCGGGCCAAAATATTGTCATAAGAAGTTCTTTCGTTATTGCTGAATCCAGCATAACTGCAGTATTCCAAACGTCTTTAAGGCTCGTATCGCGTTCAAAAAGACATATCGCACCTATGCGGTGCGTTTGGAAATACATAAACGCTTCTGTAACTTCTTTTGCAAGCGTTGTAGCGACATCATCTGAATTCTGCATTTTCCATATATGTCCCTTGCCAAGTTCCTCAAGCATGTGCCGCAGTTCCGGCTGAAAAAGAACGGGCACAACTATGATAAAGGCACTTAATATTTTTCCTATGATCCATGTCAGACTGCGCAGTTCAAGAACGTATGCAATGACACCTATAAGTCCGATGACCATAAGACCGCGCAGAAGCTGCATTGCTCTTGTGCCGCAGAGCAACGTCAAAACGCGGTAAATAAGATACGCTACGATTATAATATCAATAAAATCCTGCCAACGCAGATCAAATAAAAACAAAAAATAACACCCTTCTCAGATCATATTCATACGATAGCATCGCTCAAAACACGATTACGTTGCATTTTAATTATTATCACTAAAGTCATTCACAGCGTGGCATAGACCGCTATCACCGTCCACGCACCTTGCGTAAGAATGCAAGGTTGCCGACATCTCCAATTCCGTCTTTCGGAGTTTCAAGTATCGCCGGAACATTTTCAAAGCGTTCATCATTGACTATCATAGAGAATGGAGCCTGCCCTATCTCACCCTCTCCGATATGTTCATGGCGGTCAAGGTGTGATCCCCTAACGCTCTTGCAATCATTTATGTGCCAACAAAAGATGTTTCCAATGCCAATATGTCTATCTAAGGCAGATACAAAACGCTCATACGCATCGGCAGAGCGCAGATCATATCCAGCAGCATAGACATGACATGTATCAACGCAGAACGCAAGCCGCTCAGGCCAGTCAAGTTCATCTCCGATGCGTGTAAAATGTTCAAGACAGCCGCCTATAGCGCTTCCCTGCCCTGCCATTGTTTCCAACAGGATATTTACATCTTTGAAATACTGTGTCATGTCAAATACAAATCGCAGAGAATCACATATAGTCATAAGAGCGGTTTCTTCGTCGGCATTATTCGCAAATCCGGGGTGAAGGACTATTTTGTCTATCCCGAGCTGACCGCAGCGTTCAATTTCGTCAATCAGCGCAATGCGGCTTTTGTTCAACATTTCACCATTGTCAGATGCAATGTTTATCAGATATGACGCATGTGTCGTTACATCTTTTACGCCGGAGAGTTTCCACGCATCGTAAAAAGCACGCGCTTCTTCAAGTGACACAGGTTTATTTTGCCATTGTCTCTGATTGCGCGTAAAAATCTGCATCGCTTCACATCCGAGCGCATCGGCTCTGTCAAATGCTTTTACAAGACCGCCCGCAACAGAAATATGAGTACCTATTAACGCCATATCTTACGTTCGGTATTTAAGCAGAGCGGTTTATTTTCCGCTTTCAACGACTCCATGAGCAGTTATGATCTCTGCCCTGCCTCTTATCTTCATTGCCGAAATATTCTCTGTGAACTGAGCGACCCACACTTCACCCTCATCAAGTTTTTCCGTATGCAGAAATTTGTTCTCCGCACCCCTTGTTACGCCTGTTACCGTGACACCGTTTTCAAGTGCCTTGACGGCTATGTATTCTCCCGTACACTGTGTTCTTTCTGCCATAGACAATTTCATTCCTCTCATTTACAGGTCACAAGACCGTTTGAATATTCTTCAATATCTTTTTTCAAAGTCTCTGTTACGTCAATTTTTATATTTCTTATAAGAGAGACTGTAGTATCTCCGCCGCTTGCAAGTCTGAGTATGATCTCACTTTTACCGCGTCTGCGTGCAAGCAGTTTGAAGAGACCGGCATAAAACTCGTCCGTAAGTCCGTCTCCCTCAACCTTAACTATTGCTCTGCGCGTAAGTTTTTCTTTATATTCCTCCTCGGAGAAAATATCATCTGCCATAATTGATATGCCTCTGTCCTCGCGAAGTTTGCCCTTTACAAAGTACAGCTTCCCTTTTTGCAGCAACGGCTTAAACTGTGCCCATCTGTTGCCGAATATCATAACATCAATTGTTTGTGTATTATCCTCTATGTTCGCTATGCAGTATGCGTTGCCGGAGGACTTGCTGAATTTTTCGGTAAAGTTTGAAAGCAAGCCTGCGGTTATTACAGGCTGCTGTGAATGCCAAAGTTTAAGGTCACGAACAGGACATGTAATGTAAGGCTCAACCGCATCTTCGTACTGGTCATACGGGTGTCCGGAAATATACAGCCCCATACTTTCTTTTTCAAGGTCAAGCTTCTGACGCTCACTGAAGTCGGGAACATCGGGCATCTCAGGCATATATGATATATCCGCATCGTTATCATCAAATAAAGATGTCTGATTTTTGTCCGCGCTCTGCTGTTTCGCCATCTGTTCCATAAATGACGGCATAGCGGCAAGCAGCTTTGCGCGATTTTTCTCAAGACTGTCAAATGCACCCGACTTAATAAGATTTTCAACAACGCCTTTGTTTACGGCGCCAGATCCTACTTTCATAAGGAAATCCCAAAATGACGTAAAATTCCCTTCGCTTTTGCGACTTTCTATTATATGTGCCACTGCCGCATCTCCGACTTTTGATATTGCGGAAAGCCCGACCCTTATGACATCGCCTACGACAGTAAAATCTTCACCGGATTCATTTATGTCGGGAGGAAGGACAGGATAGCCAGCCTCCCTCACACTTCCGATATACTGACCGAGCGTCTCCATCTTTGAGCCGATAAGGCTTGAAAGGTATGACGCAAGATATTCCGGACCGTAGTTGCATTTCAGCCATGCAGTCCAGTACGCGATCAAACCGTACGCAGCACTGTGGGATTTATTAAATCCGTAACCGGCAAATTTTTCTATGATGTCAAATATATCTCCGGCATTTGACGGATCAACTCCGTTCTTCTGTGCGCCCTCAACAAATTTGATTCTTTCCTTTGCCATTACATCTTTCTTTTTCTTGCCCATCGCACGGCGCAGAAGGTCGGCTTCGCCAAGTGAATAACCGGCGAGAGCCTGAGCGCTTTGCATGACCTGTTCCTGATAGAGAATAACTCCGTATGTGTCTTTCATATAAGGCTCAAGTTTAGGGTGAAGATAGTGAACAGCTTCTTCGCCATGTTTGCATTTAACGTATGTATCAACCATACCGCTGTCAAGGGGGCCGGGACGATAGAGAGCCACAAGAGCGATTATGTCGTCAAAACAGTCCGGACGAAGACGCCGCACAAGTGCCGTAATGCCGGCAGATTCAAGCTGAAAAACTCCAAGTGTCTCTCCGCGCTGAAGCATATCATACGTCTTTTTATCGTCAAGAGGTATGTCGTTTAAGTCAAGTCTGCCCTTGCCGTTTGCCTCAATATTCCTAACGGCTCCGTCAAGAACTGAAAGCGTCCTCAGACCTAAAAAATCCATTTTGACAAGCCCCAATTTTTCGCACGGCTCCATTGAGTATTGAGTTGCGACCTGATGTTCCGCGAACTTACGCACCGGCACCATATCACTCGTAGGCTTCGGTGTTATCACAACACCAGCCGCATGCTGCGAACAATGACGGGCAAGCCCCTCAATATGGATCGCCGTATCTATAAGCTGCTTCATCTGCGCATTGTTATCGTATATCTCCTTGAATTCGGGGATCTCATTCAGCGCATCCGGAATTTTCTTATGCGCCAACGGATACGATGTGGGAATAAGTTTTGCGACAGCGTTTACATCGGGTATCGGAATATTCAATGCGCGGCCTACATCTTTTATGGCACCGCGGCTCATCATACGTCCGAATGTCACTATCTGTGACACATGATCAATTCCGTACTTCTCAACTATATACGCAATAAGCTCATCGCGCCCTTTATCAGAGACATCGGTATCAATATCGGGCATACTTATGCGTTCCGGATTAAGAAAACGTTCAAAGAGCAGATTGTGCTTCAGCGGATCAAGGTCCGTTATCCCAAGAGAGTATGCCACAAGAGACCCTGCTGCGGAGCCTCGTCCCGGCCCTATGGGGATATTGCGGTTCTTCGCCGCAACGATAATATCGGAGACAATGCAAAAATATCCGGGGAAATCCATCTGTTCAATTATTCCCAGTTCATATTCAAGCCTTTCCTTATACGCCTGTGGCGGATTATCTGTTTTTAGTCTCCTTTGCAGACCTTCACGCGCCATTTTGCGAAGATGGGTGCTTAAAGTTTCTCCCTCCGGCAACGGAAATTCCGGAAGGTAATAGTGTCCCGTCTTTAACTCAACGTTGCAGCGGTCGGCAATTTTCTGTGTGTTTATCAAAGACTCGGGCAAATCATTGCCGAATATCGCCCACATCTCCTCCGGAGAACGGAAATAATAATCGTCACCGGTGAAACGATAGCGTTTTTCGTCTGTTACGATGCTGCCGGTCTGAACACACAGCAGTATGTCGTGCCATGAAGCGTCTTCGCGCTTAAGGTAGTGAGAGTCATTTGTTGCTATGAGCGGCAGATTGAGCTTTTTCCCCATCTCAACGAGCGTCTTATTGACCAATGCCTGTTCGCTGAGACTGTTTGACTGAATTTCAAGAAAATAGTTCCCATCGCCCATTATGTCGCTGTATAGTCCGGCGCACTTATAAGCACCTTCAATGTCGCCCTTCAAAATATACTGCGGAACCTCACCTCCGAGACAAGCGGACGCACATATAAGCCCCTTGCTGTGGTTTGCAAGAAGATCATGATCTATCCTTGGTTTATAGTAAAAGCCGTCGGTATTCGCCACAGATACAAGTTTGGTTAAGTTGTAATATCCCTCTTCGTTTTCAGCAAGAAGTATCAGATGATTCTGTGCCTTGCCCTCACGACATTCGTGACCGTTGGGATCAACATAGACCTCACAACCGAGTATCGGCTTAACACCTTCCGCCTTGCACTTTGTATAAAATTCATAGCAGCCGAACATAACCCCGTGATCTGTTATGGCACATGAGTCCATACCCATCTCTTTCGTTGTTTTTGCAAGCTCACCGCACCTGTTTGCCCCGTCAAGCAGACTGTATTCTGTATGCACATGAAGATGTGCAAACGGTTTATCCGCACTCATTCGGCTGTTTCCTCCGTTTCTTCCGCACTCTCATCATCGCCTGCTGCACTCTTAACATAAAGGACTTCTGCGCCGGCAAGGCGAAGAACACGCGAAATATCGGCGGAGACTGCGGCAGTTTTATCATTTGTGTCCTTTTCGTTTTGTATCTTATTTTTTGCGGCATCGGGCTTTGCCGTATCTTTATTTTCTTTTTGCGGTGCAGTCATTTCCGACTTTTTTTCTTCTGTTTTCTCATCGCATTGAACATTCAAGCCCCAAAGTTTTGATACTGCTTGAATAACATTCTGTCGGTTTTGCTCAATGCAGAGAAATGTCTGCGCAGGAATCGGCTGTTCAAATCCTATCTCAACAGCACCGTTATTTTCTCTGATTTCGGCATATAAAAGTGCGGATGCGATCTCAATGGCATCGCCGTTCAGGTTTGCCACAAGACGCGAGAAATCATTATCCCCAAGCATTGCAATTAAATTTGTTACCGCGCAGGTGTCTTCCGGAACTCTTTTTTCGTTTTTGGTATCCGTTGATATATTGGCACTTGTATCAAGTTTTATTGTGCTTCTATCTTTATCCGCCAACGCAGAGATATTTACCGTTGCATTTTTATTCGTCACATCAGCCTGTCTGCGATATGCACCGCCGTTTTGCGGCATCTGCGGTGCTGTGTTTATCTGCTGTTTATGCGGTCGTATATTTTCTGCGGCAGTGCCGTTTATGATATTCTGCATTTCAAGCAGCACAAGACCGCTGAATACATCGCTTTTCATTCCGTAATGTGTACGCGGCATAAGTCTGCTTAACATACTGCATATATTTTCAAGTTTATACCTCTCCCAGTTCCCTGCCTCTGTTTCAAGGTAAACTCGTTCTTCATCAGATGTCTCAAGTGCTTCAATTATGTTGCTGCGCCAGATATTACAGAGCCACAGATCACGGAAGAGTACGAAAAGTGCCTCACAGAGACGTTCCGGAGATATTCCGCGTGCCATAATTGAGTGGAGCGTCACAGCAGCGGCACATTGATCCGTCCGAAGCATTGTGACCCATTTTTCAAGCTCAGAACGGCTTCCGCCTCCGGTCAGTTCCTTTATGCTTTCGGCAGTAAGGCTCCCGCCTCCAAGCACAATAGCCTGTTCCATAACAGAAAGCGCATCTCTCAAAGCACCGTCAGCCTGACGCGCAACTTCCCAAAGTGCTTCGTCCTCCGATGCGATATTTTCTCTTTCACATATATATTTCAATCGTGAAACAATGTCACTCGCAGTTATCCTGTGAAATGGGATATGCTGACAGCGTGAGCGAATAGTAACGGGGACTTTATTAGGCTCGGTCGTTGCAAGTATGAACATAACATTTGCAGGCGGTTCTTCAAGTGTTTTCAGAAGTGCGTTAAATGCCTGATCCGTCAGCATGTGGACTTCATCTATTATATAGACCTTATACGCACCGGAAAGTGCTTTTAAGCTGACTCTGCTCTTAAGATCGCGTATCTCGTCAATACCTCTGTTTGTTGCTCCGTCTATCTCTATCACATCAAGGTGTTCACCCGATGCTATAGCCCTGCAATTCTCACATACCTCGCACGGCTCGCAGTTGTCTTTACGGTTTGTACAGTTAAGCGACTTTGCCACAAGGCGCGCCGCAGTTGTCTTTCCGCAGCCTCTCGGCCCCGAAAACAAATAGGCATGACTCACCGTCCCCTCCCTTAATGCTTCAAGAAGGACTCCGACTGCGGTCCCCTGCCCCACTACATCCGAAAATGTCTGCGGTCTGTATCTTCTGTAAAGTGAAATATACACGGTTAAATTCCCTTCATTTCATAAAACGTCTTATATGCTTGTCTGACATATATCTCTATCTGAAATAATCAGCCACCGGATTTCCGCCTCGCGCCCTGACTATTGCATTGTTAAGCATATTCCGCACTTCCGTAAGCTCAGGAATACCTGCAACTCTTTCATGCTCCGTTATTATTATATCGCGCTTTATAACAAGTGTCTTTTCACCTTTTATGTCAATCACTTTTATATCATACGGCATAAGTTCAAGTGCAAGCGAGTTGTTTAATTTTTCCGCAAGACCGCTAAAGAGTTTCCTTGTCCCTTTATTTACCGGAGAAGAAAAAATCTTTGCATCGTCTATCACAAGCACAACATCTCCCGACACCTCATTCGTGCTAACCTTCAAAAGATCAACAACGTTCTTTCGGTCAACTTTTATGCCGTGGTCACGCAGATACTTGAGCGCAGCCTCAACACGTTCTTCGTCCTCGGGGTGCGTTTGGTATATTCCCAAATTAACCTGTGCGTGCTTCATTTTTTCAAGGCGAAGCCTCTCCATCATCGTAAGCATTGCAGAAGGATTATATCCTGCCTTTGCAAGCACATCAATGCCTACGGCATCGGCCTCTTTCTCAAGCTCTATAGTATAACTGTTAGCAATCGCAGTCTGAATACCGCTTGCCATGACCGCCACACCGGCAGCCCCGCTTCCGCCGACCTGTGTCGCCGCTATAAGTCCCGCAATAGACAAGAGGTTAAGAGCGCTGTTGCGGCGTGCCTGAATTACAGCGTGAGCGCGGTCTGCGTGAACAAACTCATGACACATGACCGCCGCAATTTCGTCCTCACTCTTCAGAAATTTCATCATTCCGGTTGTAAAGTACGTTCGTCCGCCCGGAAGTGAAAATGCGTTCGGCTCTTTCATCTCAATTATGCGGACTATGTATTCAAGCGGCCTTTTAAGGTGAGGTGTCAGCTTCTCGGCGATCATCGCAAGCTTCGCCTCTTCTGCCGGATCAATAACGCGCGGACACTCCTTTTCTATAGCCTCTGCACCTTTGCGCCCCATCCTTATCTCTTTTTTTATCGTCTTGTAACTTGGTTCGGGGGTTGCCGCTGAAAACGCACACGAGGGACAAACATACAACACGCACAAGACCGAAAGCAACACTAAAGATAATCTTCTCATGCCTACACCCTCCCCCTCATACAAACTTTGAAACCATACACATCATTATACCGAAAAAAAACGATAAAATTTGTCGTTTTTGTGTAAATTTACGCTATCGCCGAAAATATATTTTTATCCGCGGTCAGCAAAGAGTTAA
>JAUNMU010000117.1 GCA_030531745.1 Synergistes sp. | reverse complement strand
CCGGTAACAAACACTTCAAAACACCGCATGGGAAGAAGCATCGGTGAAGATGACGGAGCGGAAGATATAGAAACCGAAGCTGAGGAAATTGACGAATAAGGCAAATGTTCTGCAACCGTTTGGGTCTTTTAAGCCGCACAGCGTTGACGGCAAACACAAGACATGTTAAGGAACCACTGATTATATGCACAATCTGGTGAACAAACCGGCTTCGCTCACGGAAATCAAAGATTTCCTATCTCAGCCGCGCGTCACAGGCAGTCCGCGCCTGTGGCGTGGGCGTATGGATATACGTCTCCTCTGCATAAAGAAATACGGCAGGACACAGGAAGCGATAGAAGAAACATTAAAGATATGTGCTGACAAAAATCTGCTGACAGAATATCTAAAAACAAGAGAAGCGGAGGTAAGAGGAATAATGCGTACATTGTTTGATCAAGAAAGAGTAACCGAACTCTACGGAATACAAATGAGAAAAGAAGGCATGAGAATAGGCGAAGCAAGAGGCAGAACCGAGGGGATATTCTCAACGTTAAGCGGGCTTGTCAAAGACGGAATTTTAACCGTTCCGCAGGCGGCTGCGAGAATGAACATCTCCGCAAGTGAATTTCGGCAGCGTACAGGGGCGCTCCTGTAACGGGCATATTTTGCCATTGCTGGGGATTTTCCGAGGTAAAATCCGTGCGCGCCGAAAACACTAAACGAGCGTGTAGAAATACTTCGTTCGGACAACGGATTGGAGAGAAAATACATGACAATGCAGCAGACAATGATAGAATATCAGCGTGACGCAAAAGCAGAGGGCAGAGTGAACATCTGTCTTTCGCTTGTTCGCGGGAATCTTGTTCTCAAAAGTATAGCCGCAAAAGAAATGGGCATTTCCATGGCGCAGCTTGAAAGGCAACCGGAGACTGCGTGATAATGCCAATGTAAGCTTGGTTGGAGATCCGGCAAAGCCGTTAATGATATACAGGATGAAATAACAGATGAAAACAGCATATTATCTTCCGCAACCTATATTGACAAACGAAACACTTGAGGCAATATATGCGTCAGCGTCATGGACTGCGTCCAAAATCTACAGAAAGACCGGAATCAAATCCCGCCACGTTGCTTCTGCTGAACTTGTCTCTGATATGGCGGTGAAAGCGTCAAAGTCTTTATTCTCTGAATATGGAGTATCTCCATCGGAGATTGACTTTGTCCTGCTTTGCACACAGAGCCCCGATTACTTCCTGCCGTCTACGGCTTGCATTGTGCAGGAAAGGCTTGGGATATCAACATTGGCAGGCGCGCTTGACTACAACCTCGGTTGTTCAGGGTATATATACGGTCTTGCAATGGCAAAGGGGCTTCTCTGCGCAGGTGTGGCATCAAATCTGTTGCTTATAACGTCTGAAACGTACACAAAACACATTCACCCATTAGACAGAAGTACACGTACTGTCTTTGGTGACGGCGCATCGGCTACGTTGCTTACGAAATCAGATGCAGAAAGGATAGGCGAGTTTGTTTTATGTACTGACGGCAAAGGGGCTCAAAGCCTTATCGTTCCGGCAGGAGGAATGGCAATGCCGCGAACGGACGATACAGCCGAAGAACACGAGGACGCAAGCGGTAATATCAGGAGTCTTGATAACATATATATGAACGGTCCGGAGATATATGCCTTTACACTCAGAACTCTTCCCGGACTCATTGAAGATATACTCATAAAAAACCACACGACCATGGAGGAGATAGATTACGTCATTTTGCATCAGGCGAGCAAACTCGTCCTCACGTCGCTGCGTGACAAGTTGAACATACCGGACGATAAGTTCTGTATAGACATAGAAGAGATAGGCAACACAGTAAGCTCCACGATTCCCATAGCACTTAAAAGAGCAATTGAGAGAAAAAATCCCAAAGTGCAGACCGGCTGTAAAATTCTCATAGCAGGATTTGGGGTCGGCTACTCTTGGGGCGGAACAATAATAATACTTTGAAAGGATTAGGTGATATTGCAATGACAAACGAAGAAAAACTTGACCTCATAGCGGAAACAATTGACGCTGAACGTGCTGACATCACACCGTCTGCGGTGCTTGCTGCGCTTGACGAATGGGACTCCATAGGAATGATATCAATACTGTCTATGCTTGACAGGAAATTTGGTGTTGTCCTTACGCCTGAACAGATAGAGGAACTGACTACTGTGCAGGACATTCTGGACAAGATGGGAGACTAAGCAACATTGTTGTTTGACCTTACAGGTCGTAAAGTGCTTATAACCGGAGCTACATCAGGCATAGGACGTGCAACGGCTATATTGATGTCTGAGCAGGGTGCGTTGTGCGTCATAAATGGGAGAAACGAAGATCGGCTCAGCAGCACATTGGCAGCAATGCAGGGGAACGGACACATAGCCATTCCCAAGGCACTGACGGAAGATAGCATAAGAGAGCTTGTAACCGAATCTGTTGCGAAAATCGGCCCGCTGAATGGTTTTGTCCACTGCGCCGGCATAGAAAAAACTCTGCCGTTTAGAAACACAGAAATAAAAGATCTTCGTGACATCATGGCGATTAATTTAGAAGCGTATTGGGAGATCACAAGGCAGATATTAAAAAGACACAACCACGATGCCGAAAATACGTCAATAGTGGCAATATCGTCTGTGGCAGCATCCGGTGCAGCGGGTAAAACGGCGTATTCGGCTTCAAAGGGCGCGTTGATATCGCTTACAAAATCTTTGGCGGCAGAATATGCGAACAAACGCATAAGGTTCAACTGTGTATGTCCTGCCTACGTTGACACTCCAATGCTTGCTAATATGCGTAAGTTGTATAGGACAGAGGAGGACTATATTGATTCTTTGGTAAAAAAGCATCCTTTCGGCATAGGAAGACCTGAGGATGTGGCGGGAGCAGTTGCCTATTTGCTGTCCGATGCGAGCAGATGGGTTACAGGAACGGTCATGACTGTTGATGGTGGGTATGGCGTTAGATAATAAAGAGTTCTTACAATCACAAAACATTAGCGATGTGTGCCATCAATAAGGAAAAACGAGGAAAAACGAACCAAAAGAATAAAATAAAAGCGAAAAAATGTCCACTCTGACGAACGCAGATGTTTGCCGAAAAACGTCTGTTTTGTGGTAGAATAAACACAGATAAGGCTATTAGGCGGCGTTATTCGCCGCTTGATTTTTAACGGAGAATTTATGAATGGCTTTTCGGTGATATTCCCAAAGAAACACCGATCAATGTGTTACGGAGGGATACACCTGAAAGCGGTTTCCTAAGTGCAATCAGCCTGATGTTCGGAGGTCATTGAATGGATCACA
>JAUNMU010000025.1 GCA_030531745.1 Synergistes sp. | reverse complement strand
CCCATCTTCTATGACCGAATTATAGCATTGAGGAATTGAAATAACAATATCCTGCGATGCGATAGCTGTGTAAGAGGGTGTGTCAGAGGGAATATAGTCCGGCAAGTTTTTGGACTTCGCCGCGCATTTCCGTTACAAATTCTTCCGGCCACACGACTTTTGCCCATGAGCCTTGGCTCAGCAGCCACATTTTGATGCCATCGCCGTAGACTTCGGCTTCAATCAGGTATTTGCTACCGTCACGCTCAATGATTTTTGCCGTGGGAAGTTTGTCTAATACTGCCTGTACGGACGGTCCCGTAAATTCAAATCGGATCGTTCTCAGTTTGCCCGGCCACATAAGCAGTGACCGCTGCTGCAGCAGTCCTTCGTCAAATTCCGGTGTGTCGCACGCAGAAATATGTTCTCTGTGGACAGTGATGTCTTTTATGCGGTCTACACGGAAGTATAGGGGCGATGACATATCGCTGTCCGCTCTGAATGCGATGAGGTAGAAATAATGATCGGCAAACATTACCGATGCGGGGCATAGACGGTGCGTTACAAAGTTGCGATCCATGCGGTAGTAGCCGATGGTTATTTCTTTTTTGTCGTGGATACAGTTGATAAGATGCCACAGCATATCCTGTACGCTGTCACAGTCGTGTTTGACTTCGGTGTAGTGGTAAAGCTCTTTTGATACAAGCTCGGTGAGTTTTTTCCTGTCGTCTGAGGCTGTGAATCTTTTCAGTTTGTCAACGATCGCCAAAAGTTCCAGTTTTGAGAAGCTTTTTGTGCCGATGAGTACCTCTAACAGAGCAAAGAGTTCTTTGGCAGAGAGAAATTCGTCCATGTACAGCCGGTAACATTTGCTCTGATAGGAGTATTCAAATTCTGTGTTTCCAACAAGCTCGCGGTGGTCGGCAAGGAATGCTTTCAGCTCTCCGATGGAGCGGCTGACGCTCTTTTCGGATACGCCGTATTCTTCCGCAAGTTTTTTGACTGAAATGTCTTCTCCGCGCAGGCCGCGGAAAAATATTTCAAGTACGCGATATTGCTTTGTGTTTTTCATATCGTCAGTCACATCCTTATCGGTATATTAGCATATACTGCGGACAGACAGATGTCTGTATAAATATTCGGGTAAATTTTTTGCGAAACGAAAACGGCAGTAGAGACCGCATATTGTTCGCAGGTATCCGCCGCCGTTTTTGGGAATCGCGCCTACAGTATCTCCTTGTACTTTGCGTAGTACAAGTCGGATAGTTTGTCCAAATTTGTAGGTTTGTCGTTGACATACATATATGCGGTGTAGCTCCACGGGGTATCGTCATAATCTTCGCTTAAGCGCGCAGTATAGCTATAGTCAAGGTACACTTCTATTTTTACTGTCTCTTCCGGTGCATCGTCTGTAAGTTTTATATCGGAATACCCTTCAAATATTTTTTGTTTTCTCACAGTGAATAATTCTTGTTTTTTAGCTTCTCCGGTTGTCAATGAACCGCCGTTCTCAAAATCAAAGGCATCTCTGTACAAGCGGAACTGGTAGCCTTTCATACCATTCTTGCAGATTTTTTTGAGTACGTTATACAGGCTTTCTTCAACCCTCATTGAGCTAAAGGCATCTTTCATCGGTCTTCCCATTACATAATTGAAGAGGTTGTTTGAGAATCGTTCACGCCAATCATCCGCAACCTTTACGTCTACGGTTTCAACAATGCTTACGGGATTTCTCGGTGTGAAATATGCTTCAAGTTTTTTATCAAAATTTTCTCCCTCTCTGTTGGCTTTCCAAACCTCTTCATCGTACGCATTTTTCCAATTTATATTGACCTCCTCGCTGTCATAATAGTAGGTTCCGGGTGTCGCTGACGGAGCTCTTGATTCCAATTCGTCTATGTAGTCACTGACTTTTTCACCGACGTATTCGTTTACGGCTTCATCAAGCGTTTGGTTGCCGTTTACTCCGGTGACGCACATATATCTGCCTGCGGCTATTCCGCTTATCGGATTTTGTATTGTGCCGTCTGTTGCCCCTAAATATATGGCCAGATCATCGGCAGTGACGTTAAGGTTGCCGCTGAGTTTCTGTTCCGAGGTGAGTGAGGATGTTTTGTAGAAATAAATTCCAAATGAAATTGCCGCCACTGCCGCCGCACATATAGCAACGATAAGCACTTTTACGAGTACGGGATTAAGTTTACTGTTTTTGGTGCTTGTAAGTTTGATTTTCAGGTCTTTACCGCAAAGCGGCGGCGTTGTTTCGCAGGCAGCCGGCTTGATGTTTTCCGCGCCGTTCTCCGGTGTCTCCGGCTGTTTTTCTTCGGAGATGTTCTGGTCAAATGATACTTTACTCCCGCATTTTTTGCAGAAGTTCGCATTTTCTTCTAATTCGGCACCGCATTTGTGACAGTTCATAATTCAAACCTCCTATATTTTTTCTGACGCAAGCCGCAGCGCATCACAGCACTGCACCGTAAAGGCTGCGGCACAGATTTTTGGAAAATTACGACAGTTTTTATTCCTATTCTTCATCCGGATCGGATGCTTTTTGAGAGATTGTTTCCGCTTCCGCGTCTTGACGCTTCAGCTTTTCAACTCCGGCTTTGTTTAACTTGTAACCGCGATATTCAACCGCACCGACAACGATCATTGCAGCGTACGATAAGAAAGCAAGTATTAGGCCAAACCCCGGACCGACCGATGTCTTGCAGTATTCCGATACTATTTCTACATCATTCACTTGCACAATAATATAGATTACGCATAAAATACAGATTATCGGAATTGCGATAGCAATTTTCCCTTTGTGCGCTGCTAAGGCTTTTATGTAATTCATCACGGCAACCAAAATCGGCCCTGCGATCAGAATCACCCCAAACAAACTTGTGCCCAAAGCATTAAAACCTGACATTGAATCGCTTCTTGAACCTATAAATGGGACGCTTGTTGTAACCGTAATAAACGGCAACGCAAGTGCAATCACTGCGATGACACTGAGAATGGTCAGTGCATGCACCTTCAAAATTGCTTTCATTATCTTTTTTCTCCTCGTTTCGCGTTCGGCGCGTTTTTTTTGGCGTTGGCTTTATTTGGCAAGCCGCAGCGCATCACAGCACCGCACTATAAAGGCTGCGGCACAGACTTTTGGAAAATTACGGTTTTTGCTCCTGTTCTTTATCCGAATCGGACGCTTTCTGAGACATTGTCTCCGCTTTTTTAACAAATTCCGCGCCTTGACGCTTCAGCTTTTCAACTCCGGCTTTGTTTAGCGTGTAGCCATGATATTCAACCGCACCGGCTACGATCATCGCAACGTATGATAAAAAGGCAAGTATCAGACCAAACCCCGGACTGGCCGATATACTGCCGTATTCCGACACTATGCCAGTCTCTTTCACTCTCATAAAAATATAGACTACGCATAAAATGCAGATTATCGGAATTATGATAGCAAGTTTTCCTTTGTACGGTGTTAAGGCCTTTATGTAATTCATTACAGCAACCAAAATCGGTCCTGCGATCAGAATCAACCCCAACGAACTTATATCCAAAGTATCAAAACCTGACACTGACCTGCTTTTCGCAACATCTAAAAGCGGAACTTTCACTGTAATTGTAGCAAACGTAAAGGCAAGTGCAATCACTGCGATAACACTGAAAATACTCAGTGCATGTGCTTTCAAAATCGCTTTCATTATCTTTTTTCTCCTCTTTCTGCGCGTTCTGCGCGTTTTTTGTTATTTCATCACAAAATACCGTCATACTTTCGTCAAAGTAATTTTCCAACTGTTGGTTTAATCGTTTGATTTCAATTCTGTCATATAGCAGACCCCATTCTGGTCTGTATCACTTAAATCCGTTCATTGAACTGTTTTTGTCAAGGATAAACACAAACCATCTTCTGCGTCTCTCTGTATGTTTTATATCTTCCTGCGTCATGATATGACCTCCTCCCATAAGGTTATTATGTCTTAGGAGTATATAAATCCATACGGACAAATGACTGTCCCGTTAAAAAAGAAAATGACGATATTACGACTTGCACGCAAATGTGATGAATTTTTGTTTTACGCCCTCTTGACATTGGGAATATAATAGAGCGGTATGTTATCAGTCGCAGTTGTTCTTTGTTTTCCGCAAAGGCTGATATACGAAAGCGAGAACTTATTTTGAAGGGTTGTGTGCATTTTGCGCATCGTACTCGTTGGTGCCGGTGAAGTCGGATACACCGTAGCAAAGAACCTGTCCGAAGACGGACACGATATTGTTGTCATAGAAGAAAACGAAGAGAATGCCGAACACGTTGAAACAATGCTTGACGTCCTCGTTCTGCGCGGCAACGGCGCACGCCCGAGTGTACTTGCGCGTGCCGGAATTACGGAGGGCAAAAATGATATCGCGCTTTTGATCGCATGCACGGATAAAGACGAAGTAAATCTTATGGCATGTTGGATCGCGAAGCGCATGGGAGTTCCGCACGTTATCGCGCGCGCGGTTGGGCTTGAATTTACGGACAATGAGGAGTGGGCGCGAGGCTTGGGCATTGATATGCTTATATCTCCGGAACGTTCCGTAGCAAAGCAGATAGAAGAACTTCTTGAAATACGCGCTGCAATTCACGCAACGGATATAGCGGACGGCAAGGCGGGAATTTACGTTTTCCGCATTACCCGCGATTCTCATCTGTGCGGTCATTCGCTCATACAGCTGCGCAGGGCATATCCCAATCTTATACTTCTGATCATCCACATAAGGCGCGGCAGCAAAAGTTTTGTTCCAAGCGGCACAGAGGTGCTGCAAGAGGGGGATATATGCTACACGATATGCTATCGTGCCATTGTCTCGGAGGTTGAGCGAATTTTCCAGCCATCTTTTACAAAAAAACTTAAACACGTCTTTATAGTAGGCGCGGGCAAAATCGGTTTTCAGACCGCATCGCGTCTTATTTCGCACATTCACGGAATTGACATAAGGCTTGTTGAGAAGGATAGAACAAAGTGCGAAAGGTTTGCGCGTGAACTGCCTCAGGTGAGTGTTCTCTGCGCCGATGGCTCAGACGTTTCTTTACTTAAGTCCGAAGGGATAGAATCCGCTGACGGCTATGTTGCGGCAACCGACCATGACGAGACAAATCTTATGCTCGCAGTCCTTGCAAAGACGCTCGGTGTGTCAAAGAGCATCGCTGTCGTTCAGCGACCGAATTACCTTAATATGACGAATGTAATTCCTGTTGACGCAATAGTAAACAGGAATCAGACGCTTGCAAACGTCATCACGCGCAGCGTGCGCTACCCTGGGTCATCGCGCGTGCTTACCGTGCTTGAAGAGATAGATGCAGAGACGGTTGAACTGACACTCACAGATACATCTCCGGCGACAGGGCAGAGCCTCATGGAACTTAAAATGCCGCAGGGCTCAATCGTCGCTCTCGTTGAGCGCAAGAATGAGATGCTTATCCCTACCGGAGGCACGATCTTGAAGTCGGGAGACAAGATTCTTGTCTTTGCTTCGGCAGACGTTATAAATGACGCAATGCATCCGTTTGGAGAGGATAAACTTTGAATTTCCGCAGCGTATTGAAATTTCTGTCAGTTCTCACCTTTGCCGTAAGCATGTCATTCCTCTTTCCCTTTATATGGGCTGTCATTGACGGCACGCCGGACGCATCCGCATTCGCCCGCTCTATGGGCTGCGGCATTGTACTATCAATACTGATCGGTATGGTATGCATACCGCTGAAAGAGGAGAGCGATGGACTTGGAACGCGGGAAGCTATCGTATGTGTGGCGTTTGCATGGATCGCAGCTTCATTCGTCGGAGCGCTTCCGTTTATTTTCAGCGGCATACTGCCCAACTTCGTTGACGCATACTTTGAAGCCATGTCGGGCTTCACCACGACCGGTGCTACCGTTATAAACGAACTTGAACCTATACCGCGCGGAATACTTATGTGGCGCGCGCAGACACAATGGCTCGGCGGCATGGGAATCGTTGTTCTTCTCATAGCATTGATTCCCGTACTTGGCCTGAATATGACCCCGCTCTTTAAGGCCGAAAGCCCGGGCCCCAAGCTTGAAAAGACAAGCCCCCGCATCGCCGATATGGCAACGACACTTTGGAAGATCTATATGGGCATAACACTTGTGGGAATTGTTTTTCTAATGTTAGGCGGTATGACATTCTACAACGCAGTAGCACATGCATTTGCCGCCGTATCAACCGGAGGATATTCCACACACACCTCAAGCGTTGCATTTTACGATTCCGCATACATAGAATATGTACTGACGATATTGATGTTCATATCAGGTGTAAACTTCAATCTTCACTTTCTTGCGATACGCAAAAGAACTCTTGCTCCGTACAAAGATTCCGAATTCCGTTTCTATCTGTGGATAGTGTTGGGTGCTACCGCGCTTATCATCTTTGTGCTTATGCGCGACGGAGTATTTGACAGCATCATCACCGCATTTCGTTATGCTATATTTCAAGTGGTAAGCGTTATAACAACCACGGGTTTTGTCACCGCAGACTATGCCAAGTGGCCTATAGCGACACAGATGACACTGCTTATCCTTATGCTTGTCGGCGGCTGTGCAGGCTCAACATCCGGCGCAATAAAGTGCGTACGCTTTCAACTCGTGTTGAAAGAGGCCTACGCGGAACTTAAAAGAGTCATACATCCTAACGCAGTCATAGCAATATTCCAAAGCGGAAGCCCCGTAACTCCGTCAATGATAGCCTCGTCTGTATGTTTTATATGTATATATCTCATAATATGGGCACTCTCCGCACTTGCCGTAAGCCTCTGCGGATATGACATCGTCACGTCAATCAGCGCAGTCTCCGCAACGCTCAGCAACGTGGGGCCCGGACTTGCCGATGTCGGCCCCGTATGCAACTTTGCCGACCAGTGCATAACGGCAAAAATCATTTACATCTTTGATATGCTCTGCGGCAGACTTGAGCTTTACACCATTTTGGTACTATTCACGAAAGACGTTTGGAGAAAATAACCGAATAATCTTCCGCATCTGCAAAACAGCAAATCAACTATCCGCAGGAGAAAATTTTTTTCCTGCGGATAGTGTTTTTACGACAAAATAAAATTTTTTATAAAAAATCTTTTCCACATTTTAACATCTCTCAAAGTTTGAGAGAATGTGCATTTGCAAATTTGCAACAAAATATTCCACAAATTATCCACAATACACATAACACTACGGATAGCGTTGTGTGTATAAGTTGTCAATATATATAGCGCATTTGCTCTTCACAAACGGTAAAAATCTGTTATTATATATGTGCAACGTAAAAGCACAGGCGGATGATCGTATCATTCGCAACGGAGGTAACTGCTATGATGTTAAAACCTGCTTTCAGCCCTGCGGCAAAAGATATTTTGCGTGACCGTTATCTGTGGCGTGACGAGAAGAGAGTTCCCGTGGAAACACCGGAGGAGATGTTGCTCCGAGTTGCACGTCATGTTGCCGGCGCAGAAAAGACTACCGCACTTCAATATAAATGGACAGATGAATTTTATGAGATCATGGCAAAGCTGCTTTTTATGCCAAACAGTCCTACGCTTATGAATGCGGGGCGTCCGGCTCCTCATGGTCAACTTGCCGCGTGTTTTGTAATCGGGATAGAAGATTCAATGGACAGCATCTGTGAGGCACTTCGCAAACAGATGCTCATACACAAAAGCGGCGGCGGCACAGGCTTTAACTTCTCGAATCTGCGCGCTGAGGGCTCAAAGGTGAACAGCACAAACGGCAGCGCCTCCGGTCCCGTATCGTTCATGGGTCTCTTTGACAAGGCGACAGAGACAGTACAGCAGGGCGGTATGCGCCGCGGTGCAAATATGGGGATACTCAACATAGATCACCCCGACATCAGAAAGTTCATACACTGCAAAGATAAAGACGGCACTATAACAAACTTCAATATATCAATCGGAGTTTACGACAGCTTTATGCAGAAAGTTGAGGCAGACCCCAACGGAGAAGAGGCCGCACTGCTTGCCGAGATAGCCGACTGCGCGTGGCGCACGGGCGACCCGGGCATCATCTATCTTGACGCGATAAACAGAGGCAACACAACGCCGGATTTAGGTCCGCTTATGAGTACAAACCCATGTGGTGAGTCTCCGCTTTATCCGAACGAGGCGTGCAACCTCGGCTCAATAAACATTTCACTTATGGTCACGACAGACGGCAAATTTGACTTTGACAAACTTCGTCAGGTCACGACAGTTGCGACACGCTTCCTTGACAATGTCATTGACGTAAACAACTATCCGCTGCCCGAAATTTCGGAGGCTGTCAAACTCACGCGCAAAGTCGGCCTTGGCATAATGGGCTGGGCGGATCTTCTCTTCCGTCTGCGCATTGCATACGACAGCGAAGAGGCACTTGCCCTCGCCGAAGACATTATGCGCACGATACGCGAAACGGCGTGCAAAACATCCGAAGCATTGGGTGCCGAAAAGGGAATCCCCAAGACACTCGCACACCTCGGCCGCCGCAACGCAACGCTTACATGTATTGCCCCAACAGGCACAATAGCGTTGCTCGCCGGCTGCTCATCGGGAATTGAACCGCTCTTCGCACTTGAACACACAAGAGTCCGCACACAGATAGACGGAACAAAGGTCGTAATGAGACAGCAGAACCGCTGGTATGAAGATGCTCTTAAAGAAAATCTGCCGCAGGAGACAATGAAAAAGGTATTCGTCACGTCACACGACGTACAGCCTGACGCACACGTCCGTATGCAGGGAGCATTCCAGAAATACACGGATCTCGCCGTATCAAAGACGATAAATATGCGTCACGAGTGCTGCGTCAACGATGTTCTTCAGGCATACAAACTTGCGTGGAAAGAGGGCTGCAAGGGCATCACAGTTTATCGCGACGGATCAAAAGATTCACAGGTTCTCTACAGAAAAGAGGACGAAGCAAAGGCAAAGGAGCTTGTTACAAGCAAAGCCGAAGCAGCAAAAGAACCCGTTCTCGTTCCGGTATCGGCCGCGAAGAGATTTGTTCTGAAAAGAGCAAAATAAAATCAAACAGACAAAGTAACCGAAAGGCTGTCCGCGTACAAAAGCGGACAGCCTTTCGGCAGTTATTGGGGTATCAATATTTTCGTAAAAAGGCTTTTTGTGTGTACTTGACTATACTTATGTCAATGATAGAATGACTTGCATGGGCTTGATGGTCAAAAGTACATTAATCAGTGCTTCGTTAAAGGTCTTGGTTTATGAAATGAAAAACATTACTTTGATTTTAGGCGGCGCTCGCAGCGGAAAGAGTACATTTGCCGAACATATTGCCCGCAGCTTCAAAGGCAATGTCATATATATGGCAACTGCCGACTGTCGTGACGCAGAGATGGAAAAACGAATCGCGATCCACAGAAGCAGACGACCTAAAGAATGGGGACTTTGGGAGGGAATACCCGAAGATCTTCCCAATGCGATTGCCGATTTTCACGGGCTTTTGCTTATGGATTGTCTTACGATGTGGCTGACACGTCTTTTTTTGTCGTATCCGGAGAGCGAAGGAGAGGACGAAAATGCGTGGCTCGTATGCGAAAAGAAAATCGCTGCGCTGACAGAGAGGTTGTGCGGCAGCGTAAGAGACGATTCGTCACTGATCGTTGTCAGCAATGAGGTCGGCTTTGGACTTGTGCCTCCATACCTTATGGGGCGTCGTTTCCGTGATATGCAGGGCAGAATGAATCAACTTGTTGCATCAAAGGCTGAAAATGTTGCACTCGTTGTTGCGGGTTGTCCGCTTTGGGTTAAAGGCAAAGGGGTATTTTAATGGAACATAAAACAGATGGATACGAACAGCAATTCAGAAATCTTTGGCAGAATATGAAAGAAGAGACGCACTCACCGGAATTTAAGTGTGATTTTGCGGCGCGTTTTGTTGTTATTTGGACTCTGCTGTCGCGGATTCCGCTTCCTCGGTCACTGTGGCCGAAAGAAATTCCGGAGGGGCATCGCTGTCTGTCTCTCGCACCTCTTGCCGGAGGTCTGCTTGGCGTAATATCCGGCTTTGCGGTCATGTTGCCCTACCTTATGGGTATTAACGACCTTGCTTCCGCGTGGATAGGGGCAGCTGTATATTTTCTTATAGGTTGGGCGCTCCATCTTGACGGTTGGGGTGATTTATGGGACGGCATTGGCTCGGGACGCTGCGGAGACGAACTGCGCGAAGTAATGAAAGACAGCAGACTTGGTTCCTACGGAGGTGCCTCCATTGTCATTGCTTTCGGTCTGTGGACATCGCTTGTATCATCAATCCCCCCTATGTACAGACTTTCGGCGTGTGTAACATCGGCGGCGGCAGCACGTTTTGCGGAGTGCGTTGCCGCATACGTGGGAAAATACCCATGGGAACACGGGATGGCAAAAGGATGGGTAGACTCATTTACAAAGTATGATTTATTTACAGCTTTCGTCTGTCTTGCTCCGTTTTTGATCTTTTCTATCTTCCACTATGTGCTGTGCGTTTTTCTTTCTGCGCTGACGGCTGTTGCTATCGCAGCTCACATGAACAAGCGTCTGTCCGGTGTCAACGGAGACGTGATGGGAGCGTGCGCAGTCGCGGCTGAGCTTGTATCAATGGCTGTCTGGGCAATGTAAATATTTTCGGAACAGAGGGGCAAAGTACAGTGAAAATTCCCAAACTTATCGCACTTGATATGGACGGCACGATACTTAACGGAGAAGGCCGTATATCGCCGCGTACAAAAGCCGCGCTTGCTGCTGCGCAGGACAAAGGGATATATATCGTGATCGCCACCGGAAGAATGTATCCGTCAGCTATGCAGCACATAAAAGATGCAGGCATAAGGAGCGCATCAATATTTTACAACGGCGCTCTGATACGTGACACAGGGACCGACAGAACGATTTACGAGCAGGGGCTTGGCGTGCGGCTCACTGCGGAACTGCTTGCCTTTTTCAAGACTCACGGCTGGTACGTTCAGATTTATTCGGATGACAAACTGATCGTTTATGACGATACGACCGAAGAATGTAAATACTACGAGAACATCTGCGGACAGAAAGCTATTGCACTTGGCTCTGATTTTTGGACCTGCGGCATAGATTCCTCAAAAATGCTTGGGGTGGCATTTGACAAAGATGAATTTCACAAAATGTTTGACGAAATCAGGCGCGTATTTGGCAGCAGAGTCTATTCTGCCACGTCTTGGGGGGCATTCGTTGAAATCGTAAATCCGGCAGTAAATAAGGCTTTTGCACTGCGGCGCGTCTGTGAACACTACGGAGTATCACGTGAAGATGTTGTGGCATTCGGTGACGGTTCAAATGACAAAGAGATGATAGAATGGGCAGGCACAGGGGTTGCAATGGGAAATTCCGGGGAACTGCTCAAAGAAGCCGCAGACATAGTTGCACCGCCAAACACAGAAGACGGCGCAGCCGTGATCATGGAATCAATACTGAACATATAGAAAGAGAAGTAATGTAATGAAGAATTTTTTTAAGCTTGACAAACCAACATTTTCATTTGAAATATTTCCTCCGAAAGGCAGTGGAGAGCTCTCCAAAATATTTGATACGATTGACGCACTTGCAAGTCTTGACCCCGATCTGATCAGCGTAACATACGGCGCAGGCGGCTCAAGCCGCGAAAACACCGTTGAGATCGCATCTAAAATACAGACAGACTACTCCATCCCGGCACTTGCGCACCTTACCTGCATAGGCAGCACACGCGATGAAATGCGTCTGACATTGGATAAATTAAAAGACAAGGGCATACGCAATATCCTTGCAATGCGCGGAGACATCGGTGAAGAGGGCACAAAAGACTTCAAGCACGCAAGCGACCTCATCGGCTTCATAAATGACAATTATGATTTTAATATATTTGCTGCGTGCTATCCCGAAAAACACATTGAAGCATACTCTATGGACGAAGACCTCACATATCTGAAAGCAAAATGCGACTGCGGCGTCAGCGCTCTTGTGAGCCAGCTCTTCTTTGACAACGAAGTCTTTTACTCGTTCCGCGACCGCGCAAGAAAACTTGGCATAACCACACGCATAGAGGCCGGAATAATGCCGATAACGTCCGCATCTCAGATAAACCGAATGGTATCAATGTGCGGTGCATCAATGCCCCCCGCAATTCAAAAGATAATCCGTGCATACGGGCACAACAGCATGGCAATGCGTGAGGCCGGAATAGCATACGCAACCAATCAGATAATAGACCTGCTTGCCGAGGGCGTTGACGGCATACATCTTTACACAATGAATTTACCGGAAATAGCAAAACGAATCTGCGAAAACGTCAGAGGCGTACTCTACTCCTTGCGCGTAAAACGCGGATAGAGTACAGAACAGTTTTACAGTTTTAAGGAAACACTGATCAATGCAAGGTAAAGAGATAAACGTAAAAGTTGCTTTGCGTTGCTTATGATCGGTGTTTCCTACAGTTATTTTACATCTATCGTATCCAATATATTTTCAAGGCTACGCACAAGAAATTCCAATCCTGCCACATCCTCCGGAGAAAAACGGTTATATACTATGCTGTCAAGATCCCAAACAGCAAAAAGCCGACCGTTCCTGTGAATCGGAATCACAATTTCGGAGTTTGTTGCGTTGTCACATGCGATATATCCGTCAAACTCACTGACATTTGGGACAACAACGGTTCTGTCCTCAGCAGCAGCCGTACCGCACACTCCCTCGCCCGGCATTATCTTTGCACACGCATATTTCCCCTGGAATGGGCCGAGTTTAAGAGACCCATCCATGAGAATGTAAAATCCGCACCAACTCACCCATGCCAAATACCTGTAAATAAGTGCCGAAGCATTGGCAAGGATCGTTATGTCATAATCAACGCCGCGGGAAAGCCCGATCAGTTTTTCATTTAACAGTTGATAATCCATAGTACATCAACCTCCTTTTTCGCAATATACTACACATATTTTCACTGTACGGCAAGACGTAAATAATGCCTATGTCATTCGCACAATCCGCAATATTCTGCCATGGCAAAATTTGCGCGGTTAAGTTCAATCCGCATAAGCAGTTCAAAATGTTGTATAATCTGCGTATATTGTAAATTGACGCACATGCTGTTAATGTGCGTGCGAAGGAGTTTTTTTGAAAATGTGGAAAGGACGTTTTGCACAGGATACCGATGAGGCCGTAGTAAACTTCACTCAGTCGCTTGATCTGGATTGGCGTATGGCAGCGGCAGACATAAGAGGAAGTATTGCACATGTGCGTATGCTTGCACACACAGGTTTGTTGGCAAAAGACGAAGCCGCGGTGATAGAAAAAAATCTGCGGGAGATTGCGTGTGAGATAAAAGATAACGCCTTTGAGCCTAAAATTTCGCTTGAAGATGTACACATGAACATAGAAGCGCGTCTCACGGAAAAATGCGGAGCGACAGGAGCGCGTCTGCACATGGGCAGAAGCCGCAACGATCAGGTGAATACGACCGTCCGCCTCTATCTGCGCAGTGAGCTGCTTGATATTTGGCAAGGGCTTTACAGCCTTATTGCCGCACTTGTCAAAAAAGCGGAAGAACACAAAAATAAAGTTGTACCGGGCTACACACATTTGCAGCAGGCACAGCCAATATCAATGGGGCATTTTTGGATGGCGCATGCTCAGGCATTTATGCGCGATGCACGCCGTCTGCTTGCGGCATACGATGCTGTTGACGAGTCCCCACTCGGCTGCGGCGCACTTGCCGGCTCAACACTGCCTCTTGACCGCGAATTTACGCGCGCAGATATGGGATTTTCGCGCATAACCGAAAACAGTATGGATACAGTTGCACACCGCGACCATTTTCTTGACATACTTTACTTCGCGGCGGTATTCGGTACTCACGCAAGCCGTCTATGCGAGGATCTTATAATATACTTCACCACAGAATTCGGCTGGGTAAAACTGCCGGACTCGTTCTGCACCGGTTCAAGCATAATGCCGCAGAAAAAGAATCCCGATGTGCTTGAGATAATCCGCGGAAAATCGGGGCAGCTTACCGGTGCGCTTGTTGACCTGCTCACGATGGTAAAAGGTATTCCTCTGACATACAATCGTGACCTTCAGGATGACAAACGCAGCCTCTTCCGCACGCTGATATGCCTTTCCGGAATATTCTCAGTACTTCCGCCGCTTATTTCCAAAGTTGACATTGACGAGGAACGCGCAAACAGAGGATTTGAGGACGGTCTGATTCTCGCAACAGACGTAGCGGAGTACCTTGTTCTTCACGGTGTACCATTCCGCAGCGCACACGAAAAGGTCGGTCATGCTGTCCGTTGGTGCATAGAAAACAAACGCCCCATGGATAAGCTGACACTTTTGGAATGGCAAGCTATAATTCCCGAAATTGAAGAAGATCTTCTTCCTTTGCTCTCACCGCGCAGATCAATGGAACGCCGCGACACGGCCGGCGGCGCATCATCTCATCAGGTTGAGATACAAATAGAGCACGCGAATAAAAAATTAGCTGACTTTGCCCATGAGTTTGAGGAGTACGCAAAGAGACTTCCGCAAATGTGACGATTTTCCTTACAGAGACACATGCCAACAAGATTCGCGCAGCACAAAAAGTTACAAAATATCGGCAGCCATACAATAAAGGCTGCCGATGTTCTTGAATACGATCAGTAACTTATTACAGTCAATATTTCAGACCGAAGATAGGATGGAAAAGCCTCTCGTCGTGCAGGAATTTTGCCTGCTCGTCAAACGCACGTCCGGCAGCTTTGCCAAGTGACATGGCAAGCGCAGATGTCAATACGTTCGTGACAAACATAGGACCTATTATACTGCTCCCGAACGTAGGGCTGTTTGCTGAGACATTGATCTGGAGATCGGAAAAACGACATACAGGTGCGGCTGCACTGTCCGTAATCGTTACGACCTTTGCGTTATTGTTCTTTGCGATCTCTATTGCTTCGGTAACCTCAACGGCATAACTCGGCAGTTCACACACGATCGCAACATCACCCTTGCGGACTCTGCGCATCTGCTCCCACAACGAAAGTGATCCGCGGCGGCAGAAAATTGAACGGCAGCCAATCACCGTAAGGCGTATGTGCATAAGCTCCATCACAAGCGAAGAAATGCCCCAACCCACGCAGTAAATATCCGATGCCTTCTTCGTAAGCTCACAGAAAGCCATCGTTGAATCCTTAGACAGCTGTGCCATCGTATCATCAAGGTTAGCATGCTCCGCCTTGTATATGTTGTCGGGAAATTCATCGCTGAGCGTCACCGCGCGTGCAAGAAGAGCCGCAGGATTGATCTGTTCAAGGATCGTTTTCTGAAGACATGATTTAAGCTCGGCATAGCCGGAAAAACCGAGCATCTGTGCAACGCGGACAAGCTGTGCCTTTGACACCTTCAAGTCGTCTGCTATGTCACCGATTGAACGAAACGATGCTTCACGCATATTTGCAAGGAGATATTCAGCAACTCGCCTTGCCTTATTGGGCATAGTGTGCGCCCTTTCCATGAGAAGATTTTGCAGTTGACTGCTGTCCATCTGACACACTCCCTCATTATCTGTAACTACGTCACAACTTTCTAAATAGTCTATTATCTTTAATCGACTTTGTCAACCATCGTAAAATACAGCCGGATTATATATCATATATAACAGATGAATGCTATCGTTTTTTTCGTTGCAACACTCACATAAGGTATTGATAATCCAATAAATTCTTGAATATTAGTCATTCTGCGCGCAGCGAAGCGGAAGTTGCTTTTGCGTTTATCTGCCAAAAACGAATTAATCAGTGTGTTCCCAAAGCCACACCCTTTCATGGCATACTCCTACGGGGCATACACAAGCAGACAGGCTGCCGGCTACGCCGCCGGCAGAAAGACTAATAAATATTCACGATTTTGTTGGGGGAGCAGTAATATTACAGCGGATCCCATTCTCCTTCTTGTTTATCTCGCATGATGGGGCAGTCAATCGGACCGTAAAGCGCAGTTCTGAAGCACGCATTGCAGGAAACACAGGCAGAGGGCCTTGCATCGTCCTCAGCCCAACGGTTGATTAAATCAGGCTCGGCAATAAACGGACGGCTTATACCGAAGAGATCGCACGCACCTTCGTCAAGAAGGCAGGCCATAACAGGCAATGAACGCAATCCGCCTGTGAGCAGCACCGTCTTGTTCTCAGCTGCCCTTGCGCGTATCTTTCTTGCGTAAGGCGCAAACGGAGCCTCCGATTCCCCGGCTGAAACACCTACCACGCTGGGAGAATGGTGCGGAGCAGAATATCCCGTACCTGATGATATTTCTATCAAATCACACCCATCACTGAGCAGAACAAGCGCGGACTCAATCCCCTCATCTGAGGTATATCCGCCTTCCGTCCCTTCCGTAATACTCAGTTTCACCCATATCGGGAAATTATTTCCTACGGCAGCACGCACATCCGCACATACCTCGCGCGTAAGACGCAGCCTGTTATTGAGAGATCCGCCGTATTCATCGGTACGTTTGTTCAACAGAGGAGATAAAAACTGCGTCAGCAAAAAACCGTGCGCCGCATGAATTTCAACTCCATCGGCACCTCCGTCCTTTGCCCGTTTCGCGGCGGCGGCAAAGTCGCGCCGAACTTTTGATATATCCTCCGCGTTCATCTCCCTTGTATCGGTGCCAAGCCCGGGGTATCTTCCCGCACTCGGCCCCAACGCCTGTGCGGTCTCTGATGTTGTCCTCGTTGCCCCACCGGAATGACATATCTGAACAACGAACTTTGAACCCGATGCGTGAACACCGGCTGCTATTTCTTCAACATCACTGACAGCGCCATCGTTTTCTATGCCCCATTGTTTGGCATTTGTCTTTCCCTCGGGGCTGATATATGCAAATTCGGATATTACAGTACCGGCTCCGCCTGATGCTGCCTGTATATGGTACGATACAGACAACGAAGATACACGCCCTGTCTCATCATCGCATGCGGACATCCACGTTGCGGCACGGACAAACCTATTTCTTGTGTAAATGTTACCATTCCGATACGGCGAAAAAAGCCTCTGTATTTTTGATCTCTCATATATCTCCATAATATCACCCCTGATCGTAAAAAATCCTCTTTTCAACTTCATCGGGCGACACCCCTGCGTGAAACGCGAGCCTGCCTATACCGAATTTTCTATGTCCGGTAAAACGCGATATATGTTTTTTAGGAACGCGCCACGGACCTTTCGGAGACTCCTCCGCAAGCCTTATCGCATCCGCCTCCGCAAGTATAAGCTCGCCGAGTGCCGGACAATGCGGACCTGCCACTGTATCGGCAGCAAGTGATAACGTCTCCTGCAAGCCTATCCTGATCGGGACAAAGCCCATCTTAAGTGCATTATAAATAAATCTTCCGCCCCAAAGCGCAGCCTCGTGAACTGTAAGCGGCACATAACGTCCGCTTTCATACAACGCCGCAAGCTCCGTACCCTTTATGACAAGGCACGGATAAAGGCGCAGATCCCAACGATCGCGCCCCTTTATCTTTGCAAGCGCGGAAAGATCGCTCAGACTGCTCGCACACGTCTGCCCGGGCAGACCTATCATCATCTGAACTCCGATAGGCAGACCATCACCGACAAGCGTTCTTATATCTTCAAAAATCTTTTGCGGATCGGCCTCTCGTTTGCACGCCGACAGCACCGCAGAGTCAAGTGTAGGGATTCCGAGCTCAATGCGTGAAATGGAATACTGCTTTATAAGAGAGCGCAGACCGTCGTCGCGCAAATCGCCCGGGTATGTGGAAAATCGAACGGTACTCCCGCTCGGTGCGTAATCTGCGACACACTGCAAATACTCCCTAATCACCTTATACGGGAAACGGCAAAACGACCCTCCGAAAAAGCATACTTCACGCGGCTCGTTCAGCATTTCAAGCGTGCTGCGCACCTCCTGCGGCGATGGAATATGTTCAATTCCCGTTATCGCTCTTTGGTTGCAGTAAACGCACTGTCCTCGGCATCCTGCGAAAGGCATAAAAAAGGGAAGCTTTTTTAGCGTGCTACCAACCATACTCTCTGCTCTCCTCCCAATCAGGCCAAGCAGCTGCCCACGCAAAACTATCGGCACGGTTTTCATTGGCCGTTCCGGAGAAAAACGTACTCTTCCAAAAATCTTCGCCCTTTTTGTTGTATATCAAATGATAAACCTCATGGAAAAGACAAAACCTTCTCCAAAAATCGGGAAGCAAAGAATTTATCACGACCCGTCCGCGCTCCCTGCCTATTCTGCGGTCAACGATATGTATTCCCCACGTCTTTGTCGGCAGCGGCAGATACTTTATCTCAAGAGAAAGCCCGGTTATCTCCTCTGCTTTCACAAGAATATCAAAGTCATCAAGACGCTGCCACTCCTCCGCCTCATCCGTCGCCCATTGCGGAATGATTTCCGGAGGCATGGGAAATGTTTCAAACTTTAGATTTTCGTGTTTTACGTCCGTTGGAGCGTTTCCTCCCCTTTTTGTCTTCCTCGTCCCAATCATCAAGCGTTGCTTCTATCACCCTATAGACCCTGTGAAGTTCCTTCTTGTCAAGCTTTTTGCTGCGATACCATATCTCAAGCTCACCGCTTGTAAGCATTTCGGCAAGATCTGCTTTCAAAGGTTTATCCTCCGTTGCCGATATAGTGACCATAAGATCGCTGAGATCAACGTCAAGTGCCGGAGCAAGCTTTTTCAAAAGCTTCATTGAAGGCAAACGCTTATTTGTCTCTATTGCCTGCATATACACGCGGCTTATAGATATTTTGTCCGCAAGCCCCTGCTGCGTATAATGATGTGCTCTGCGAAGTGCTCTTATTGTATTTCCAAGGCTCATTTGATATTTTCCTTCCATCTGTAAGATAAGATACAAATATCACTTATGATATACTAACGCATTACACATAAAATTACAAGTTGAGATTGAAGATAAGGGAACATGGAAAAGTTCATCGGATACTTCCCAAAAGCCGTCGCGGGAGCTGCGGAC
>JAUNMU010000116.1 GCA_030531745.1 Synergistes sp. | reverse complement strand
CAAGGATCATAACTGAAAATACTTTTTTGAAATTTTTCATTTTACCGCCTCCTGCATTATTCTCTTCATTTCACTGCTATTATACTATTTCAGCGGAGTTTTAGCAATGAACATTTTGTTTTATGAGGCGCATTCTTTGCCTTCTCTTTTTTCACTGCACAATATTTGATATTGCGCTCATTTTTGCATTGCACTTCTTTGGCATTATCGGATAAAATAGCACCTGATGTGAGGGAGTGATTCATACGATGGATCTGGAGAATATTAGAAATTTCAGCATCATTGCGCATGTTGACCACGGAAAGTCCACACTTTCGGACAGGCTGCTTGAGGCAACCGGGACTATTGACAAGCGCAATATGAAGGCGCAGATGCTTGACCGCCTTGACATTGAGCGTGAGCGCGGCATCACAATAAAGTCCGTTCCGGTGCGCATGGATTATCATGCAGCAGACGGCAGAGATTATATATTGAATTTGATTGATACGCCCGGGCATGTTGATTTTTCGTACGAGGTTTCGCGTTCGCTTGCGGCGTGTGAGGGGGCTGTGCTTGTCGTTGATGCCTCTCAGGGGGTTGAGGCTCAAACAGTCGCTAACAGTTATATGGCTGTTGATCTTAATTTGGAGCTTGTTCCTGTGCTTAATAAAATTGATCTGCCTTCCGCTCACCCCGATCAGGTAAAACATGAAATTGAAGAGATCATAGGTATAAACGCAGATGACGCAGTAAATGTTTCCGCTAAAACAGGCAGCGGTGTTCCCGCGTTGCTGGAACGCATTGTGAGCGATGTTCCGGCACCGTCGGGTGATGCGCGTATGCCGCTTCAAGCACTTATTTTTGATTCTGTTTATGATAATTACAAGGGTGTTATATGCTATGTGCGTGTCGTAAACGGAGTGCTTTCCGCCGGAAAGAGTGTCAGGTTTATGGCAACGGGCTGTGATTATCAGGTTGACGAGGTCGGTATTTTCAAACCGGATATGGTCTCCGTTGATATGCTCTGCCCGGGCGAGGTTGGCTATTTGTGCGCAAGCATAAAGACGATAGACGAGGCACATGTCGGTGACACCATTACCGAGACAAACAGATGCGCCGCCGCGCCTCTTGCGGGGTATAAAAAGGTAAAGCCCGTTGTCTTCTGCGGATTTTATCCGGTAGAGCGCGAGGATATAAATCAGTTGCGCGAGGCTCTTGAAAAATTACAGATAAATGATTCGGCAATAAGCTTTGAGCCGGAAAATTCCGCGGCACTCGGCTTCGGTTTCCGCTGCGGCTTTCTCGGTCTGCTCCACATGGAGATAGCAAAGGAGCGCCTTAACCGCGAGTTTGGAGTTGATCTCGTGGCAACGGCTCCAAATGTCGTTTATCAGATCTTGCTTACGGACGGAAGTATTACAGAGGCACACAGACCATCGGATTTTCCCGACCCTGTCCGTATTGAAGAGATTCGCGAGCCATATATAAAGTTGGCGATCTTTATGCCTGAAAATTTTGTGGGGCCGGCGATGCAGCTCTGTCAGGAGAAACGCGGATCGTATGTCGGTATGGATTACATTACGCCGGAGAGGGTGCGCCTTACATACGATATGCCGCTTGCGGAATTTATCCTTGATTTCCATGACAGGCTTAAATCCTGCACACGCGGATATGCTTCGCTTGATTACGAACATATTGGGTTCCGTGCGGCACACCTTGTTAAAGTTGATGTCCTTCTTCAAGAGGAGCCCGTTGACGCATTTTCATTTATATGCCACGCAGATCAGGCCTACCACAGGGGGCACGCGGTCGTCGGCAAGCTGAAAGAGCTTATACCGCGTCAGCTGTTTGAAGTTCCGGTGCAGGCTGCTGTGGGAAAGAAAGTCATAGTCCGCATGAATATCAAAGCCGTGCGCAAAGATGTCCTTGCAAAGTGTTACGGCGGCGATATTACGCGCAAGCGCAAGCTTTTGGAAAAGCAGAAAGAAGGCAAAAAGCGCATGAAGCAGATAGGACACGTCTCTATCCCGCAGGAAGCATTCCTTGCGTTTATGGATGTGACTAAGGCGGAGGACAACAGATAGGGAGCCGCTATCATGTTTATCTGCTCAAAAATGAATCTATCAGTCTTTTCATAGCTTCTCAGCAGTGACAAGTATGGACAGTATTCCGGAATCTCTGTATGTTCATATACCGTTTTGCGCAAGGAAATGTAATTACTGCGCATTTGAAAGCTATGTGCCGCACGGCACGGATCGCGATGATTATATCGCTGCGGCAGAACGTGAGCTGAAACTCCTTCTGAACGGAGTACGCCCGATTCTTAGGACGTGCTACTTTGGAGGCGGCACTCCGACAATGCTCTCTGCACGTCAGTGGCAAAGGCTCTTCGCTGCTTTGGACGATAATTTTGTCTTTGCGGATGATGCTGAGGTCACGATTGAGGCAAATCCGAACTCGCTTTGTGCGGAGCAGCTTCTTGCATGGCGTGACTGGCGCGTGACGCGAGTAAGTGTCGGTGTGCAAAGCTTTGACGATGCGGAGCTTGAGATGATGGGACGCCTTCACACGGCAAGAGAGGCACATTGCGCTATTTCTGCCGCTCTTGCCTCCGGGTTTGATGTCAGCGCTGATTTTATATTCGCACTGCCGCATCAGACATTCGCAAATTGGCACCGCACTCTGCATGAAGCCGTGCGCAGCGGTCTGTCACATATTTCACTTTATCAGCTGACGATAGAAGAGGGGACTCCGTGGGAAAACATTCCGAGGGAAACGCTACCGGACGGATATTATGATTACAGATGGGCTCAGTGGTATCTTCCGCACAAGGGTTACGGTCAGTACGAGGTCGCAAATTTTGCAAAAGCAGGTCATGAAAGCAGACACAATATGAATTACTGGAATGAAGGCTCATATTACGGGATAGGACCTGCCGCAGCTTCCTATATCCGCGGTACGCGCAGTAAAAATTACGGCAGATTAAATGATTACATCTCCGCGCTGAACAAAAAAATCCACCCGACAGAGTACAGCGAACATATTTCCGGTGATAAACTTTACAGGGAGGCGGCTATACTTGCTCTTCGCACAAACAGAGGCATAAAAAGAGAGACATTTACGCAAAAATATGGGAATACGGCGTATTCCGACATTGCAAGCATTATGGAAAAATTTCCGCACGACCTCTATGAATATGACGACATCGGCATACGCCTTACCAAAAAGGGCATGCGTCTTGCAAATGTAATATGGGAAGAGATCGTATAACGGCATAGTTGCGTTTTCTTTGGGAAACACTGAGAGGTCACGATTTTATTGAAGCGTCTGTAAGGGAAACACTGATTAATTCAGTTTTGGCAGATAGATACGGTAGCTGCTTCCGCTGATTATAAGCAGC
>JAUNMU010000024.1 GCA_030531745.1 Synergistes sp. | reverse complement strand
GGACTAACTGCAACTTCTCGCGCCGGAAGTTGCAGTTAGGATTACAGTTTACCCGATAAAATATTTTTTATTTTCCATCTTGCATTTTCCTCCTATTTGGATTACTATACTCGTGTAAACCATATTACCTATGGATTTACACCTTGAGTTCAAATATTGCCATCACGGCGATCTCGTCGGCATGTCCGACAGCACAGTGTGTGCACAGAGCCCTTTCGGGGGCTTTTTTTGTTTAGGATTTACCGCTGCCGCCTACGGACGGTGAATCAACAAAAACGCTTGAAACATCAATGATCACAGGACTTTTTTGACTTGAGGTCGCCCCAAAAACAAATTCCATAACGGCTTTGAGTTTAGCAAAATTCATCATCGGTGTCAACCGAATGGTTGTTGGGCAGCACGGCTACAGTTGCCACAGCATTTATTTTTTCCCACAAACCCCGCATATATCAATGCGGATATTGCCCGATAAAATACAATGGTATAGAATACACAAAGTCGCTGCTCTTTTTTGCGAAAGGAGCATCGGCTTTGTGAAATTTATTTCAAAGGTGTGCTTTGGTGATGGCGGTACGATCTCTTGATAATGTGTTCAAAGCGGAGGAACGCAGACGTCTTTCTCGTAAAGCAAGTGCTGCGCCGAGTGTCCTGCCTTCCGCGCGGCACCTTGTAAAGGGGCGGTTGGGAGAAGAGGTCGCGGCCGACTTTCTCGCAAAGAAAGGGTATGTCATTATTGACAGAAATGTCCATGAAGGGCACTGTGAAATAGATATTGTGGCAAGGGATAAGGACGAGATCGTTTTTGCCGAGGTCAGGACACGCAAATTCGGTGCTGTTACGTCTGCGTGCGAGAGCGTAGGGCCGCAGAAGTTGTCAAAATTGATCACAGCCGGCAGGCGGTGGGCTGAATCGCGCCACTATGAGGGCATTTGGCGAATAGATTTAGTAGCTGTAACAGAGATGAATGACGGTACATTTGAGACAGAACATTTACGCGATATTACGGAGCCGATAGTATGAATAATATAACAGGGCTTACGCTTTACGGTGTTAATGGCGTTGCCGTTGAAGTTGAGGTTGAAATAACGGGCGGTCTTTTTGCCATTTCCGTGGTCGGACTTGCCGACACTGCGGTCAAGGAGGCGCGTGAGCGTGTCCGTGCCGCTCTGCGTGCAAGCGGAGTGACCGTGCGCGGCCGCGTTGCAATAAATCTTGCACCGGCAGATGTGCCTAAGGAAGGCGCCCTGCTTGATCTGCCCATTGCGGTAGGCATCGCCTGCGCATCGGGCTGTGTTGACTTGCCGAAGAAAACTCTTTTTATAGGGGAACTTGCGCTTGACGGTCGTCTGCGTGCGGTGCGCGGCGCCGTGCCCGCCGCATTTTTTGCAAAGGAAAACAATATAGAATTGTTTGTGCCGGCAGGAAATGCGGCAGAGGTCTCGCTCGTTGACGGTGTAACGGCATACGCGGCGGAAAGTCTCCAGGACGTTTTGGCTCACTTGCGCGGTGAGAAAAAATTAGATGCCGTTGTGCCTCACCTTATAGGCGAAAATACGCCTGCGGCAGATCCGGATTTTGCCGATATAAAGGGACAGGCTGCGGCTAAACGTGCGCTTGAAATTGCTGCGGCAGGTCACCATAATATTTTGTTCATAGGTTCGCCAGGGTCGGGAAAGACTTTGCTTGCGCGTGCGCTCAAAGGTATTTTGCCGCCACTCTCGGACGAGGAACTTATGGAGGTATTCCTTCTGCGCAGCACCGCAGGGCTTGGCTTTGACATAAACAGAGAAAGACCTTTCAGATCCGTTCACCATACAGCAAGCACAGTATCTATCTGCGGAGGCGGTCAAGCACTGCGCCCGGGTGAGATAAGCCTTGCTTCGCGCGGAGTGCTTTTCCTTGATGAATTTCCGGAGTTTCAGCGCGATGTCATAGAGGCACTGCGCCAGCCGCTTGAGGATGGTTCTATCACGGTGAGCCGCGCATCCGGCAGCGTTGTTTATCCGGCAAAGGTGCTTGTTGTGGCGGCATGTAATCCCTGTCCGTGCGGTTTTGCCGGAGACAGCGAAAAACAGTGTATATGCACGCCTAATGCGCTTGAACGCTACAGACGGAAATTATCCGGCCCGATACTTGACAGGATTGATATACATGTTGCTGTACCGAGGCTGACACCCGAAGAACTTGTTTCAATAGGCTCCGAGAACGGAGAAAAGAGCGAGGCGGTGCGTGCGCGTGTCACTTATGCGCGCAAGGTACAGCGGGAGCGTTGGTCGCGCTTCGGCTTTCAGTGCAATTCTGAGATTCCGGAGAAATTTCTGCGCAAAAATGCTTCAATGAAATCGGATGTTAAGGATTTTATTTTAGGGGCATTGAAGAATGTAAGTCTTTCGGGGCGAGGTCTTGCCCGTGTTCTGCGCGTGGCGCGGACTATTGCCGACCTTGCGGGTGCTGCCCGAATTGAAGTGCCGCATGTGGCAGAGGCTATGAGTTACAGGGAAGGAGAGGCAACGGCATGGATGAACGGCTGAAATTTTTCCTTTTGCTTAATTATGTAAATGCAAATAAATCGTCTGCCGCAAAATTTTTTGCGAAAAGCGATGATGTGCGTGAGCTTTGGAGACCGACAAGAACAGACGTTGCGGCAGATGTCGTTTCGGAGAAGTCTCTTGCGGCACTTCGCAAAGCAAACGATACCGCATGGGCAGAAAATGAGCTTGAACGCGCCGAAAAAATGGGAATTTCGGTGATGACGATAGACGATGATAACTACCCCGATGATTTGGCAAATCTGAAAGATGCACCGCTTATCCTCTATTGGAAAGGTAAGGCGGAAAAATTTCCCGATACATTAAAAGTATCTGTCGTCGGTACGCGCAGAATGAGCGCGTATGGACGTGACGTATCACGAATGATGGGCAGAATGTGCGGTGAAAATGACATTGCGCTGATAAGCGGAGGTGCATGGGGCGTTGACGGAACATCGCAGAATGAGTGCTGTGACGCGGGCGGTGCGACTTTCGCCATTCTCGGCACGGGAGTAGACATTGTGTATCCTGCCGCAAACAGGACGTTATTTGAAAAAATATCCTCCTGCGGTGCGCTTGTCTCTGAATTTCCGATAGGCTCAAAGGGGCTTCCGTGGCGTTTTCCGCAGAGAAACAGAATAGTTGCGGCACTCGCGCAGAAGACAATAGTAGTTGAAGCGCCGATGAAGAGCGGTTCAATGATCACGGCACGTCTTGCGCTTGAACTCGGAAAAGAGGTCTGGGCTGTGCCCGGGCAGATCTTCAACAGTAATTCGCAGGGAACAAACCGTCTGATATACGATGGTGCATATCCTTTCGTAGACGAAGAAACCTTCCTTGCGTCATGCGGAATTTCACAAAAAAAGAAACCATCGGAGGATATTCCCGAAAACCTAACTGACGATGAAAGAAATATCATAAATGCCCTGCACGAAAACGGCACAATGCCCGTTGACAGTATCGCTGCGGCGGTGGGGATGACTTGTGCCGATATACTGAAATACATAACCATGCTTTCGGCAAAGGGTTATGTGTATATGTCGGCAGCGGGGCGATATTCACTGAAGAAAAACCTATAAAAGAGGTGTTTGGCAATGCCTGCTAAGAAAAAAACGGCGGAAGAAGAGCCGAAGATTAAAAATAAAACATCAGATACAAAAGACGATAAAAAGACCGCGGCTAAAAAGTCTGCTGCGGTGAGGACAAAAAAATCAGATGCGGCTGCCGCAAAAGAGGAAAAGTCTGTCGGTGACAAGCCTAAAAAGAGTACCGCTAAAAAAAGTGCGGCATCGGCAAAGCCGAAAAAGGCAGAGAGTAAAACCTCCGAAAAAGAGCCGAAAAAGAAAACTGCGGCGAAAAAATCGGCATCACCGACGAGATCATCCGCAAAAAAGTTTGCTGAGTATGACGGCAAAACGCTCATAATAGTAGAATCTCCGACTAAAGCGCGGACGCTTGAAAAAATCTTGGGACCGAAATATAAAGTCCTTGCAAGCGTCGGTCATGTCCGTGATTTGCCGAAGGGACGCCTTGCAATAGATATTGATAACAATTTTGAGCCTGAATATATACAGGTGCGCGGCAAGGCGGATCTGATAAAGACATTAAAAGGAGCCTCGGCGGCAAGCAGCAAAACATTTCTTGCAGCCGACCCCGATCGCGAAGGGGAAGCTATCGCGTGGCATCTTGCCGATATTCTCGGCATAAGCCCATCGGATATGTGCCGAATAAGAATGCACGAAATTACTTCAAACGGGGTACAAAATGCTATTGCATCACCCGATGTTATAAATATGGATCTTGTGTCGGCACAGCAGGCGCGGCGCGTTCTTGACAGGCTCGTAGGCTATCAGATAAGCCCTGTGCTGTGGTACAAGGTTCAGCGCGGATTATCGGCGGGCCGAGTTCAATCCGTTGCCCTGCGCATCGTATGTGAACGTGAGGAAGAAATTGAAGCCTTTATCCCGGAAGAATACTGGCTTATGGACGTAACGGGAGAAAGCAAGGACGGAAGCAGAAGCTATAAATTGCGCGTTGAAAAGTATGACGGCAAGGCCATTGTGATACACAGCAAGGATGAAGCAGAGACGGCAGAGCGTGAAATACGCGAGGGGACGCTTGTCGTTGACAGCTTCACCACAAAAGAGAGCCCCAAAGAACCGCCTGCGCCGTTTAAGACAAGCACTTTGCAGCAGGAAGCATCGCGCCGTCTCGGGTTTGCTCCGAAGCGCACCATGCGCATAGCTCAAAGCCTTTTTGAAGGTGTTGACCTTCCCGGGCGCGGCCCAGTGGGACTTATAACATATATGAGAACAGACAGCCTCCGCCTTGCTCCGGAGGCAATATCCGCGGCGCGTGGATTTATAGGTGAAAATTACGGCGCGGCGTATCTGCCGCAGACTCCGCGTGAATACACACCAAAGGGCAAAGCGCAGGACGCACACGAAGCTGTTCGTGCAACGGACGCACGCATCACCCCTAAATCAATAGAGGGGTCGCTCACGCCGGAGCAGTATAAACTATATGACTTGATATGGAGCCGATTTATTGCAAGTCAGATGACGGATGCAAGGGTGGCTCGTTCCGCTCTCGTCTGTTCGTCCGCAGGATATAAGATGAAGCAGTCCGGAGCAGTCATAACATTTGACGGATGGGGAAAAGTCTATCCGCTCGGCATAAAAAATATTACAATGGAACCGGCACATACAGGCGAAATATTAAATATCGCAAAGATTGAAAAAGAGCAGAAATATACACAACCGCTGCCGCGTTACACCGATGCCGGACTGGTAAAAGTCCTTGAAGAAAAAGGAATAGGCCGCCCTTCAACGTATGCTGCGATAATTGATACGCTTTCGCTGCGCGGCTATGTGGTACACGGAGAAGAGGACAAACGCCTTGCGCCTACAAAATTGGGGCGCATAGTAAATAACTTCCTCGTAAAGTATTTTGCGTCAATCGTAAATGAAGGCTTCACCGCCGAGATGGAGGCAAAGCTTGATAAAGTAGAGGGCGGAAGTGTTGAATGGCACGGTCTTGTTGGAGATTTCTGGAAGGACTTTAAGCCAACTCTTGATGATGTATCCGCGCATGCCGAAAGTATGAGGCCGGAACCGGAAAAAATAGGCGAAAACTGTCCGGAATGCGGCAGTGATTTGATAATAAAGAACGGACGATTCGGAGAATTTATCGCCTGTTCCGGTTACCCCGAATGTAAATATACAAGGAAAATCGTAAAGACGACAGGCATAAAGTGTCCGAAGTGCGGCGAAGGAGAGCTTGTGCGCCGCAAGGCAGGAAAGGGCAAAATGGCGGGACGTTTCTTCTACGGCTGCCAACGCTACCCCGAATGTGACTATGTGTCATGGAAAAAGCCTACAAAAGAAGGCGAAGGCACAGGGGATAAAGATGCAAATATGCCGGAGGAAAGCAACGATGATATGTAATGGAAGAGGCGAAAAGAGAGTAACCGTGGCGGGAGGCGGTCTGTCAGGCTGCGAAGCGGCATGGCAGCTTGCACGCCGCGGCGTTAAAGTCCGTCTTTTTGAAATGCGCCCCGTTAAAATGACCCCGGCGCATGAAACTTCGCTTCTCTCCGAACTCGTATGCAGCAATTCTCTCGGTGGAGACAAAATAACGACACCGGCAGGGATCCTTAAGGCAGAATTATCCATGCTAAACAGCCTCATAATGGAATGTGCACGGAAAAGCCGCGTTCCGGCAGGCAACGCACTTGCGGTTGACAGAAATGTCTTTGCCGCGCTCGTACAGGAAAAAATAATGTCCCATCCGAACATTGAGCTTGTACGCGAAGAACTCTGCGAATTGCCGGAAGAGCCTGCGATAATAGCGACAGGCCCACTTACAAGTGCGCCGATGGCGAAAGTCCTTTCGCAGATCACAGGCAGCGACTTTTTATATTTCTATGATGCCGTCGCGCCTATCGTTGACGTCTCAACAGTTGATATGACAAAAGCATTCCGTGCCAATCGCTACGGCTCGGAGGGTGACTATATAAACTGTCCAATGAACGAAGAAGAATATGCAAAATTTTGGGAAGCACTCGTGAATGCCGAAACAGCACCGAGGCATGACTTTGAAGAGGAACAGATGCGCCACTTTGACGGCTGTCTGCCCGTTGAGGTCATTGCAAAGAGAGGTGAGAAAACACTGCTCTTCGGCCCGCTGCGTCCCGTGGGATTTGAGACACCGGACGGCAAAACGCCATGCGCTGTCGTGCAGCTCAGACAGGACAACACAGACGGCACTCTCTACAACATAGTAGGCTTTCAGACAAATCTCAAGTGGGGAGAACAAGAACGAGTATTCAGAATGATTCCCGCGCTTGCGGAAGCGGAATTTGTCCGCAAAGGCGTAATGCACAGAAATCTTTTTGTCTGCGCGCCTAAGGTGTTAGATAGAGAACTGCGTTTCAAAGGAAGAGATGCGCTTTATATGGCAGGTCAGGCGTCCGGAGTTGAGGGCTACATGGAAAGCACCGCCATGGGACTTGCCGCCGCATTATTTGCATACAAAAATATACATAGTCTGCCTGATATACATTTCCCCAAAGAGACAGCGATAGGCTCTCTTTTGAATTATCTCGCAGAGGCAATTCCCGAAAGCTTCCAGCCTATGAACGTAAATCTCGGAATATTCTCCAAGCTGCCCGGCAAAAAAATCCGCAAAAGAACAGAACGCTGTGAAGCGTACGGGCAGCGTGCGGTTGACGCGCTGGCCGCCTTTATATCCGAGCATAAAGAGTTGTTTGCGGCAGAGTGCTGAGTCCGTTAAAAAAATTCTGCAACAGATAAGCCGAGATTTCTTTTTTCTCGGCTTGTTACAATATTCACATTGTGCGATTATTTTGTGAATTTTCCTAAATTTTTACTAAAATTTTATAAAAATTTCCTTGATTTATACGCCCTTCGTGCTAAAATACTCGCATGACGAAAAAAGTATCGGAGTACATTGATATGTACTTGGAGCATCTGAGGGCGCAGGGCAAATCACCGCACACCATTGTGAACTACAAGGTTGACCTGACACACTTCAAAGACTATCTCTTCGCTCAGGGAATAACAGACGTCGGTGCCATTGACCTGATGTCAATACGTGTATTTCTGAGCAGTATCCTCGGTGTAGGCGAGGCAAAGACCTCTGCGGCAAGGCGGCTGTCCGCGATACGCGGCTTCACGTCGTGGCTGCGTGATATGGGGTATGCCGAGTCCGACCCGTCCGTGGGGCTGAAAGGACCCAAGAAAAACGACAGCATACCGCGTGCGCTCTCCTATGAGCAAACGATGAAGCTGATGACCGATGGGCTTGACGAAAAGTCAAAAACCTACAGACGCGATAGACTGCTCATGGAAATGATGTATTCTTCCGGTCTGCGTGTATCGGAGGTTATCGGACTTAACTGGGATTCTGTTGAGATTGAGGAGAGATGTTTCCGAGTCTTAGGCAAAGGAGACAAAGAGAGATTCGTCCCCTTTGGGGAGCCGTTGCGTGATATGCTGCGTGAATGGAGAGATTTGACGTGCGTAGATGAGCATGCGCCGGTCTTTTCTTCGGGCAAGGGCGCAGAGCGTCTAACTGTACGTACCGTTGACAGAGTCGTATTGCGTGCTGCCGCGCGTGCCGGACTTTATGGCGTAACACCGCACACATTGCGCCACTGCTGCGCCACGCACATGCTTGAAAACGGAGCGCCTCTGCGCATCGTACAGGAAATGCTCGGACACGAAAGTATAGCTGCGACACAGAGGTATCTTATGATCACATCAGATCAGATAAAGAAAATGTATCTTGAAGCGCATCCTATGGCTTCCGATACGGATAATGGCAGTGCGTTGTGAATAGCGCATATAGTATGAATTTTGTCGGAGGAGATATTATGAATACACCTAAAGAACTTATTGATAAGAGACCGCAGCTTACAGATCCTGCGGCAATGCAGGACCTTCTTGAAAAAACCCGCGTTGTCAGCCGTGTACTTCAGGGAAGCAGACAGGGCGGTGCGCCCGACTATCCCAAACTTACAAGACTTATGTCAGATCTCTCTGCGTCAAATGTCTATGTGATAAACAGAGAAGGTAGGATATTGGGTTATGCGTGGGTCAGCGAGTATGACTGCCCGATTATGTCGGAGATATTGCTCAACGGCTCAATGCCCGCCGAATATGCGGAAAAGGTGAATCAGTTCCACGAATCCGTGCTTAATCACACAGACTTCGGTCTCTGCGCGTATGCAGACCAGCCGTGCGCGTACTCAAACAAGCACGTCCTCATAGTACCGATAAACGGCTCCGGAGAAAGGCTCGGCACACTTATCCTTGCGCGTTTCGGCTGTGAATTTGATGCAAGGGATCTTGTGCTTGCCGAATATCTTGCGACGGTCGTTGGTCTTGAAATTCTTAACGACCGCAGCAAGTCCATAGAGGAGCGCGGCCGTGAACGTCTTGTAGTACAGATGGCAATGCGTGCGCTCTCATACTCCGAGGTTGAATCTGTCCGCCACATAATAGAAGAAATGGACGGCCTTGAAGGTGTTGTTGTATCAAGCAAGGTCGCCGACCGTGTCGGTGTTACGAGAAGCGTCATAGTAAACGCTCTCAGAAAGCTCGGCAGTGCCGGAATAATAGAAAGCAGAAGCCTTGGAATGAAGGGAACATACATAAAGGTACTGAACAATCTCTTCCTTGAAGAAATCGGAATAGAAGTTAAGTAGTATCTGCCCGGAATTTGTAAAGACATACAAAGTATAAGGAACCGCCTTTCGGCGGTTCCTTATACTTTGTCCTTATTCATACCGCGTCCGCCCCATACTGTTGCGGTTATGCAGATGACAGCGTACATTATCAGTGCGCACCGATAGCCGTCGGGCGAAAAATGACCTCCCGAAGACGGGAACAGACCGATAACTATTCCTACGATCCATTGCAACACAAAGGATGCCATGAAAATGAAACAATTAACCAATGTGAGGACTCTGCCCGTCTCTTCTTCCGCAAATCTGCCGCGTATTATGGAAAATGCTATGATGCTCATGGCAGCGAAGATCATGGCAGGAGTCCACAAGAAAGCAGCGGCTTTTGAATTGACTGCTGCAATGATAAGCAAAAGAACGGTCTCAATATATCCGCAGAGGACGTAAAAGGTCTTCCATTTCATTATGCGTTTGTTTTCCAGAAACACAGCAATCGGGCCACACAAAAAATACCCGGCAGCCACTCCCGCAAATGAGAACATCATGTAAAATGCAGCCTGTGACTCGCTGAACTCTGCCACATCAAGCATCCACGGACCTATCCACAGGAATTGAAATACAAAGTAGACACTTTCAACTACACTGACTATTATGGCAATATGCCAAAAGCGTGTCATTGCCAAGATGCCGAGCATTTCCTTGAAAAGAGAGGATATCTTCTTGTCATCGCAATCCGATGGTTTGTCTTTGGGTACGATGAAGATTATCATTAAGGCAATAACGACAAGGACTGCCGCAAGGACGACAAATGAATTTCTCCAACCTATGGCACCGAATGCGGCAGAGAGAGGTTTTGTGGCAAACATTCCTCCAAGTCCGCCCATAAGCGCCTGGGCACTGTAAGCTATGGGCAGTTTGTCAGGCCTTATCCAATAGTCGTAAGATTTGTAGGCGCACATAAGGCAACCTGCAAGCCCCATGCCGCTGAGTGCCCTTGAAAGAGCGAAGGCCGCGTAACCGTATGCCTGAGAATAAAGAAGTGTGCCGGCAACCGCAAATATCAGTGACACAGGCAGTGTTACCTTTGCTCCGTACTTATCAAGCATTATCCCCACGGGAAACTGCGCTGCTCCGAAAGCTACAAGATAGACCGAGCTCATCAGTCCCAAATCAGATGGCGTAAGGCTTAAATTCTCTATCAAGATTGGTGCCATTATGGCGTTTGCGCTTCCAAGCAGCGGTGACATAAAATAGCACAGCGCAAATGGCACAAAAAGTCTAAAAAAAACGGTGCTTGTCAGATCATATTTTATATCGTTCATGTGTTGGCATACACACTCCTTTCATTATACTTTCGTCACAGGCTCTCTGCCGATTCCCCTGTCTTTTTGCACACAGGTATGGCACTCCCATTCATGCAGCGTTTCGGGAAAATCCGTGCGGATATGATGCCCTCTGGTCTCTTTTCTGAATAGGGCGCTTTCGGCGATAAGTTCTGCCAAGCGAATCATATTGCGCAGTTCAAGTGCGTCCGTAAGTTGTTTGTTACAGACAAGCCCTCTGTCGGCAATGTGTATGCGCTTCGCTTTTTCGTGAATTTCCGCTATTTTTGTGACGGCGGTTGAGAGACCGATGGCATTTCTCTTGCTGCCGATATACTCTTCCATAACGGAACGCAGTTCGTTTTTCAGCATAGCGGGAGTGAAGACCGGTGTGATCGGAGCTGTCTTATACATATTTTCTATGGTTTCTTCAATGTTACGCACCGCAATGCGCACGGCCTCGGAATCTTCCGCGATTTCTTTTGTCGTGGCAGCATATTCGGCGGCGTTTCTGCCGGCAATAAAACCGAAAGCCTGAGTCTCCGCAAGCGCGTTGCCGCTCAAACGGTTGCTCCCGTGCAGATTTCCCGTACATTCGCCGCACGCAAAAAGTCCCTTTGGTCCTGCCGCACACTCAGCGTGAATACGAATACCGCCAAGTGAATAATGCAGCCCGGGCTTTACCTCCACTTTACCGCAGGAGAGATCTATTCCCTGAAGGCGCAGGTTCTCTGACGGAATGCCAAAATAGAGCTTAGCCAGCTTGTCCATTTCTTCCGCCTTAAGAGGACTTTCGCTCAGGTCAAGGAATACACCGCCGTTGGGACCACCATGTCCCTCATTTACTGCTTTTTCTATTATACGCAGCATCTCATCGCGCGGCGGCGGCAAAATACCTCCGAGAAGATCTGTGCCTGCCGCATCTGTCATCTTTCCGCAGAACCGCTGAGGGTGTACGAGACTTTCATATTGAAGCATAACGCCCCGTCCCTTTTCACTGCAGCCGACAAAGGGATAATAGAGAATCATCTCCAAATCTATCAGCGGCGCACCGGCATCATACGCAAGCATAAGAGTGTCGCCCGTTACGTCCGCGCTTACATCTGTGTGCTGCCACATAGCTTCATAGCCGCCCCCGGCAAGGATCACAGCTTTTGCACAAATCACGGTTCCGCATCCGTGTCTGCTGTCTATAGCCGCAGCACCTATAATATGTTCTTTATCGTCGGTTATCAGTGAGAGTACCATAACATCTTCCATAACGGAAATACGTTTGCGCTTTTTCATCTCACCGCACAGTCCGCGCATCATACCGGCGCCGCCGTCTTTCATTATCAGAGTACGCGCACAAGTGTGTCCGGGGTGCTGAATTTGGGCAAGTGAGCCGTCCTCGTTTTTCTCAAAACGTACACCGTAATGCTCCAAATCATGAATACGGTCGGGCATACTCTCCGCCACTGTCAATGCTAAATCTTCATCGCACAGCCCGTGTCCGCCGATTACAAAATCCTCAAAATAGCGTTCTTTGCAGTCGCCGTCATTCATATTATTAAATGCGGCATTGATCGCAGGGTACGCCATCTTGCTTGCTCCGCTTTTTCCGGCTATGCCTTTGCACAGAAGCAGGACAGACGCTCCCGCGTCATCGGCAGCTATTGCGGCACGAACACCGGCACCGCCGCCTCCAACGACCAGTACATCAGTGCGTATTCTTTGCCATTCCATATCAGTTCTCCTATAATTCCGTCACAAGATCACGAATAACTTTATCATTTGCGGGCTGTACGGTATATGTGCGTCCGTTATCCAAAGGTGTGCAGCAGGCTTTGCAAGGGACACCGTCCAACTTCATCAGGCAGACTGTACATACGCCGCGGCCGCAGTGACTGTCTCTGAAAGCAAGAGTATCGTCCTGCTCCGAAGAGATCTTTCGCAGTGCATTAAGCAGAGTCAACCCCTCCGTCCAAGGCACAATGTAGCTTTGCACGACCTTTGATGGAGTATTGCGTTCAATCCTAAGTGTTATGTGTGACATAGTTTCACTCTCCGTTATGAGGAACATTATATTGCAGATACCGCTCTTTTGCAGAGTGCGCAGGAACACTCCGGCTGCGTTATGTTTTGCCGAAGCCACTCTTTTGCAGGGTGACTTCCCATACCGATAAACGCGGCAAGCTGAAGATGGAGACACTTCACCGCGTTTGGGGCAGCTGCAATATCTATGCCGCCCACTCCGGATTTTTCTATCCGTATTCGCTTGCCCTCCGGCAAACCGCTTATGCGGATATTGTTTTTCGCGGCAAGTGCTACGCGCAGTGCCGCGTAGTTTTCATGCATTTTTTTTACCTTATCGGGCATACTCGCAAATATATCTTCAACCTCAGTAATTTTCCGGTCTGACTCAAGTACGCCGCATATCCTGTCCAAATGAGGACATGTCAGCCAAAAGAGTGTGGGAAACGGTGTTCCGTCTGCCATCAGAGGCTTTGTCACCACGACCTGCGGAAAACCGTGCGAACATCTCTTTGCCACGGCGGCGACACATGAAATGTCAAATTTGCGTCCTTTCATCTGCCCTTTTAGAGCCGATAAGTCTCTATCCGAAGGCAATGTCCAAAAAACCGGAAGAATTACATCTTCCGGTCCGTTATCCGTTTTGATCGGCATCATTATTTTTTATTTCCGGTGCCGCCTGTTCTGCGTTTGCCCGTATTTCCTCTTGAGCCCTTGTTTTTGGTGTTAAGGTCGGCAATCTTTTCATCACTGAACTTGAGGAAGCTGTTAAGTTTCTTTTCAAAATCCTCTTCACGGCGTGCCGGAGGACGAACTTCCCTGACCTGAAGGGCTTTAAGTGAAATATCAATACGACCTTTTTCGTCAATCTTGATCACCTTTGCTGTGATCTTCTGACCAAGCTCCAACATATCTTCAACCCTCTTCACATAGCTGTGAGAAAGCTCGGATATGTGGATCATGGACTTCTGCCCTGTTTCAAGTCTCACAAAGGCACCGTACGGAGCTATGAGTTCAACAGTTCCGTTTACTGTCTGTCCTACGCTTACCGTCTGTTTTGCCGCAGCATTCTCTGCCATCTGCGTCTCCGACCTCCAAAATTGATTTCATACGTTCAGCCCTGCGCTGTTTATCGTATTATATTTTTTGTTGTCGCGTTTGTAAATGCCTGTTTTGAATGTCATTTACAAAAAAACAGCCATAAGCAATGAGCCTACGGCTGTTATATATAATGTTCGGTTAAAAAATGGTGTCAAGGAGGGGAATTGAACCCCTATGAGCGTTATGCCCACTAGATCCTGAATCTAGCGCGTCTACCAGTTCCGCCACCCTGACACGACATTGAGGAGTATATCAACTTTTTGCCTGCGTGTCAAGAAACGGAAATGATACGACACGCTGTAATTCACGTCTTTTACGGTCTTTTAATGTTTTTTATGCTTTTTAAGCAGACCGCCGCTTTTTGTGTCATTTTACGACATCATGCTATCTGCGATGTATAAAATTCACTTTCACTTGTATCTTTTACTGATAATATATATTTATGCACGATATGAATAAAATTAAGCACAAAAAATATCTTGATTGTTTGCTTAATTTGTAGTATAACCCGCTTGTATGAAATCATGCAGCGGAATGGAGTTTTGCAGATGACGGAAGGTTCAACATTCAGGGAATTTCCAAAGATGAAAGATATTTACGGGTCTCTTGTTTTTGACAGACGCGAGATGAAACAGCGTCTGCCGGAGGATGTGTATGAAAATCTTATCGGAGCGATAGAGGGCAGACAGAAGCTCGATTCGGGAATAGCGGATACGGTGGCTCTCGCCATGAAGGATTGGGCGGTCAGCAAGGGCGCGGATCACTGGGCGCACTGGTTTCACCCGCTATCGGAGAAAACTGCCGAAAAACATACGGCATTTCTGACGTCCGATGAAAACGGAAACCCTCTCAATTCGTTCAGAGGAAAGGACTTGGTACAGAGTGAGCCTGACGCATCTTCTTTCCCTTCCGGAGGTACAAGGAGTACGTTTGAGGCACGCGGATATTCCGCATGGGATCCGACAAGCCCAGCATTTATCGTAAAATCAAGGAAAGGCGGCACTCTGTGTATTCCTTCGGTCTTTATCGCTTATGACGGCTCTCCGCTTGATATGAAGACATATCTGCTCCGTTCAATGCAGGCGGTTGAGAGCCGCGCTATGAAGATTTTGAAGATTTTCGGCAATCGCGGTATTCGTTATGTTCACGCAACGGTCGGCGGAGAGCAGGAATTTTTTCTTTTGGACAGGCCAAAGGCACAGAAGAGGACTGATATACGTTTCTGCGGACGCACGCTGATAGGTTCCCGTCCGCCTCGTGATCAGAAGATGGAAGATCATTATCTCGGAGCGATTCAACCCCGCGTGCTCGCATATATGGAGGATGTGCAGAGAGATCTTGCGCGTCTCGGTGTTGATCTTGAAACGCGCCACAATGAAGCGGCACGCTGTCAGTTTGAATTTGCGCCTCAGTTTACGGAGGCAAATCTTGCGTGCGACCAGAATCAGATCATTATGGAGACTATGCGCAAAATGGCTCGTCAGCATGAGTTGCGGCTGCTTTTTAACGAGAAGCCTTTTAACGGTCTGAACGGCAGCGGCAAGCATATCAATTTTTCTTTACAGGACAGTGAAGGACGTAACCTTTTGCGCCCTTCCGCAAACCACAGGAAGAATGTAATTTTCCTCTCTTTCCTTTCCGCTTTTGTCCTCGGTGTTTCAAAGTATTCCGGATTGCTTCAAGCATCTGTGTCAACGCCCGGCAATATGTACAGGCTCGGCGGCAATGAGGCTCCACCTTATATAATAAGCGTCTATCTCGGTGATGCCGTGACTGCAATGCTGAATACCATTGAAAACGGCGATGACAGCATACCGCAGGAAAAACTGACTCTTGACTTGGGGCTTTCAAAACTTCCCGACATAATAGCATTTGACAGTGACAGAAATCGCACAAGTCCGCTTGCTTTTACGGGGAATAAGTTTGAGTTCCGTGCGCCCGGAGCATCTCAGGCAATGGCTGTTCCCGTTACATCGCTTTTTTCTGTGTGGGCTGCGGGGCTTGAGGAGTTTATCGGATATTTTGAAAAGCGTGTTGAAAAGGGAGAGGATCCCATTGACGCTGCAATCAAGACTATACGCAAGGTCTCAGAAATGAGCCGCACGATACGTTTTGAGGGAGATGCGTACGCAGAGGGCTGGCATGAAGAGGCAGAGAAGAGAGGACTTATAAAGGCGCGGACGATTCCGGAGGGCATAGATCTCCTTACAGAGCCAAAGACGCTCGCAATGCTTGAGTCTCTCGGTATATTTACGCGCAAGGAGATGGAGGCATTTCATACCATAAAGTTAGAGAGTTTCATAAACAATATGGAGATTGAGATGTCTGTCTTGAATGACATGATATGGGAAGGTGTGCTTCCGGCAATATCGCGTCAGATTATTTTGGAGCGCGATTCATTTGCCGCAGCAAAAGACGCAGGTTTAGAGAAGGACGAAAGGTGGCGCAAGCTCATACTGAAACTTGCCAAAGCAAAAACAGATCTGATGGAGGCTACGGAAAAGCTTGTTAAAGTACATGAAAAAATGGCTGCAATGTCCACCGGAGATCATGCACGGACGATAGTTGACGAAGCTGTGCCTCTTATGGCAGATATAAGAAAGATCGCAGATTCGGTTGAGCCGTTTTTGTCGTCCGATAATATGCCATATCCAAATTACAGAGATCTGCTGTCACTGTCAGCGTAATGGAATAATTCACGGCGCTATTCGGCACTTGTCGGATGCTGTAGTTTTTTGCTCACTCTTTTCTTGCGCTGCCGCAATTTATCACAAATATCAGAATTTTTGCGCTTATTAAAAACAACTGTCAATATTGTATAATAAGAGGGTTTGTAACTTTAGGAGTGATGATTTCAATGTTGGCAGTAGTTCTTTCTCTTGTGATATGTGCATTCTCCGTTTTGCCGGTCTCAGCTTCGGAGCAGAAATTGCATTATGACATAGCCGTCATAGGAGCAGGATGCAGCGGGTCTGCTGCGGCAATTCAGGCAGCACGCATGGGTAAGTCCGTCGGCGTGTTTGAGGAATCGGATCTTGTCGGCGGTCAGATAACTGCCTCGGCAGTATGCTCTTTGGACGATATACGTCTTACAAGGACCGGCATATACAATGAGTTTATCACGCGCATAAGGGAACACTATGACGCGGATAACACTCCCGTCAATATCTGCCTTTGGGGTAACGACACAATAGCAACAGAGCCGTGGGTCGCGCAAAAGATATTGCTTGATATGTTCAGAGAAACAGGCAAGATACACTTTTACCCCGAAACTGTTCCTATGAAAGTCAAAAAACAGAAAAACCGCGTAGAATCGGTCGTCTTTAAGGACAAAGAGGGCAAGGAGTTCACAATTACCGCAGACGTTTTCATAGACGCGACCGAGGCAGGGGACTTTATACCAATGACGGGCGCGCGTTACCGTTCCGGAAACAGCCTATCGCCAAAGATTGACAGGAAAAGCTTTATTCAGTATATAACTTATGTCGCAGTCGTGAAAAAATATCCGAACGGAGTGCCTGACGAACTTGTGATGAAGTACCGGCCGCCTAAATATGAACAGTACGCGGAAGTGTTCCGCAAGAACGTGACACAGGACGGCGGAACGTGGCCATGCAACAGGCCTCTCAATATACCGTCACACAACGCATACAGAGCGCTGCCGGACATATCAAACCCCGATCGCGGCAAGATAAAAGGCAGAGAGTCATCGTCGTGGAAGCTCATTTCGCGTACATGCATAAATTTTGCAAACGATTATCCCGGACACGACAGCGGTCTTCCCGGTATGCCGACACGTTACCTTGAGGACAAGAAATACCGTCTTGAGATGAATCGTCTTGCAATGGAGAAGACCCTCGCATTCATATACTATATGCAGAATGAGCTTGGCATGACAGACTGGTCGGTTGATAACCGCCAATGCTACGGCGGCTGGTTCTGCAATGACTGGCAGAATTGGGACGAAATGCCGAAAGAGTTTGCTCCTATACTTGAATGTTTTCCGCCTCTCCCATATATTCGCGAAAGCAGACGTATCGTTGGGCTTTACACGATGACTGCAAAGGACGTACTCAGAGATCATAAGTTAAAGCGAACTCTTTCGTCAAAGACCGACAGCATAGCGCTTGGAGAGTACCCCACAGACATTCACGGACTGCGCAATACAGAACTGCTTGACAAGGATCTCAATGAAAAGGCGGATGACATACAGAGCGATGGTGAATGGAAAGGCGGTATCTTTCAGATACCGATGCGTTCGCTTATCCCCGAAAAGGTTGATGGGCTTCTTGCTGCGGAAAAAAATATATCGGTCTCCAGAATAGTAAACGGCTCCATACGTCTTCACCCCGTCACAATGCACACGGGACAGGCAGCGGGTGCGCTTGCCGCAATAGCTTCTGACAGAAAGATACAGCCACGCAATGTTCCTGCACTTGCCGTTCAATGGGCGCTGCTTAATGCGAAAGACAGACTATCAACGCGCACATTTGAAGATGTGCCGGTTGACTCAGATTCATGGCGTGCCGTTGAACTTGCTATGATCTACGGTTATATGGATGCACCGGACGAACACCTATTTGGCGTTGACTATGAGATGCACTGGCCCGAAATACGCCACGCATTCCGCGAGGCTTTCGGCCTTACCGAAATGAAAAAGGTGCCGGGGCTTGATACAGTCTCCAAAAATGACTTCCGTGCATGGCTCATTGAGACTTTTGGCAAAGATGCTGTAAAGTATAGGGCTATCACAGACAAGCTCACTTCTGACGATATACTCACCAAAGGCGAACTGGCACAGACGATAGCTGGTATAAAACTGACAAACGAACTCAAATAGAATGTTACTGCTTCCCCAATAAAATCGCGAATATTCTCTTGTCTCCCTGCGGAACGCGCAGCGTCAGCCTGCCTGCTTGTGCCCTTTGAGGGTATGCCCCGTAGGGGTATGCCCCCTGTGGGTACGCAGGATCCAGCCTGCCTGTGCCCCGTAGGGGTATGCCCTGAAAGGGCATGTCTTTAGAGCGATAAATCAGCAATATGCGAAAACATAACACACTACATCGCATCCACAGCGCGTCACAACGGTTTTCGTTTTACCCCACTGCACACCGCGCGTCCTTAAAGCCGCTGGCTTCTGCGCCTCCGCTTCGCTACGCGCAGAACGACAAATCTTCAAGTATTCATTGGATTATCAATATTGCCTAAAAATTGATTTCCGCGTCAACAACGTGCCGCGACGGTTTCCGATTTACCCCACAGTATGCCGCGCGTTCTTAAAGACGCTGCGCCTTCGCTTCGCTGCGCGCAGAACGACGAATCTTCAAGTATTTATTGGATTATCAATAGCATACAACTGTACATCAAACCGCTGATTATATGCCCCATCAGATAAGCGAAGCGCAGTTTCCGCGTGA
>JAUNMU010000115.1 GCA_030531745.1 Synergistes sp. | reverse complement strand
GTTCTAAATACCACTCAATATTGATAAATGAAAAAATATCCGTTAAGATAAAAGCGTGCCTTGAACACGGCTTTTGCGGTGCGTTTCATTCACCGTTGCGGCAGTTGGCGAAGGTGCAAAAAATATGAGAGGGGATTTAACTATGCGCAACAAAAAGTTTTCCGTCTTAGCAATGTTGCTTGTTGCTATGACACTGGTATTCGTAAGCATTGCAACGGCAAAGGCGCCTGTGCTTCGTATGGCAACGACCACAAGCACAGACAACACGGGTCTTTTGGACTATTTGAAACCGATTCTTCTGAAAGATACCGGCATTGACATTCAGTGGGTCGCAGTCGGAACGGGCAAGGCGCTTGAATACGGACGCAACGGCGATGTTGATGTCGTTCTGACACATTCTCCGTCACAGGAAGATGCGTTTATGAAAGAGGACGCCGGTGTAAACCGCCGCAAGGTAATGTACAACGACTTCGTTCTTATCGGACCGGCAGATGATCCTGCGGGCGTGAAGGGTATGCCCGTAACAAAGGCACTTGCTGCTATTGCCGAAAAACAGAAGCCCCTTGTCAGCAGAGCGGACAAATCCGGCACTCACACAGCGGAACTGAAACTTCTGAAAGCCGCAGGCGTTAAAGATTTTGACAAGGCAAAATGGTACGTTCAGACCGGGCAGGGAATGTTGAAGACGATCAACATCGCGGACGAGCAGAATGGATATGCGCTTGCAGACAGAGGTACGTTCATTAAGTATGAAGCCGGACTTAAGGGCAAAAAGGGGCTTGTGATCGTATGCGAAGGTGACGAGGAACTTCTCAACAAGTACAGCGTCATCGCAGTCAACCCCAAAAAACACACCGGCATAAAATACGATCTTGCAATGAAATACATTGAATGGATCACATCACCGAAGGTTCAGAAAGATATAGCCGACTACAAAATTGAAGGCAAAGCTATATTCGTTCCCAACGCGGATAAGTAAGGTTTATAACAGGCAGATTTGCTCTATGCGGTGGGTCTGCCTTCTGCTTTTTTAAGGTGCAAAAATGGATTTTATATGTGAAGGCTTCAAACAGGCGTTTGCCCTTCTTTGGGCGTGCGATGAAGAAACTCTCAATATACTGTCGGTAACGCTGCAACTCACAGTCATCTCTATGACAGGCATCGTCCTTATCGGTATGCCGCTGGGCTTTTTGCTCGGCTACTGCACATTCCCGGGCAAACGCACCGTGAGGACGATCGTTGATACATTGCTTGCGCTCCCCACCGTCGTCATAGGTCTTGTCGTTTATGCGTTTATCTCGCGCAGAGGACCTTTGGGAAATTGGGAACTGCTGTTTACCATTGAGGGCATGGCGATAGGGCAGATCATTTTAGGAACGCCCATCGTGATCGCCTACACCGCAACGGCCATAGAAAGTCTTGACAACCGCCTTCGTCTGACGCTTCAAACTCTTGGAGCAAACGGCAGACGCCTTGCACTCACAAGCCTTTGGGAAGCGCGTTATATGGTGCTTGTCGCCGCACTCACCGCATTCGGACGCATAATCGGTGAAGTCGGCTCTGCCATGATGCTCGGAGGCAACATTAAATGGCATACAAGGACAATAACGACCGCAATATCTCTTGAGACCGGCAAAGGGGACTTTGCTCTTGGCATTGCTCTCGGCGTGATATTGATTCTAATATCCCTTTTGCTCAATATATCGCTTAATTTCCTGCGCCGCAGGACACAAAACTGATTAAGATATGAAAGGATGTAATTGACAATGAAAAAGAAATTCCTGGCAGCTCTTCTTGCCGTATTTATTGCACTTCCAGCCTACGCAGGCACAGTCAAAATATCAAGCACCATCGGTCCGGTTGACGCGGGCATCATACCGCTTCTTACAGAAACATACAAGACAAAGACCGGCGTTGACTTCACTATCGCGAAAGCCGGCACAGGCGCGACACTTGAAAAGGCAAAGACGGGAGAATTTGACCTTGTCGTGGTACATGCGCGTGCATTGGAAGAACAGTTTGTTGCGGATGGCTTCGGTCAGAACCGCAGAGACGTTATGTACAACGATTTCGTTATCCTTGGTCCGAAAGAAGACCCTGCAGGAATCAAGGGAATGAAGTCAGCGGCAGAAGCGTTCAAGAAAATCGCCGCGTCAAAGTGCGAATTTGTGAGCCGCGGCGACAAATCGGGTACACATATAGCAGAGCTGAATGTTTGGAAAGCGGCCGGAATTTCACCGGACGGCGATAAAGACGAATGGTACACAATATTCTCCCTTGGCAAACTCGGCAACGGAGAGACCACGATCTTTGCAAACCGCCTTAATGCATACACGATCATGGACAGAGCAACATACCTCATAAAGAAAAAAGGACTCAGAATCGTTCCACTCGTTGAGGGAGACAAAATACTCCTTAACTACATAGCGGCAATAGAGGTGAGCCCCAAAAAATTCCCGAAAGTCAACAATGACGATGCCAAAAAATTTGTTGACTGGCTCTGTGGTGACGAAGCTCAAACGATCATTAAGGATTTCAAAGTAAAGGAATACGGCGAACCGCTCTTCTTCCCCAACTCAGACGAGTGGAACGCAAAACACAAATAAACTTCCGATAGTTTTTCCAAAGAAACCACAGCAGAACACCGTATAAGCGTATAATTTCATACGGTGTTCTGCTATATTTCTATCAGTGGTGATACTGACATGAGCAACATATACGAAATACACAACTTAAAGCAGCAATACGAAAAATCAAGGCCGAATCTTGATATAGATGAGCTTTGCATAAAAAGATCATCGGTCACCGGAATCGTAGGGGCAAACGGTTCGGGCAAATCATCTTTGCTCAAGGTGCTGTCATTTCTGCTCCCGTATGAAGGACAAATCATATTTGACGGAAGAGAATGTCGCGGCAGCGAAAAAACACTGCGCAGCGAAGTAACGTATCTTCTGCAATCACCATTTCTCCTCAGCAGATCGGTCTATGACAACGTTGCCTACGGTCTCAAAATAAGAAAAGATATATGCGGTATCAGAGAAAGAGTTTATGAAAGCCTTGACCTTGTAGGTCTTGACCCCGATGAATTTTCGCATCGCCCATGGTACAGACTATCCGGCGGAGAAGTCCAGCGCGTAGCTCTTGCCGCGCGTCTTGCTCTTCGCCCGAAAGCGCTCCTGCTTGACGAGCCTACGGCAAACGTTGACGAAGAAAGCGCAGAGCGCGTGATGAGGGCAACTCTTATGTCAGTTGAAAAGTACGGTACTACAGTCATAATATCAACACACGACAGGGTGTGGCTCAGTGAAACCACCGACTGCATCGTAAAACTCAAAGACGGCAGAATAGCAAAATAAGCCGCGATGAGCAATTTTCAGGGAACCGCCGTACGAAAAGCGCAAAAA
>JAUNMU010000023.1 GCA_030531745.1 Synergistes sp. | reverse complement strand
CCAAACTAAAATCCGGTCGCGCCGAAAAACGGATTTAACTTTGGCAATTTGCCGGTTTTATGAAATTTATGGAATCGACTAACATACCGTTGACAATATCAATCAAACAATTTATAATACAAGAAGATTCAAGGAGGCGAATGTATGACAACATCTGAACAGATTAGGGTTCTGTGCGTACGCTCCGGAATAAGCCTCTCAGAGCTTGCCAGAAGAATCGATCAAACCCCACAGAACTTTAACGCCAAGTTAAAGCGAAATACAATCACTCAAGCCGAACTAATACAAATTGCGCAAGTGTTAAATGCAACCTACGAACAATACTTTGTTTTGCCAAACGGCGATAAGGTTGAATAAGGAAGGATTACTTATGACAAACCATAAAATAGTATTTGGTGACAGTCGAAAAATGAGCCAAATACCTGATAAATCAGTACAACTTATCATAACCTCTCCTCCATACTGGCAACTTAAAGACTACGGTACTGAGGATCAAATCGGATTCAATGATAGCTATGAAGAGTATATAAACAACCTTAATTTGGTTTGGCAAGAATGCAACCGTGTCTTATCTGATGGATGTCGCTTGTGTATCAATATCGGAGACCAATTTGCCCGTTCTGTCTATTACGGAAGATATAAAGTCATCCCTATTAGGACGGAAATAATCCGTTTTTGTGAATCGATAAAGATGGATTATATGGGTGCTATTATATGGCAGAAAACCACCACAATGAACACATCAGGCGGTGGCGCGATCATGGGTAGCTTCCCATATCCCCGTAACGGGATTTTGAAGATGGATTACGAATTCATACTCCTCTTCAAAAAATTAGGTAGTGCACCTAAACCGACACCAGAGCAGAAAAAAGCCTCTGAAATTACGAAAGAGGAGTGGAATCAGTATTTTTCATCACATTGGAATTTTAATGGTGTGAAGCAACATGGTCATATTGCGATGTTTCCGGAAGAATTGCCGAAGCGTTTAATCAAGATGTTCTCTTTTGTTGGGGAAACTATTCTTGATCCGTTTGCAGGAAGTGGGACAACTTCATTGGCGGCCATGCATTTGGACAGAAATTCTATCGGATATGAGATCAATAAAGACTTTGAATCTTTTATCCGCGAGAAGCTTATTGACTCACAGTACAATATTTTCCAAACAGAGAGTGCCGTGAAGTTTGTTGATGATAAATCAACTGACTTTTCGTTTGATGAGTTGCCCTATATCTTTCATGATCCACACAGCATGGACAAAAAAGTGGACGTTAAGAAGTTGCAGTTTGGCTCAAAAATAGATAGTTCGGAAAGCAAGAGGGAGAATTTATTTTGTGTAAAAAAAGTTCTATCTCCAGAGAAAATAGAATTAAGTAATGGCCTTGTTGTAAAATTGCTTGGGATCGCCACGAAACCGGGATTTGAGGATCAAGCAACAGAGTACTTACAGCAAAAATTTCAAAAAAGAAAAGTGTATTTGAAGTATGATACTGTAAAATACGACAAGCAGGACACATTACTTTGCTACGTTTATCTCGATAATAAAACTTTTGTCAACAATCATTTGATTCGTACCGGATTTGTTGATGTAGATAGAAGCATAGAATATGCTTGCAGAGCTAAATTTATTGCTTCACTTCCGTAATAAACATTGCAGCTACTCATTTACGAGTAGCCACAGAAATCAATCTTCTACTTCTATTTTCAAGCCTGTTTTAGTTTTAGCGTAGTAGATCATCTTGATATCTATTGTCTCAGAAAGCCTTTCCATGGTTTTATATGTATCCGGCTTAACTGAGTAAGGAATATCACCGACATACCCGTCAATTCCAATAGCTTCTTCTTCAGGAGTGGCGAGTCTATATGTTGTCCCTTTCTTTTCAGCCAAAGATGCGAGGATGGCTTTCTGGACATAAAGACCGTTGAAGGTTTTATAGATTACGAGGTCTTCAACCCATTTCTCAACCATTTCACGGTCAATAAGCGAAATTGCATCACAAAGATTTTGCACCTGGGCATATATTTTTTCGGTTGCCTTTTCAAGGGCATCTGGATATCTTTCGAAATACCAAGAACGCCAATTCTCTATGGTAATATCTTGACCAGAAGCCATGAATTCTGGAAATAATTCTGACATTTGACCGACAACAACAGGACGGGTGCCCTGTGCGTTTTGATTTGCCCAATTTATTAATTGAGACGTGTATTTTGGAAAGGTAAAAACTTTGCTATCATTGTAGGTTTTAATACTTTCATTTTTAATCGAGTAGTTCATTTTTTCCACTCCTTGTAATTTTGATTTATGATTAGGTACAATCTTCCATTTGAATTTTTTGAATGAACTCAAGCCTAAACTCTCTTTTTGCCCTTCGTAGCAGACAAAATGGCAGACAAAATGCGACAAGGAAATCTTTTGATTTACGATTATAATATTTTCTATGAGGATGCCTCAACAAATGACCTGAATATAGACATCTGGACTTCGTCTTCCTCAAAGAGACATTCAGGGTGCCACTGCACGGCTCTGATGTATTTTGCGTTTTTCATAAAGACACCTTCGGTTATTCCGTCTTCGGTCATGGCAGATACCTCAAGTCCGGCACCAAGTTTGCCGATCGCCTGTCTGTGTATGGAGTTGACTTTTATCGTTTTGTCTTTGGAGGCAAACAGCTCAGGTCTTATGATTTTTACTTCGTGGACATAGCCGTGAAGCACGTCCGGACGAAAGTGAAGTTTCAGTTTCGGATCTATCGCAGGCAAATACTGTATAAGGGAACCGCCGCAGGCTACATTCAACAACTGACACCCGCGGCAGAAGCCAAGAAATGGTTTATCCATCGCGATAATTTTCCGCGCAAGAGAGATCTCAAAGGCATCACGCTTTACATCGGGCATACCAAAACTTGAATTTTCCATCGCGTAAAATGACGGCTCTATGCTTGTGCCGCCGGAGAATACGAAGCCGTCCAATTTTTCTGCTATGCTGTCAATGTATTTGCCGTCATCCGAAACGGTTAAAGCAACAGGTACACCTCCAGCTGCAGAGATGCCTTTTCCTATTTTGCAGAAGAGACGCATCAGACGCCAAAGCGCGTCTGCCTCTTCATGTTTTATGTCGCTCGGCAGAGTATCGGCATACTCCACCTTAAACGGCATAGAGGCTATGCCGATCAAAGGTTTGCTCATATTGACTTTATCCTTGTTGTTCCCTACGGCAGCATATTTCTTCCTATGCAGTAGTATTCAAATCCGAGTGCTTTCATTTTTTCGGGATCGCAGATGTTTCGGCCGTCAAAGACGATTTTGTTTTTCATAACGCTGCCGAGTTTTTCCCAATCGGCATCTTTGAACTGCTGCCACTCTGTTACGATCACTGCGCAGTCAACACCGCAAAGCAGTTTTTCAAGGTCATCGGCATATTTTACGCTTGTCGGCAAGACCTTGTGTGCAACCCCCATCGCAATGGGGTCAAATGCACGCACAGACGCACCGCAGTTCAGCAGACCGCGTATCAGCGATACAGACGGTGCTTCGCGCATATCATCTGTTTGAGGCTTAAAGGCAAGTCCCATGATTGCTGCCGTTATGTTTTCCATATCAGAACCGAAGCGGTCGCGCATCATTACATGCAAGCGTTCCTTCTGTTTACGGTTCACTTTGCTCACTGAAGAGGCTATGGTCATATCAAGCCCTTCGCTTTCGCCTATACAGCAGAGAGCCTGTACATCTTTTGGAAAGCACGATCCGCCGTAGCCGCATCCGGCATTCAGGAAGAACGGACCGATCCTGCGGTCGGATGCCATTCCTTTCTGCACCGATTTTACATCGGCTCCGACTTTGTCGCAAAGTTGAGCTATTTCGTTCATAAAACTTATGCGAGCCGCAAGCATTGTGTTTGAAGCATATTTTGTGATTTCCGCCGATGCGGGATCCATAAAGAGGATTTTATCTTCCGGCGCAAAGGGCAGATAGAGTTCGCGCATTATTGCACGCGCCTCACCGGATACTGCGCCGATAACTACGCGGTCGGGGTTCAGGCAATCGTTTATCGCCATTCCCTCTTTAAGAAATTCCGGATTGGAGAGTACTTCAAGATTTATTTTTTCAAGTCCGCGTTCGCGCAGATGATTTTTTATGCGGCGTGAAAGCAGCGTCCCCGTGCCGACAGGAACTGTGGACTTAACAACGATGTAGCAAGAATGGCTGACTACTTCCGCTATTCCGTCAACCGCACCCAATACCTGCGCAAGGTCGGCACTTCCGTCATCTGCCGGAGGTGTTCCCACTGCTATAAAGCAGAGTTGAGTATCGGCAAGTCCCTCTTTTATTTCGGTTGAAAAGGTAAGAAGCCCCGCCTTGCAGTTTTTCTCAATCAGTTCGTCAAGCCCGGGTTCGTAAATGGGGCTCTCTCCTCTGTTTAGTTTATCAATTCTGTTTTTGTCAATGTCTATGCAGCAGACTGTATTGCCCTTTTCCGCAAAACATGTTCCTGTCACAAGCCCTACATATCCCGTACCAACTACGCATATCTTCATTTTGCGTCACATCTCCTTTATCCTTTTACAGTAAGAAGCGTTATCCCGATTATAATGCACAACATACCGCCTAAGCGCGGAATCGTCATATTTTCATGAAAGAAAAAACAGCCTATCGCGGTAAGAAGCAAATATGCCGTAGCGGTCATAAGCGGATATGAGAATGTCAGATCGGCACGCGAGAGTGCCGCTGCCATAAGAAAAAAGGATATTCCAAAGCAGCCGAAGCCGGCAACGATGCAAGGGTTCATTAAAATTTTCAGAAAAGCGCGTATGATGCCGTCCGAAAGCAACCCTGCCTGTCCACCGTAAGCATACTTCATGATCGTACTTCCGGCTGCATTTGTGAAGCCCGCCGTAACCAAAAGCACGACCGCAATTTTATCAACCATGATCATCATTCCTCTATATTAAGTTCACGCTGAACAGCAAGTGTTCCGGCACGCCCCTCCAACGTTCCGTTTATTATCTCACAGCGCGGCAGGGGCGCAGTCTTTGCGTATTCGCCGAGAGTGAAAAATTCAGTTCCGTTGTCTTTTGCCATACCGATGAAATTATCTAACACGCCGAGTTTGGAGATGCCCTCCATTTCGGCATGTACCGTTACAACATTCCACTCATTTGTCATACCATTAAACCATGCCTTGGGCAAAGTATCATCGTTAATACCGGGCAGACCGTAAATCTCGTCCATTGTCGGAAGTGTAGTCGGTATCTGCGGCACTCTATATTCTATGCCTTCAAAGACCGGCATAAACGGTGAATATCCGCGCACGTCGCTTGCCCACGCAATGCCCAAATCTTCCTCTGCCGAAAGCACATCGTGTGACAGCTGCCAGCCCGGAGCTGCTATTATATCGGGCTTTCTGCCGCATATTTCAACATAAAGCTTTTCAGCTTTCCTGTAAAGGTCTGTATATTTGTCCTTGTTTATCTTTGCAAGGCAGTCCTGCACATAGACGTGATCCCATGCGTGTATTCCGGTCTCGTGCCCCTCGTCAAAGGCACGTTTTACAATATCGGGCGATTGCGGAACGATCATGGGAGCCGGAAGCAGCGTGCCGTACATAAGAGTCTTTATGCCGTAAGTTGACGGTGCTTTTGTGCGCCTCATCTTTGATATGAAGCCGGGACGAAAAATTCTTCTTATCGCCTTACCGGAGTTATCGGGGCCAAATGAGAAGAAAATGCTTGCCCTTATATTATGCTTTTTGAAGAGATCAAGCAGACGCGGTACACCTTTAATGTATCCGCGCAGCGTATCAACGTCAACCTTTACAGCAATACGCCGCATTATTTTTCCTCGCAGTTTGCATACCACTCAAGCGTCATACGCAGCATATCTCGCATATCCGTCTTTGGCTTCCAGCCGAGTTTTAATTCCATTTTTCGGACAGACGGCAGACGGTTCATAGTGTCATCATAACTTTTGCCGTAATAAACGGCGGCGGGGATCACGTCAAGCACTGTTGCCTCTGCATCTGCTGCGAATTTCTTGATTTTTTTGGCTTCTTCAAGCAAGATTTCCGCAAGCTCTTTTATTGAATAGTTGTTTTGCGGGGCGCCGATATTGAAAGTTTCGCAGTCCGCACGATTGTCTTTATTTTCAATCACTGCCATAAGCCCTTCTACGCCGTCGCCTATCCAAGTGAAACTCCTGCGCTGCTCACCATTGCCTACTATTGTAATTTTATGGCGGTGTACTATATCGTAAATCATCTGTGTGACGGAACGTGCCTCATGATTTTCCGCGTCCTTGAATGTGTCAAGACGAGGCCCGACCCAGTTGAATGGACGGAAAATCGTATAGCGCAGACCGTATTCCTGACCGTATGCCATTATCATTCTATCCATCATCTGCTTTGAACAGCTGTATATCCAGCGCATTTTTACGATAGGCCCGGTGACAAGCGGACTTTCGTCCTCTTTCAGCTCACCGTCACCGCACATTCCGTAAACTTCGGAGGTTGAAGGGAATATGATTCTTGTCCCGTGTTTTGCGCACATACGCACCATTTTCAGATTCTGTTCAAAATCAATCTCAAATGTCCACACAGGCTTTTTTATATAATATGCCGGCTTTGCAATGCCCGCAAGCGGCAACACAACATCAGCATCGGCGACCTCTTTTTCAAGATATTCATCGCTTTTGAAAATGTCGTTCTGCATAAATTTGAAACGCTCATTGCCGAGGTAAGGAGTCAAATTATCCGATTTAATGTCAAATCCGCTGACTTGCCAATCCGTCTTTTTCAGAATATTTTCCAAAAGGTGCGTTCCGATAAAACCGTTTATTCCTGTTATGAATATTTTCATATCTATATTTTCCTTTCCTCAATCTCCAAAACTTTTAACAATCCGCCGCCTGTTCCTATGAGCAGCGGAGATCTGCTTACAACTTCCGCCGGTTTTGCCGTACCCTCCGTCGGCTCTGCCCTCCATATATAATATCTTTTCCCATCAATATCCGTGAATGCCCCCGGGAAAGGATGCGTCACGGCGCGTATTAAATTATATACCTCAACCGCATTTTTATTCCAGTCAATCCGACCGTCTTCTGGACGCCTGCGCCCGAAGTATGTCGCCTGTGACTCGTCCTGCGGAGTAAGCGACACCTTGCCTTCTTCAAGCGCAGATATATTATCTGCAATAATATCGCGTGCAGCGTATGCCACCTTCATAAATACATCATGTGCCGTATCGGTAAAACTTATCTCAACTTCTTTCTGTGCTGCAATATCACCTCTGTCAGCTTTCTCGGTCATAACGTGGAGCGTAGCTCCCGTCTTTGTTTCACCGTTAAGCACCGCCCAGTTTACGCAAGCCCTGCCCCTGTATTTCGGAAGGAGTGCGCCGTGAATGTTGAACGATCCGAGGCGCGGTGCGTCAAGAACAGGTTTGGGGATAAGCGCACGATAGTAAAAGGATAGCACAAGTTCGGGGTCAAGCGACAGAAAATATTTCACTTCATCATCGTTTAATCTCTTCGGAGTTCGCACCGGGATATTATTATCCTCAGCGATTTTTTTTACGGAACGAAACCATATTTCTTCGTCAGGGTCGTCCTCATGAGTAAACACGCAGACTATATTTGATTTTGCTCTGACAAGCTCTTCCAAACAGAGTGCCCCGACTTCACTGTATGCGAACACAACGATACGCGGCTTATTCATCTTCTTCGGCTCCGTATTCAAATATTTTTCGTATTGAGTAACGCGGCCGTTTGCTCACGCTGCGATAAATTCTGCCGACATATTCACCCAAGATACCGACAGAAAGAAGTGTTATCCCCGAAAGCATAAAACCGGATGCCTCAAATATTTGTTCAATAAGCGTCTGCCATGTGCCTATACCTAAGAGCATACGACGGACGAACATATAGAGCAGGAAAGAGAATGAAAGCATTGAAAATACCATTCCGGCCATTGTAACGATCTGAAGAGGTACAAGCGAGAAGCTTGTCATAAGGTCAAAGTTCAGCCTTATCAGCTGAAATACACTGTACTTTGATTGACCGAACTCGCGTTCTCTGTGCGCTACAGGTATTTCAATAGGGCTTACGGCAAATTTCTGTGCAAGCGCAGGGATAAATGTTGTAGTTTCCATGCTCTGATTTATTATTTCAATTATGCGCCTGTCATATCCGCGCAGCATACAGCCGTAATCTTTGATTGTCAGCTTTGCGATGCGGTTCGTCAATTTATTTATACATTTTGATGCGACCTTGCGAAATACAGGATCCTGTCTGCCGACTCTGTATGTTCCCACAACGTCATGTCCTTTGTCCATTTCTTTCAGAATGTTCGGTATCTCGTCCGGAGGATTTTGCAAGTCCGCATCAAGCGTTATTATTTTTTCACCGCGCACATTGTCAAATCCGGCCATGATCGCCATGTGCTGTCCGAAGTTGGCACCAAGGTCTATAACTCGCACCTCTTTATGCAGCTTATAAAAATCATAGAGCATACCAAGTGACGAATCGCGGCTGCCGTCATTGATAAAAATTATTTCAAACGTCCGTCCTAAATTTTCCGCAACAGGCCACAATTCCCTAAAGAGATTTGCAAGAGACTCCTCTTCATTATATACGGGTATTACGATTGATACTTCAACGGCACTCTTCATTTTGCGCACACTTCTTTTACCGCGGTGACAACGTCACGAGCGTCTTCGTCCGTCATTGATGGAAAGAGCGGCAGCGATACTATTCTGTCTGATACATACTCAGCCTCAGGCAGAGAACCTTTTTCCATTCCGGTCGCTTTTCCGTAGCATGTAAACAGATGTATTGCCTGATAGTGCAGTGCCGTACCTATGTTCTTCTCTTTCATTCTTGACATAAACTCATCGCGTGAAAATCCGAGGTAATCCGTATCTACAAACGGTGTGAATATATGCCATGAATGTTTATAATCCCACGCCGCACGTTTGGGAAGGATAATACCACGCACATCGGAAAGCTCGTTCATATAGTATTTTACGATTTCTTCTCTGCGGCTGTTAAACGCATCAAGCTCAGCAAGCTGTGAATTGCCTATCGCGGCTTGAATATCCATCATTGTGTATTTCAATCCGGGAAAGAATATGTCATAGTTGGCGTTACCGCTTGCCGCGTATCTGTTCCACGCGCCCTTTGACATTCCGTTTTGACGCATCATCATAATTTTTTCGGCAAGTTCCTCGTCTTCTGTGCAGATCATACCGCCTTCGCCCGTGGTAATGTTTTTTGTAGGGTGAAAACTAAAGACGGAAAGGTGACGTGCGCCGCGGTCTGCGCCTATTCTGCGCCCCTTGTACTCTGCACCCAATGCGTGAGCCGCGTCCTCAACAATGGCAAGACCGTATTTTTCCGCCAAAGCCTCAATCTTGTCCATATCGCACGGCAACCCCGCAAAATGTACCGGGATGATAGCCTTTGTCCGCTCTGTTATCGCACGTTCTATATTCTCAGGCACTATATTGAGAGTATCTCTGTCAATATCGGCAAGCACAGGTTTTGCACCGGCAAAGATGATCGCGTTTACAGTCGCGGCAAATGTCATTGGTGTCGTAATAACTTCGTCACCTGCGCCTATACCGAGCGACATAACAGAGCAGTGAAGTCCGGCGGTAGCTGAATTGACCGATAAAGCGTATCGTGCGCCGACATATCCGGCAAAATTTTTTTCAAAAGCTATGGTTTTCGGCCCCATTGCCATCCAGCCCTTGCGGATAGAATCCGCGATGTCTGCTATGGCGGCCTCGTTTACCGACGGTTTTGCAAACGGCAAAAATTCTTTTCTCATTTTCATTGATTCCTCGCTTTCCCAAGTCATCTGTTACGTTTATCTGCCAAACACGAATTAATCAGCGGTTATACAGGATTGAATATTTTCCCAAATCAATTCTGCGCTTTATTCCCGATCTGAATTTGTCGGATAAGCTGTCAAAACGCCCATCGTTTTCTATTACAACGATATAATCTTTATCACCATCAAGCCACATTTTTTCAAATTCTTCTTCCGAAAAAAACCACCCTTTGCCTTCCGGACAGGATGCTCCGTAGGAAAGTTCGCCGCCGTCTCCGACGACCGCAACGCGCCTTCCGGTGTAAAACGAAAGCCCCTGAAGGACTTCGTTGTACGAGACAAGTGTATCATCGCTTCGTACATCTTTCATTATCACTTCGGCGACATATTTCATGGTTCGTTCACTTGCCACTATGCCGTAGATCCCCTGCAATCCCCATATAAAGAAAATTGCACACACGATAAGCGAGCAGATCGCTTTTTCAAAATCTTTTCTGCCGCGCCGTGTAAAATAAAGCGCAAGCAGCGGCATTGCGATAAGCGCAAGACCTGCTTTAAGAGATATATGCCATACACGGGCAAAGGTCACGTATTCACTGAAATTGGGATATATCAGCAGGGTAAGACCGAGAAGCCACGTTGTCACAAAGAGTGCCGGCAGAACAAAACCGTGCCACGATCTGTCATTTATCATTCTTGCCGCGTCTCCGCCTATAAGAACTGCAAGCGGTGGCAGACACGGCACGATATAGGGAATAAGTTTTGAGCTTGAGAATGAAAAGAAAATCAGAATTACCGAGAACCAAAATATGAGATAAATGCCTCCCAGCTTTTCTTCATCGGTGTGCGGCGAGCGCAAGACGCTCTTTTTACTGAATAATGCCGATAAAAATGCCGTCCACGGCAACAGCCCTGCCGGGATCATCGGCAGGAAGAACCAGAACGGTTCGTACCTTCCGTGCATTTTTGTTGCATAGCGCAAGAAATGCTCCTGTATGAAGAAGAAACGGAAAAAATCCGGATTATCGCGGCATACCATATAAAACCACGGTACGGAAACGGCGAAGAAAAGTATTATTCCCGGGATATAAAGAGGCTTATAAAATAATTTCCATTGTTTTGTTGCAAGTATGTAGAAAAATATCACCGCACCGGGCAGCACGATACCGATAAGCCCCTTTGTCAGCAGAGCCATTGCACACGATAAATAGAACAAAAGATAATATTTTTTATCGTCCTTTCTGTGTGCAACATAAAACGCGGCAAAAGCGACCGTCATAAAGAACGAGAGCGGCATATCCGTTATATTTATAGTGCCTATTGCAAAATATAAGAGCGATGTCGCAGTGACGAACCCTGCGATTATTCCCGCCGCTCTGCCGTATATGAAAGCAGCAAGCGCGGCTGTCGCCAAGGCACCTCCCACTGCACACAAAGCTGTTCCTATCCTCGCGGCAAATTCATTTTCACCAAGCACCTTAAAAGCGACTGCGTTTATATGATATAGGAACGCCGGTTTTTCAAAATATTTCACATAATTCAGCATAGGTGTTATGTAATTTCCGCTCTCAATCATTTCGCGCGGTATCTCCGCATAGCGTCCCTCATCCGGCTCCATAAGAGGATATGAGCCAAGCGGAACGATATACACACAGAGCATTACGACCGCGGCTATAAACACAAATTTTTTTGATCTGAGCAATTCCATAACAACCAATCCTTTATATATATATCTAATTTACTGTAAAAAGTGATGTTTGCAGCATAGTACGATCACATATCACCTCACCGCAGATGTAACATCAAAACTCACATCACCGGAGACCGATTTCGCAGCTATGATAATTTTTGATATTTCAGCCGATGCTCTTCCGTCTTTCGGAGCAGCAGATACTTTCTGAAAATAACTCCGCACAACGGAGCCGTTTGCGTCTTTGTACGGCGCAATCTGTGCAATATTAAGCTTTACAGCCGTCTGCCAAAAGCTCTCCGAATAGTGCATATCATAAGTATCAACAGAAAGAATCAAATCATCGTATTTTTGTGTAATGATGCTAAACGTATCCGCAGGAATATCAATAAGCGGATTTTCAAGCGGTGCAGCAGAGAGCGTAAAATAATCACCGACTGCCTTCTTCCTTATCTCTGCCTTTAGTGCATACTGTGCCGCGTTGGAGAGCTGTTCGGCGGCATTTTCCGCATAGAGCCGCTCCGTGATGATTTTTTTCTCATTGAATACCGACGTCGCAGCGGCAAGCACCAAAACTGCCGCAAAGAGTATCAGGCTTCCGAAGAGAAGAACAACGGCGATAGAAAATCCGCGCCTCGCATGCTTCATGGAATCACTTTATATCCGATTACCTTCGCGCATTATCCGAAGAGCATCTCGTGCCGCTGCAAATTCGGCTTCCTTTGTGCAGCTGCCCCACGTCTCGGAAATAACCTTGTCTTTTATCGTAAGACGCACCTTAAAGCGCAGATCATGTTCCGGACCTGAGCGTTCAACGGTTTCATAATGGGGAATGCCAAGCTGCAAATGCTGGCACAATTCCTGAAGCATACTCTTTGGATCTTTTGCTATATTTTCCGAGAAGAGGCCGAATTTTTCGGAGAACAACGAATCTATGACCACTGTCGCCTTGTCGTATCCGGCATCAAGGAAAACCGCGCCGAATATCGCTTCGGCGCAGTCCGCAGCCATAGAATCCGTCACGCCTGTCTTCTCAAGGCTCTTGCCTATGCGCATGATCTTCTTGAGTTTAAGTTTATCGGCCCATTTAGCAAGACTCGTTTTGCATACGATTTGTGAGCGCAACTGAGTCAGTTTCCCCTCGTCATAGTCGGGAAAGGCGAAGAAAAGCCGTCTTGAAGAGGCAAGTTCAAGCACAGCATCTCCGAGATACTCAAGACGTTCGTTGTACTTGCCTCCATTCTCATTGGCAAACGATGAATGTGTAAGAGCCTCATTGAGCAGTCTCTTGTCGTTAAAGAAGTGACCCAAGCGAAGCTGAAATTCATATATATCAAGTTCGCGCAATCGTGTCGCTTCGGTCTTCATTCCCCAAGAGCCTCCAACGCAAGCACAGCATTGTGACCGCCAAAGCCGAAATTGTTTATAAGCACACGGCGGACATTTGCGTGTACTGCTGTGTTCGGCACTGTATTCAGCGCACACTCGGGGTCTCGTTCAAATTGGTTTATCGTAGGGTGAACTATACCGTGCTCCATCGCAAGCAAAACAGCAACAGTCTCCATCGCCCCTGCAGATCCGAGCGCGTGACCGATCATTGATTTTGTTGAATGAACCATCACTTTACTGCCGTATTCTTCACCGAGCAAACGCTTTATCGCAAGTGTCTCTATTTTGTCGTTGAGTTGTGTGGACGTGCCGTGAGCATTTATGAGATCTACATCACAAGGCTGCCAACCGGCCTTTTTTATTGCCATTGCCATTGCCCTGTATGCGCCGTCACCATCGGGGTCAGGTGCCGTAATGTGATGCGCGTCACAAGAGATACCATATCCGACGACCTCCGCATAAATGTGCGCACCTCGCGCCTTTGCGTGTGAATATTCTTCAAAGAGAAGCACTCCTGCTCCCTCACCAAGCACAAAGCCGTCACGTCCCGCATCAAAGGGACGCGATGCAGTAGCAGGATCGTCATTTCTTAACGAAAGAGCCTTTAACGCCGCAAATCCCGCAAGTCCGCAGCGTGTCATCGCGGCTTCACTTCCGCCTGTCAGCATGATTTTTGCATCTCCGCGCACGATACAGTTGTACGCTTCAATCATGCTGTTCAGTGAACTTGCGCACGCGCTTGCAACAGACATATTCGGCCCCTTTGCCCCTGTGCGTATCGCAACAAGGGCAGCGGACATATTTGAGATCATCATGGGAACCATAAACGGACTCACTCTCCGCGGTCCTTTTGATTCCAGAATTGCGCAGTTTGTTTCTGTCGTATGAATACCGCCCTGTCCGCTTCCTATATAGACACCTAAAGCTTCTTTATCAATGCTCTCAAGGTCAATTTCGGAATCGGCGACCGCAAGATCGGCCGCGGCAGCTGCAAACTGCGCAACTCTGTCCATGTGGCGGGCATCCTTTTTTCCTATCCATCTTTCAGGGTCAAAATCAGTTACCCCTGCCGCAATTTTTACCGGAAACTCCGAAGCATCAAATGCTTTTATGTATCCTACACCATTTTTGCCGGCTTCAAGAGCCTTCCAAAAATCTTCTTTGCCTATCCCAATGGGCGTGACGGCACCACAGCCTGTTATAACTACACGTCCGGTCATAAGTCGTCTTGCCTCCTTTTACGCAACTGCTGAAATAAAGGGGACTGACACGCAGCCCCCTGCTTTTGATTAGTCTTCTTTTGGCATCTTTGAGTAAACGTATGCCATCGCCTCGCCGACCGTACTCAGTTTCTCTGCGTCTTCGTCGGGGATCTCAATGTCAAATTCTTCTTCAATTCCCATAATGAGTTCCACTATGTCAAGTGAATCCGCACCAAGATCATCAACAAACGATGCTTCCGGCTTGATCTTCTCTTCCTCTGCGTTAAGACGATCCATTACTATCTCTTTCATTTTCGCGGATATTTCTTCAGGTTTCATTGATATTACTCTCCTCTAAATAAAATTTTGGTTTATGTAAAAAGCTTTTCGCTTTATTACCAGTTATATCGCAATTCCTCCGTCAACGGCTATGACCTGCCCCTGTATATACGATGCTGCGTCCGATGCAAGGAATGACACAACATTTGCAACGTCCTGCGGTGTGCCGACTCTGCCGCATGGTATCGTCTCAATGTACTTTGCTTTGAGTTCTTCCGGCAATGAGGACGTCATATCCGTATCTATAAATCCCGGGGCAATAACGTTTGCCGTTATGCCCTTGCCGCCGACTTCCTTTGCAAGACTCTTCATAAAGCCTATCATTCCGGCCTTCGCAGCAGCATAATTGCACTGACCGATGCTTCCTCGCAGCGCAACGACCGATGATATGGCTATTATTCTTCCCCAACGTGCCTTTATCATCGGACGAACAGCCTCCTTAGCGCATATATAGAGCGAAGAAAGATTTGTATTTACGACACTATTCCAATCATCGCACTTCATGCGCATCAGCAGACTGTCGCGCGTTATCCCCGCGCTGCACACGAGGACATTGACCTCGCCGAGAGTCTCTGCGACACATTTGAACATTTCCTTGACTTCTTCGGCATTTGAAACATCAGCCTTCACAGCAAATGCACGTCCTCCTGCATCTGTTATCAGACGGACTGTCTTATATGCTGCCTCCTCCGAATGTGCGTAATTCACAGCCACCGCATGACCCTGTTTTGCAAGCTCTATTGCTGCGGCTCTTCCTATGCCGCGCCCCGCACCTGTTACAAGCGCCACCCTTGCCGACATAGCTCTAACCTCTTGCGTCCGTATCTGCTCTGCCGCTTATAAAATCGGCCGTAGCAAGAAGTTCGTCCAATTTACCTGTCAGATGCGGACGAACGCCTTTGCATATTTTTCTGACAAGACCCGTTAAAACATTTCCCTGCCCTAATTCTATATATTCCTCAACTCCGTTTTTCTGCATTTCAAGCACGGACTGACACCACATAACGGGTGAAAAGGTCTGCCTGTAAAGTGAGTCGCATATATCAGGTATATCGGTCACAGGTTTTGCGTCAACGTTTGTGATTATCGGACACTTCGGCTTTTTCCACGCGACCTTTGCAAGTTCGCCTTTCATAATTTCGCCGACTCCACTCATAAGGATACAATGGAATGGTGCGCTTACTCGCATCGGAACTACTCTTGCGGCATACTTTTCATCAATTATACGCACAGCACGCGATACGGCATCTGCATTGCCTGATATAACTATCTGCTTCGGAGCATTGATATTCGCTGCTTGACAAACCTCACCCTGAGATGCCTCGGCACACACCGCCGAAACATCGGGCAACTCCAAGCCAACGATCGCCGCCATAGATCCCATCCCTACCGGAACTGCTTTTTGCATCAGCTCGCCGCGTTTGGCCACCAAACGCACTCCGTCAGAAACCGACATTGCTCCCGCAGCAACAAGAGACGTGTATTCGCCAAGGCTGTGACCCGCCATGCAAAACGGCGCAAGCTCAGCTCCCATCTCCTCCTCCAGCGCACGCATCGCCGCAATGCTTACCGTAAGTATTGCAGGCTGTGCCACCTCTGTCAACATAAGCTCTTCCTCGGAGCCGTTGAATATTACATTGCTTATCTTATACCCTAATGCATTATCCGCTTCTTCAAATACGTCTTTTGCCGACTGATACTTTTCGTAAATATCTCTTCCCATTCCCGGACGCTGTACACCCTGTCCGGGGAAAATTAACGCATACTTCATCTGCTTAATACCGCCATTCCTGAAAAATACATATCGTCTGTGCTGTCACATATTGCATAATATCAACAAAGAGTGCCGTCCTGTCCGTTTTTGCGTTCCAATTCCTCTCGTATTCTGCCAACACCTTTGTTGTTTATAAAGTTTGCAGTCCCGTTTATTGCATAGAAAAGTGCATTCGCCTTTGACCGTCCGTGTACCTTTACAACACTTCCATTCACACCGAGAAAGGGCAGTCCGCCATACTTTTCCCATTCAAAACGCGCCATTATGCGCCGAATCGCCGGCCACATGAAGATAAGTCCTATCTTAGGCAGAGTGTGATGCTTAAACTCTTCTTTGAATTGTCTCTTGATCAGTTCTCCAAGTCCCTCGCCGAATTTAAGCAGCGCATTGCCTGTGAACCCATCACAGATAACGACATCGGCTATCCCTTTCGGTATATCTGTCCCTTCCGCGTATCCCTCGTAATTTATGTTGCTCGCAAGCAGCATATCACGCGCCGCAGATATAACCTCATCGCCCTTTATATCTTCAACGCCGTTGCATAAAAGTTTGACAGAGGGATTCTCAACATTATAGAAGAGTTTCATATATATTGAGCCCATCAGGGCAAATTGATATAAATTGATCGGTTTGCAGTGTACAGTGCCGCCTACGTCCATTATGAGCGTCGTCCTATTCTCAAACGGGGTAGCAACACCAAGCCCGGGTCTGTCAATTCCCGGGATTCTGCCAAGCAGCAACACTGCCCCTGCCGCTATCGCCCCTGTGCTTCCGGATGATACGACACCATCAGCCTCGCCCGACCGCACCATATTAAAAGCTACGACAAGGCTTGATTTTTTCTTTTTTCTTATTGATATTGACGGTGAATCGTCAAACGAAATGACCTCTTCTGCGTGAACTATGTCTATGCGCGAGCGGACATTAGAATCGGCCTTTTCCAAGAAAGGTTTGATCTTCTCCGTATCGCCTACCAGTGCCAAATTCAGATTTTTATTCTTTTTACACGCAAGAATTGCGGCCTCACAAGGCTCCTTCGGTGCAAAATCTCCACCCATTGCATCAACGGCTATCAACATTCTGCTGCCTCCCTCCGACCTGCGCCTTGGCTATCCGCAGCGGCAAGAATAAAACGTCCGACAAATATCTCTCTGTCATCAATAAATGATCTCACGCTTACAGCATATTTACTGCCCTTGTGCGCGCCTACCTTTGAATGAGCAACTATTTTATCTCCAACGTGCGACAACTCGTTATACTTTACCCTTGCAGCATCAACAATAACCATTGCCGCATTGATTGACGCAATGGCAAGAGTCGCTGCCTGTGCGTAAATGTAATAGCTGTCAACGAGGCTTGTCTTTCTGAATGACATATCATCTGTCGTGGCAAGCATTGATATACCCATTTTATCAGGCTCAAGACCGATCAGATCGCCAACGACCTCATCTGCGCAAAGCGAACGCAGACGGCTTGCCGCACGTTCCGACATTGCACGCGCCTTATTGCGCAGATCCTCAAAAGGTGCTGCGATGCTGCGGCACGCGATCCCCGCCATGATTTTTGTGCGTTCACGAAGTTCCGGAATAGAAAGGAGCGCACGGTCAAGGCGAACCGTTGAAAGACTCACGCCAAGTTCCGAAGAGAGCTCTTCGTCCGTCATAAGCGGCTTTGTTTCAATCAAATCCGAGAGACGTTTCTGTCTCTCCTTTCTGCTCATTGGCTGCATTTTCCCCATCCTTCACACACCGAATCACAAACATCGCAACCCAGCCGATATTTAATAGCTGGTCATAACACCTGATAATATATAATAATATTTTGGTGCTGTCAACACAAGAAGAAAACGACTCGTTGACAGATGATATGAACAAGCCGTTTTTGATAATGATTTTTCGCTTCGCGGCGGTCCGTGAGTTTGACAGTTGTAAGTCTCCAAATAGTCGCTAAAGCATTGCTATCACTGAAAATTTTTGTCAAATTTTTTATTGTTGTATGGGTTGTATGTATATGATTTTTATGTTATAACTCTCTTTATGAAACTTTAGGACACACTGATTAATTCGTTTTTGACAGATAAACACGGTAGCGGCTTCCGATGATTATAAGCAGAGAACCGATTTGCCGGTTTTGCAAATCGTGTGAATCGCTTAGTTTGTTCACCGGATGTGCCGGATGCTAAACAGGCAGTCAGCGACTGGGGCGGATAAGTGACGCAGGCAATCTCCGATTGCCGTAGCGGAACTTAGTTTGTTCATCAGGCGTATATCAATACGCCCGCGCCACAGGCGCGGACTGCCTGTGACGCACGGCTGAGATAGGAAATCTTTGATTTCCGTGAGCGAAGCCGGTTTGTTCACCATAAGCAGAGAACCGATTTGCCGATTTTGCAAATCGTGTGAATCGCTTAGTTTGTTCGCCAGACGGTGCATATAATCAGTGGTTCCTTTACTATGATAGGAATTCCAAGGATCCTACCTATTTCGTGCAGGTCGGCGTTAGGAATAGAAAAAGGTTACAACAAAAAATATTGCACGAATCGGAACGCATTCCGAACTTCTTGCTTATGCCAAAGCATACGCAGCACAGTATAACGAGGAGACAAAAATTTTTCTTAAAGTAACATTCCCATACAACATTTTCAAAAAACATGAAAGAGGCGATAATATTGATTATTACAGGACTTATTGCCTCTTCAACTTCTCGCAAGTGTCAAACTCGGGATTATAAACGAACGCTGCGTGTTATGGCAATATTGTAAGCTGACAAAAACGAAGCGCAGTTTCGTGTGATACGAAAGGAGAGAAAAAACACACGAAGACTGCGCTTTATACAGTTTGAGATACGAAGGTTATCTCAATTACTGCCATGGTTGATTGTTTTGCACAGCGCGTGCCGCGAGGCACGCGCTGTTATTATACTGCAAATCTTATTTTGCTGTTCTTTGCTTGCTTGCGACAACGGTCGTTATCCGCGTTTTCTTTTGCAGAGCATTGCCGCTGCGGCGGAAAGGAGCATTGCTATTCCAAAGCCTGCGTTGCAGCCGGATGATGAGCTGCCTCCGGGGTTTTTCTGCGATGGATTGTAACGATCTCCGTTTTTCACTATTACTTCCTTCTTATCATCACCGCTGCCGACCCACACGGTTATATCTTCTCCGCTGTTGTTCACAATGGTGGCGTTTTCGTTCATGAAGATGGCGCCTTCGCCG
>JAUNMU010000022.1 GCA_030531745.1 Synergistes sp. | reverse complement strand
CCGTTGTTTAGCGCAATGTCACCGCCGAGTATGAATTCGTTTTCGGTCGTGAGGGTTGAACCGTTTGTGACGGAGATGTCACCGGTGAGGGTGGTGCCGTTTGTTGCGTCTGCGGTGATTTTGCCTCTTTCTCCGTCTGTTACGGTGACGGAGGTGTCGTATTCACCGGATTCAAAGCCGAGTTCGCAGTTGTTTGAGATTTCGGCTATAAGTCCGTCTGCTGCGTAGGTGTGGCTCAATACGGTGTTGATCGTGGGTTCGGGGGTTCCTGTTATCGTTATGGCGTGTTCGCTTAATGCGGAGGCGTAGTCTGTCTGATAGTCTCCGTTTTCCTGTTCACCAAAAATGCAGAGTGTGTAGTCCGCAGGAGTTATATCGCTTACGTCTATTATCTTTGTGTCTGCCTCAAGTTGGCTTACTTTGGCGTAGTTTACATACTTTCCGCTTGCGTCTTTCAGCAGGGCGGAGACGTACATCTTGCTTCCGGTGTCTGCTCCGTCGTAGGCTATTTTCAGTCCTCCATCGCCTGTTGGTGTCTGGTTTGATATTTCAATGATTTTTGTACCGCTTTTTGCTGTTTCGGCAAGGTCGTCGACGTCCCATGTCGCTCCGACTACTTCAGCCGTTGTGACGTTGGGCTTTTTTATGCCTGTCGGATTAGACGTTGCATCATAGGCGTCTTTCAGCGTCAGTTTCCAACCGTTGGCGCCGGTGTATGAGTTGTCCAAGGTGAAGCCATCGCCTACGTTGACGACACCTTTGCCGCCTACGGCGGCTGATAAGAAGAGGACCGATTCTTAATCCAGATTTAAAGCCGCACGCACAGGACCATCGAAATGGCCGACGCTGGTGCCGACGCCGACGTTGCCGTAGCTGTCGACGTAGCGCGCAGCGCTGCCGGCGTTGCCGGGCGAGCGCAGCCACCACCACGCCGCGCCCGAGGTTTCAACGCAAGCAACGCCAGTGTTGTCGTACATTTTTACATTCCTTGCAAGGTCTGTAGGAGTGGCTCTTCTCTTGAGATTGTCGCTAAAACCGTAGGCGGTATTCTTCGCTTCTTCATAGCTCAGGAGGAAGAGTTTGTCTGTGGTTGATATATCATGACCGGAGCTAGTTTCTCCTCCCGCATCGTGCGTCGTGTCCGCTATTGCCGCGTATTCTTTGGCGTTAAATGCGTCTCCGGCAAAGCTGCCCCATTCTATAGTTCCGTCTGCATTGATAACTGTTTTTTTCGGGACGGCTACCGCGCTGCTTTCGCTCCCATCCGTAACACTGGTCAGATCTTTGCGGATTTTAGATGAATCAGTGTTGTCGCCCTTTCTCCATTGGTTGCCACCTCCTGTAACGTTGAAGGTGTCTGCGAAAAGTGCTTGGTCTGCGAGGAGGAGGATGCCTTTGTTGCCGTAATCGTCCGCTGTCGTATTGTTCGCAAGCACACGCCATTTGATGCCGGATTTGGTATAACCGGACAAGTCTGGACCGCTGCCTGTCTGCCAGTAGTTGCCGAAATAGATGGTTCTATCCTAGTATTGCGCTTTATAGCCACCTGCACCATCATTTACAGAGGCACCACCACCACCCTGTATGTCCGTTATCTTCATAAGACCGCCTGCCAAAGCAGGTGTTGCCGCGCACGCGATGAATGCCGCAAAGACGAATATCGCCGCCGCTTTGCGTGCGGTACACTTTATGCGCGATATGTCTGTTCCGTGTTGTTTTAACATCCTCAGTACGTTAAGCATTGCATGCTTGAAATTCTTCATTGTGTATTACGCTCTTTCATATAATTTTTTTGTTTGCATTCTATTGTCATTCCACACATCGGCGGTGAATGACGGTGTTTCGTTAAAACCCGTTGTTTTGGGGTACAGATGTGGCATGGAGTAAATGCCGCGTCTGATGTACCCGATTTATTGTTTTGTTGCCCTCACGACAAGACCGTGAATATTCCCTCGTCTTCCTGCGGGACGCGCAGAACGACGGTGTTGTTTGTCTCCCTGTGAGAGATCGCGCGAAAACAACGATTATTTCCGTCTTCCTGCGGGCGGCGTAGCCGCAGCGCAGGAGCCAGCGGCTTTAGTGCGATAAATCGGTGATGTGCGGAATGTAACACACCACATCGCGTACACAGTATGTCACGACAATTTTTGTTTTAACCCACTGTACATCGCGCGCCCTTAACGCCGCTGGGTCTGCGCCTCCGCTTCGCTGCGCGCAGAACGACGTAAGTTTTTACGCACAAAGCAAAGCGCAAGGCGCAGACCAAGCGGCGTTAGGGGCGCGAGGTACGCTATCGGATAAGCCGCAAAGCCGGATTTGGCTTTGGGCGTCAATGGGGCATACATTTTTGCCCACGCAGAGCGAGACTTCCGCATCAGTACACGCAAGCCTCATGGTTTTTATGGTTTTCGCGGCAGTCTTTATGCCGCGTTTTTCGTTTTTTGGTTTTATTGATTTTGTATGATGTGATTCCACACTTCGGCACACCGAAGGTGTCGGAAAAAAATTTTTTTTCTTTAGAGGGGAGTATCTATCTGTTTTTGCATATATATATATGCAAAAGATGTCAACTTCATGTATACATTCCTCCCTATTCTCAAAATTTTATCCGCTGCCGCACGCGGCAGAACGTAATGGCGATATGATATATTTATTCTCTGCGGTTGTCAAATACCAAAGGTGTTTTTTGCGAATTTTAGCGCAATTAATTTTTATATTTGCATTTTTGGTGATGTTTGTGTTATTATCTTTTCCGGAGGCGATAGAATGGGAGCGTTGACGAATCTTCATAAAAGGTTCTCTTGCACGTTGACCGTTGCGGTCATATATCTTGTCGTGCATCTTTTCATTCTGTTCTCAGTAGAGGGGCCTTCTTTCTCAAATTTGCAGGATACATGTTCCATACATATAATGGAGACTGTGAAATCAATTTCACTGGCAGCACTGACGGAGAAAAATTCTTCGGTGCGCCTCTCTGTTGCAAACGCTTCTTCCCTATCGTTCACCCCGATCGCCGCAGCCTGCAGCGCAGCAGAGGTTTTGCGCGGTCGTGCCGTAATATTTCCTTTCACGTTATGGCAAACTATTATAGGCAGAGAACGCGAGGCAATTCCTTTTCCCAATATGGTAGAACGAAAATAATTTTTTCCCCTATTCTTCCGGCACAAAATGTGTCGGAGTGTGTTGGCCGTGCCCTGTCATTGACTTGGGACGGTAGTTTTGATAATGGGGGGATTTTTATGTGTGTACTGCATGTTGGGTTTGACATTGGGTCAACCACTACAAAAGCGGTCGTCTTTGACGATTCCGATAAATTATTATTTTCCAAATATGGCCGACACTTTGCCGACTTAAAAACTTCCGTGGAAAAATTAACGGCAGAGATAAAGGATAAATTCAGCAGCGCGAAATTTACTTTGGCAATGGCGGGTTCGGGCGCTCTTGATATTGCACACGGAATGGACGTGCCTTTCACTCAGGAACAAATTGCCTGCAGCGTTTCCGTTGCACGTTTTCTTCCGGGTGTAGATGTCAGTATTGAACTTGGCGGCGAAGATTCAAAGATAACATTCTTTGACAAAGCCGGTGCCGAACAGCGTATGAACGAAACATGCGCCGGTGGGACAGGCGCATTTATAGATCAGATGGCAACGCTTTTTGGAACGGACGCATACGGTCTGAATGAGCTTGCAAAGTATCACAAACACATTTATCCGATAGCATCTCGCTGCGGTGTATTCGCTAAGACTGATGTTCAGGCACTTCTTAACGATGGGGCATCGCGTGAGGATATTGCGGCATCAATTTTTCAGGCAATAGTTAATCAGACGATAAGCGGCCTTGCGTGCGGCAGAAAGATCACGGGCAAGGTCGCATTCCTCGGTGGGCCTCTGTATTTTCTTACGGAACTGAGAAAACGGTTCACCGAAACTCTGAAATTAACGCCCGATAATTGTATTTTTCCGAAAAATCCGCACCTTTTTGTTGCAATGGGAGCCGCCATCACGTCAAAAAAATTTACCACCATTGACGCATCTGTTCTGACAAAACGCTCCGATACATTTTTCGTATCTCGCAGCAGCGAACACGAAAATTCATGTGCGCCGCTCTTTAAGAGTAACGATGAACTTGAATCATTCAGGCAGAGACATTCGTTGTGCAGGGTCAAACGTGCAGACCTCAGCAGCTACCGCGGAAAGACATATTTGGGCATTGACGTCGGCTCAACAACGACCAAACTTGTTCTCTTAGGACAAGGCGGAGAGCTTTTATTTTCAAGATATATGCTCTCAGGCGCGGAAAATCCGCTCGCAGCTGTAAGGGAAGCTCTTTCTTCACTCTATTCGGAATTACATGACGGCATTACTGTAAACGGCAGCTGTGTAACGGGCTACGGAGAGAAACTCATAAAGGCGGCTCTTGGCGTAGATATAGGCGAGGTTGAAACCGTAACACATTCAAAGGCAGCTGATTTTATATTACCCGGAGTAGATTTTGTAATAGACATCGGCGGACAGGATATGAAATGCCTTAAAATAAAAAACGGCGTGATAGACAACGTATTTTTGAATGAAGCATGTTCTTCCGGATGCGGATCATTTCTCCAGAGTTTTGCAAAATCACTTAATATAGAAATCAGCGATTTTGCAAGATACGCAGAAGAATCGCGTACACCCGTAGATCTCGGTTCGCGCTGCACGGTTTTCATGAACTCGCGCGTAAGGCAGGCTCAAAAAGAGGGAGCTTCAATACAGGATATTTCGGCAGGACTCGTATATTCCGTTGTAAAAAATGCTCTTTACAAGGTGCTTAAAATCAAAGATCCATCTGAATTGGGCAAACGGATAGTTGTCCAAGGCGGGACTTTCAAGAACGATGCTCTTTTGCGTGCATTTGAACTTGTGACCGGAATAAATGTCATACGCCCCGATATATCGGAGCTTATGGGAGCTTTCGGCGCAGCTCTCATTGCCCGTGAAAGGCAACAGGATAAATCAACACTGCTTTCTGCCGCAGAGATAGAAAATTTTACGACAAAGCTTACAACGGTAAACTGCGGAGGCTGCGGAAACAACTGTCTCTTAACCATAACACACTTTCCCGACGGCAAAAAATACGTCTCGGGGAACAGATGCGAGCGCGGCGATACCTCAGAGCAAAAAAAGGATCTGCCGCCTAACCTCTATGAGGAGAAATACAGCCGTCTCTTTGACTTTTACAAACCGCTGAGTGAAGAAGCAGCCTTCCGCGGTACGATAGGCATTCCGCGCGTCCTCAATATGTACGAAAATTATCCTTTTTGGTTTACTTTCTTTACGGAATTGGGTTTCCGTGTTGTGCTTTCGGAGAAAAAACCGGACGAAAGCTACGGCATTGATACTATTCCCTCACAGACACTTTGTTATCCGGCAAAGTTAGTACACCGTCACGTTACTGATTTGATCCTTAAGGGGATAAAGACAATTTTTTACCCTATCATACTGCATGAAAAGAACGAATTTGCAGCCGCACAGAATAACTACAACTGTCCTGTAGTCACAGGCTATCCCGATGTTGCAAGAATAAACATAGACATATTGCACAAAGAAGGAATAGATTACATTCAGCCCGCGCTTGCGATTGAAGATGTCAATTCCGTTGTAAAAACGCTTTCGCCATGCCTTGAACAGTACGGAATATCAAAGCACGAAGTGCGCTCAGCAGCGGCAGCAGCGGATAAAGAACGTGCGAAATTCAAATCGGACATAACAGAGCTCGGCAAAAAGGCAATTCGTTATCTGAAAGAAAAAGGCGGTGACGGAATAGTCCTTGCAGGACACCCCTATCACCTTTCGCCGGAAATCAATCACGGGATACCGCAAATGATAAACGGCTTTGGTGTAACCGTTTTCACAGAAGACTCAATAGCAGCTCTCTCCGATGGTCTTGAACGCTCCGATGATATAGGTGCGCTTGATCAGTGGGTCTATCATTCACGTCTCTATCGTGCGGCTATAGCGGTTTCGCGTCATCCTGACCTAAAAGACATCCAGCTTGTACAATTCAACTCGTTCGGATGCGGTCTTGACGCTATAAGCACAGAACAGACAGCAGATATTTTAAGGCGCAACGGAAAGTTCCACACGCTTATCAAAATAGACGAAGGCAAAAACATCGGAGCCGTGAAAATAAGGATACGTTCCCTTCTTGCTGCAATGAAGTCAAAGGAGAGCAGCGCAGAAGATCCAAAACCGACAGAAGCGAAGCAAAATTTTGCGGCAGTATCGCTCGTCGGCCGCACAATACTCTGCCCTCCGCTTTCACCTTTCCATTTCCAATTTATTGAAACTATCTTTGCCGACAAGGGGATAAATATAAAACTGCTCCCCGAAGGCAACAAAGAGACCGTAGAACTTGGTCTGAGATATGTGAACAACGATGTTTGTTACCCCTCAATGATGGTGGTCGGACAATTTATAGAAGCTCTGAAAAGCGGAAAATACGATCCAAATACCACAGACTGTCTTTACGTTCAGACAGGCGGCCCATGCAGAGCAAGCAACTACATACATGTGCTTCGCTGCGCGCTGGACGCCGCAGGATTTAAGAACACAAGAATTTTGGCTCTCAACAGTCAGAAAGAGGGAGATGCCGTCAGTTTATCGCTTCCAAAGGGATTGCTGCGTCCGGCAGTTGCCGCAATGTTTTATGGGGATCTGCTTATGCGTCTTGTCCTGCGCACAAGACCATACGAAAAAACAGCCGGCTCAGCTCAGTTGCTGCATGACAAATGGGCAGAGCATATAAAAAGAACGATTAAAGATGTCAACTGGTTCAGATATTGCAGAGATGTAAGAGCGATCGTTGCCGATTTCAATTCAATAGAGATAAAGGAGATAAAACGCCCTCGTGTAGGCATAACGGGTGAAATACTTGTAAAGTATCATGCCAACGCCAATGAAAACCTTATAAAAGTAATAGAAGAAGAGGGCGGCGAAGCAGTAGTCCCTGACATTTCAAACTTCCTCGCGTATTGCATGTTGGATCCCATTTACTCAAATAAACATCTCAACGGTGCATTTATACCGAGGGCAATCGGACAAAGCGGTTTATGGCTATTGAGAAGGCTCAGAGCCCCCATCATCAAAGCACTGAAACCGACACGTTTCGGCGTGCCGCATGATATTAGATATCTTGCTTCACTCGGCGGAGAAATAGTATCCTGTGCAAATCAAGGCGGTGAAGGTTGGCTTTTGACTGCGGAGATGGCATCGCTTATGAACGACGGCATCAGAAATGTGTTGTGTCTGCAACCCTTTGCCTGTCTGCCAAACCATATAACCGGCAAAGGTGTAATAAAGGCACTGAAAGAAAAATTTGCAGACGCAAATATCCTGCCGCTTGACTACGATGCAAGCGTCAGCACAACAAACCAACTCAACAGACTGAAGCTTCTGATGGCAACGGCAAGAGCGTAAATAAAACGTACTGTATCTTGCGCCGCACCATTTTTGTATGCGGCGCATTTTTCATTAAAAAATTCGCCAAAGTAAAATCCGTTCGCGCCGCACAAAAGCCCTCAAAGAATTATAAAAATTTCTTGACATTTACGGTGCGTTGTAGTATAAGCTACGGAAGATAAATTGTTGCATACAGCGATGATGGGGACGAGCGATTTTATATCCTTCACAGAGAGAAGGCTGATTTGCTGGAAGGCTTTCGTTGGATACTTTCGTGACACCACCCCTGAGCGGATGCCGAAGCACTCATAAAATGTAAGGTGATAAGACATCGGGGCGCGCCCCATACAGCGCATACGAGGGCCGGTTGTCGGCTGAAACGGAGTGGAACCGCGACGTTAAAAAATACGCCGTCTCTGTACGAGAGTATGGGGACGGCTTGAATTTTTTAAGAGAATTTTTCATAATGGAGGAATTATTATGGGAGTCATTGAAAGATATTCGGAGCTTCTGCCGGTAACAGAGAAAACACCGCGCATAACTCTTGGCGAAGGCAATACTCCGCTTGTGCGCGTAGGAAACGTAAGTGATATGCTTGGCATAGACCTTTGGGCAAAGCTTGAAGGATGCAACCCATCAGGGTCATTCAAGGACAGAGGAATGGTGATGGCTGTTGCAAAGGCTCTTGAAGACGGTGCAAAGGCTCTCGTATGTGCATCAACGGGAAACACGTCAGCATCTGCCGCCGCATACGCCGCAGCAGCAGGTGTGCCGTGTTATGTTTTACTTCCTGCCGGAAAGGTCGCTCTCGGAAAGCTTGCGCAAGCGCTGATGTACGGCGCTGCTGTCATAGCAGTAAGAGGAAATTTTGACAAGGCACTTGAAATGGCGCGTGCCGCTGCCGAACGCGAGGGGTTTGCGATAGTTAATTCCGTTAATCCCTATCGTTTATGGGGACAGAGAAGCGGCGCATGGGAGATATGCGAAGTCTTGGGCAAAGCTCCCGATTGGCACGCGATTCCTGTGGGAAATGCGGGCAACATCAGTGCATATTGGGCCGGATACAAGCAGTATAAGGAACTCGGTAAAATCAACACGCTTCCGCGTATGATGGGTTTTCAGGCAGCAGGTGCAGCTCCGCTTGTCACAGGCAAGCCATGCCCAAATCCGGAGACAGTTGCCACTGCGATCCGTATAGGCAATCCCGTAAGCGCACATCTTGCAAAGGAAGCTGTAAAAGAGTCCGGCGGAGAGTTTAATTCCGTAACCGATGATGAGATACTTGCCGCACAGCATATACTTTCATCAAATGGCGGAATTTTTGCCGAGCCGGCATCATGCGCACCGCTTGCCGGTCTGATAAAGCTCAAAAAAGAAGGCAGACTGCCGCAGGGTATTACGGCGGTAATGATACTCACAGGCAACGGATTGAAGGATCCCGATACGGCAATGTCACAGGTAGGCCGTCCGGTGGAGATCGGAGACAGCCTTGAAGAACTTTTGGAGGTGATGAAGGGGTGATGCCGCCTCTTATAACGATAAAGGTACCTGCCACAAGTGCAAATTTAGGTTCCGGTTTTGATACGATAGGCATGGCACTTTCACTTAATAATGTATTCAAAGTTATGGAAATTCTGCCGCGTTGTGAGTACAAGATAGAAGCGGTAGGCGAGGGCGCGAAGGAGCTTTCTTCCCCCAAAGCAAATCTTGTGATAACAGCGTACGAAAAAACATGCGAGCTTTGGGGAGTTCAGGGGCCCGGGTTTGCGCTGTGGTGTCACAACATAATACCGCTTTGCCGCGGTCTTGGCAGTTCTGCCGGAGCAGTAGTCGCCGGAGTGCTCATTGCAAAATATCTCACGGGATATGCGGCTGACGAAGCGGAGCTTCTGCGTGCGATGACGATCATAGAGGGACACCCCGATAATGTTGCCCCATGTTTTTTGGGAGGAATGGTCGTCAGCTGTTGGGACGGAAAGGATCTTAAGTACGTCCGTCTTCCTGAGCTTCCGCGTGAAGTTCTCTGCGTTGTAGCTGTGCCGGACGAAAGAGTCAAAACATCGGACGCACGTAATGCACTACCAAAGCAGGTCGCGTTTTCTGACGCTATATTCAATGTCGGTCATGCCGCACTTCTCACGGCAGCGTGGGCAACAGGCAAATGGGATTATCTCAAATGGGGTATGGAGGACAAGCTCCACCAACAGTACAGGAGCAAACTTTTTTCCGGAGGCGATGCTATATTGTCCCGCGTATCGGAGCTGCCGGAGTGTCTCAGTATTGCCATAAGCGGTTCCGGTCCGAGCATACTTGCACTTGTGCGCGGTTCTTCCGACAGAGTTGCCAAGACAATGTGCAGCATTTTTACAGAACACGGCGTCCGTTCGCAGTTTTTTGTTCTTGACGGGAGTTCTCTCGGAGCACGTCTGAGCCTAAGTCAACAGTTCACTGAGATGAACGTAAAACCGGAGGTAAAAAAATAATGGACTGGGAAAAACTACCTATAACAGTCCTCAAATTCGGCGGTTCATCAGTCGCCGGAGTTGAAAGGCTGAAACACGTTGCTGAGATCATCAAAAAAAGACGCGATGCAGGAGCAAGAGTTGCCGTCGTGGTCTCCGCTATGGGCAGCACAACGGATGATCTTCTTGCACTCGCAAGCGATGTTACAACGGAGAAACACGGACGAGAGTTGGATCAGCTTCTTGCGACCGGCGAGCAGCAGAGCGTTGCTCTTCTTGCACTTGCCCTTAATCACAATGGAGTACCTGCGCAGTCATTCACAGCGTTTCAAGCAGGGATAAAGGCAAAGGGCTTTCCGATGGAAGGGCGCATATATGAAATACTGCCGGATGCCGTTGAAGCCGCACTCAATAAAGGAATAGTAGCAGTAATAACGGGATTTCAGGCAGTAACCGATGCCGGAGATGTAATAACACTCGGACGCGGAGGCTCGGATCTGTCGGCAGTCGCATTCGCGGCAGCACTCGGCGCATCGTCATGCTGTCTGTTAAAAGATGTCACAGGCATAATGACCGGAGATCCGCACGTTATAAGCAATACAAAAAAACTGAGACAAATAGACTTTAACGAATGTATGCAGATAACGGTCTTGGGTGCTAAGGTGCTTCAGGCACGCAGCGTTGAGGTAGCGGCTCGTTACGAAATACCGCTCTATGTCGGTTCAAGCTTTGTAGAAGAGGAGGGCACATGGGTCATGGCAAATCCTGTCACAGAAGGGCTCATAATAAAATCGGTAATACAAGACAAAAAAGTTGCTAAAATAGTGCTTTTAGGGGTACCGGACATTCCGGGAATCGCCGCACGTTTCTTCGCCAACCTTGCAGAAAAAGGTGTCGGTGTGGAAATGATAATACAGAACAATATGCGCGGCGGTATGAATGACATCGGTTTCCTTGTCAAAAAGACGGATCTTGAGACAGCAAGTCAGGTGTGCAGAGACTTCTGCCGCGAAATAGACGCACAGGGTGTCTCATTTGACACAGAAATAGCGCGTATATCAATAGTAGGTGCCGGAATAGCAAATCATCCGGAAGTTCCTGCTAAGATGTTCAGTACCCTTGCAGAGGCCGGAATAAACATAGATATGATAGCCTCAACAGCTATTGCGGTAACATGTGTTGTCGCATCATCACATGCCGACGAGGCTGCACGTGAGCTGCACGAACATTTTATAGGGGAGGCATCATTCTGATGAGTGGATACAAAGTAGCCGTACTTGGAGCAACCGGTCTTGTCGGACGTGAAATGTTAAAAACATTAGAGCAGAGAGACTTTCCGGTTTCGGAATTGTTTGCCCTTGCCACACCGCGCTCCGAAGGCAAAAAAATACAATTCAAAGGTGAGGAAGTAACCGTACACGCCGTAAACGAAAATTCCTTTAAGGGTGTTGACATTGCACTCTTCTCAGCCGGCGGCGGTACATCAAAAAAATGGGCGCCTGTGGCAGCTGCAAGCGGCGCAACCGTTATAGACAACAGTTCGGCATGGAGAATGGATCCTCAGGTTCCACTCGTTGTTCCCGAAATAAACTCATGCGACATTGCCCTGTCAAACCAGAAGGGCATAATAGCAAACCCGAACTGCTCCACGATACAGGCAGTAGTCGTGCTTTACCCACTGCACAATGCAGCAGGACTGAAATACATTAACATCAGCACCTATCAGTCTGTAGCGGGAACGGGAATCGCAGCGCTTGAATCACTTGCAAAGGGTGCAAAGGCTGTCCTTGAGGGTGAAGAATACAGCGATGCTGTCTATCCTCATAATATAGCTTTCAGCCTTCTTCCGCATATCGGAGCATTTGACGATGAGGGCATATCGGAAGAAGAGTGGAAGATGGTAAACGAATCGCGCAAAATAATGCATATTCCGAATCTCCGCGTAAGCGGCATAACAGTTCGTGTTCCTGTCTTCCGCTGCCACGGCGAAAGCGTGACCGCACAGTTTGAGCGCGAAATCACGCCGCAGGAAGCAAGAGAAATTCTTGCAAAGGCTCCCGGGGTGACAGTTCAGGACGATCCAAAGAATGCGGTTTATCCTCTGCCCCCAGAAGTCGCCGGCACAGATAATGTCCGCGTAGGCCGAATACGCCGTGACACAGGACTTGACAACGCACTCGCAATGTGGGTGGTCGGAGACAATCTCCGCAAAGGTGCTGCGCTGAATGCAGTCCAAATAGCAGAGAAACTGGCACAAATAAAGTAGCAAATAACACAACAAGCCGCCGATCGCAGAAATACATCGGCGGCTTGTAATATAGGAGCAGCTGATTGCCATTGCCATTGCATACCAACAGCCGCGTTAGGACAATCACTTTCACCATAGACGTATGTGTAAGTGACAACTATAATGATTGATGAGATTTTATGTTATGGGGTGATAAAAATTAACATCCGAGAACATTGGGAAGAAGTTGAAAGGCAAATACTATCGCCGCACGCATCTTTTTCGGCAAACAGCAAAGGACGACAGCACAGTGAGCCGCCGTGCCCCGTGCGGACATGCTTTCAGCGTGACAGAGACAGAATTATTCACTGTAAATCATTCCGCAGACTGAAACATAAGACACAAGTTCTGCTCTTGCCGGAAGGAGATCATTACAGGACACGACTTACACACACACTTGAAGTTTCACAGATCGCAAGAAGCATTTCGCGCGCATTGCGTCTGAACGAGGACTTAACGGAGGCAATAGCACTCGGACATGACCTTGGACACACTCCGTTCGGTCACATGGGTGAAAGAGTGTTAAACAAGCTTGCAAAGGAACACGAACTAAGCGGATTTCATCACGCGGCACAGAGCCTTCGCGTAGTTGATCATCTTGAGAAAGACGGAGCAGGTCTTAATCTGACGTGGGAGGTCAGAATGGGGATTCTTCAACACTCAAAAGGTCAAGTTGATGTACATTCCGGCTACAATCTCGCAAATCCGTCAACAATGGAGGCGTGGGTCGTGCGTGTATCCGATTCTCTTGCATACATTAACCATGACATAGATGACGCCATACGCGCAGGCTTTATTCATAAGGTAAACCCGCCGGATGATATAAAAGAAATTCTGTCAATTCCAAACTCAAGGCGAATCAACAGTATGATTCTTGATGTGATTGAAAACAGTACAGAGAGTACAGTCTCATTCAGCAGCGATATGCTTGCACACCTTGAATTGCTGCGTTCGTTCCTTAACAAATATGTTTATTCACACGCCGACATAAGTGCGGAAAGCTCAAAAGTTGAACACGTCATTACAGCACTCTTCAACTACGAACTCAACAATAACGGAGACAATGCACAAGAAGCCGTTGACATGGTATCGGGCATGACAGACCGTTATGCCATGAATCTCTTTCAGCGCATTTTTGTGCCGAGTCCATGGCCGGAATTTTAAGAAAACTGCCGATCAATACGCTATCAGTCGGCAGTAATGTTATATTTTTTTAGGAGTTCTTGGTATTTTGCCTCTATATCACTTTCCTTGCTTGGTTCCTTGGCGTATGGATTGCGTTCTGCTGCACTCGGAAGTTTGACCGGAGTTTTTTCTTCCGTCTTTTTCTGGACAACTGTCACAGGTTCCTCAACCTCTGTGTCTTGAGGCATCTCCTGCGTATTTTCTTTTTGCTGTGCAGAATGAGGCCGTCTCATAGCGTATCTTGCGACCGTGGCATCATCGTCAATAGGGGCTATAAGAAACTGAGGGGCGTTTTCATCTTCTGCCGCTGCACTTCTTGAGCCACCATGCCACGGACATAAAGCCGTCGGCACATACCCCACAGGCAGCAAGAGTTTAGCTGTTTTACATCCGTCTGCTGCCAAAAAACCGGTGTCGCGGCATACCGTAACTTCTTCAATGTCAGAATTTCCGTCAACCGTGAATGTGGTTGGCAGATTCAGCTTTTCAACCGCATACTGCACAAATTCTTTCCACACCGGAAGTGCCGCTATCGCCCCCGTTGATCTTCCCCCGAGCGGTTTATGGTTATCATTGCCGACATAGACAACAACGACAAGCCCGGGCACACCACCCACAAACCATGCATCGGTCCAGTCATTGGTTGTGCCTGTCTTTCCGAACATCTCGTAATTTCCGATTTTTGCCTTTGTTCCTGTGCCCCAGTTTATGACCTGTTGCAACAGCGACCTCATTGATGCGGCGGTTCCTGCGGAGATCGCATTTTCTATCTTAGGACCATTCTGTTTGAGAGGCTCTCCTTTTCGTGACAAAACCTCCCTTATTGAATAAGGTTCAACACGTGAACCGTTATTCGCAAATGCCGCGTATGCTACAAGAAGTTCCATAGGAGTAATGCTTGCCGTTCCGAGCGATATTGACAGATCGTCAGGGAGATAATTGCTCGTGATCCCAAGCCTCCTCGCTATGTCGCGCACCTTATCCACTCCGTCTATTTGAGCAAGACGCACGGCAGATGTATTTATTGATTTTGCAAGTGCCGTCATAAGAGTGACCTCACCGTCAAATTTATTTGACGTATAGTTCTTCGGACTCCATCCGTTCGGAAATTCAAGCGGCGCATCAAGGATATGATCAATTCCCCTGTATCCGTCCTCAAGCGCTGCGGCATAGACTATAGGCTTAAATGACGATCCGGGCTGTCGGTATGCCTGAGTCGCCCTGTTAAATTTACTCTTTGAAAAATCACGTCCTCCTACAAGAGCCAAAATCTCTCCGGTTGACGGATCCAATGCAACAAGCGCTCCCTCATGCGGCATCTTTGAAATAACCTGCTCAGCTTTGCGCTGCAGATCTAAATCAATCGTAGTGTTTACCTTAAGACCTCCGCGATAAACGCCATCTTTACCGTATTCGGGCAACAACTGATTAAAAAGTATGTAAGATACAAAATACGGCGCGGTGTTAAATGATATTGAAGATTTAGTGCGCTTCCTACTCTTTGAAAGTTTCGGTGTCTTGTTAATATTGGCATCGTAATCTTCCTTTGAGATCCAATTCAAATCAAGCATACGCTTTAAGACATAGGTTTTGCGTCTCTGACAGAGATCCGCATGCTTAAAGGGAGAATACTTTTCTGGTGCGGCCACCAAACCGGCGATAATTGCGGATTCGTTTATATCAAGATCCTTAGGCTCTTTATCAAAATAAAACTTTGCCGCAGCACCTATACCGTACGTACCGCCGCCCAGGTATATTGTGTTAAGGTACATCTCAAGAAGTTCTTGCTTTGAATAAATATCTTCAAGCTTTACTGCAAGGACAGCCTCCTTAACTTTGCGTATCATCGTCTTTTCTTGTGAAAGGAATAAATTACGAGCAAGCTGTTGTGTTATCGTACTCGCCCCCTGCTTTGCTCCTTTATGGAGCAGGTCAACGATACCGGCACGCAGAACGGCAATAGGCCGTATTCCCGCATGGTCATAAAATTCATCGTCTTCCGCAGCAAGAATAGCCCTTACCATCCATGGCGAAATATCGTCAAACTTCACTAAAGTTCTATTTTCCTGAAAAAGCCGTGTGATCAGCTTGCCATTTCTGTCATATATTGACGTTGCAAGACTTGACTCATGGCTTAGCATCTCCTGCTTCGTAGGCAGATTTGCAGTAACATCCTTCAACAGAAATACGACAAACACCGCAGCAACAGCCACCGCTACAGCAAAAATCAACAAAATCGTCGCAAGAACAGACGAAAATATTGATCTTCGCTTCGGTTCCTCTTTTATGGAATAATCCCTGTCACTCTTTGCCATAATCAAACCTCCGAATACTTCATATTCTCTCTTCGCTCTCTTGATTATAACATTATATTCGCACGGACGTGCAGATTGTTATTTTTCGGATCTTCTTATATACTTGCAGTGTAACGAAAGTGAGGGAGATGCAATGAGTTATCTTTGTGTCGGAGAAACGGCAAAAAACCGAGGAGTATCGGAGAGCAGCAAACGTTCCCAAAGCCTCGCAGAGGTCATAAGGGCAGAAAAATCAGTTAGGTTGTCAGGCGGAATCTATCATAAAATTCAAATTGACCTCACCTACAATTCAAATCACATAGAGGGCAACAAACTCTCTCACGAGCAGACACGTTATATTTTTGAGACAAACACCATCGGCACTGACGGTGAAAATCTGAAAATTGACGATATTATTGAGACTGTAAATCACTTCAGATGCGTTGATATAATCATTGACAGCATTGGCTGTCCGCCCGACGAAGCACTCATCAAACAGCTTCACTCTGTCTTAAAAAGCGGCACTTCCGATTCTCGGCTTGATTGGTTTGCCGTTGGTGACTACAAAAAAATCCCAAACGAAGTCGGTGGAAATGAAACCACACCACCTGAGAATGTGCGCACCGAAATGCACAAACTTCTCACAGAATACAGTGCGGCGAAAAAGAAAACATTTGACGATTTGCTGGAATTTCATTGGCGATTTGAAGCCATTCACCCATTTCAAGACGGAAACGGCAGAATAGGTCGTCTTTTGCTCTTCAAAGAGTGTCTGCGTCACAATATCGTGCCATTCATCATTGACGAAGATCTGAAATTATACTATTACCGCGGTCTGCGTGAATGGCCGACACAAAAAGGCTACTTGCGCGACACATGCCTTGCCGCCCAAGATAAATTCAAAAAAGTAATGGACTATTTTCGCATAGAATATAACGGACAGTAAAAAAAATCAATTATACTTGCAGTGTAGCGAAAATTATGGGTATAGTATTCATGATTTATGGTACGGTATTGAAAAACATCAAAGGAGAATACAAATAATGAACAAAACATACATACATACAGACAGACAGACAGACGCATTTTAAGCGATAAAAACCCCAATTTGGATTTGATAAGAGTATGTGCATGCTTTATGGTGATCCTTTTACATGCCGCCGCAGGATATTGGTATGAATTTAGCCCACGATGGAATGCCGCAAATTTTTATGACAGTTTCACACGCAGCTGCGTTCCATTGTTTATGATGATGAGCGGAGCATTATTGACAAGAAAAGCCGCATCGGAGCCGTTGCCCGTTTTCCTGAAAAAAAGGGTATGCCGCATTCTTTGTCCATTGTTATTTTGGTCCTTTCTCAGTTCCGCAGCATATATCATTGTAAAAGGAAAACCATTTCTTCATATAGCAATCAAAATGATAACAACAAGCGGATTTTATCATCTTTGGTATCTTTACGCACTTGTAGGTCTTTATCCGTTGTTGCCGATCGTAGGCAAATGGTATTGCAATACAGATAGGTCTTGCCTTAAATTTTATATATACGTCTGGGTTGCGGTATGTGCCGTAATGTCCGCACAAGATATACTGAATCTCTTTTCTTCAAAAGCCGCCAACATCATATCTCTGTATAACCTCAGTGAATTTACAAGCTATATAGGATATTTTGTCTTGGGTGCATATTTATTTGAGTCAAAGTCCCAACGATCAAAGCGCAAAATATGCTTTGCGGGCATTCTGACGTTTATCATCTCCGGAGCCTTGATTGTTGGTTGCACATATTTCCTATCGCACTATCTAAACGAACCATCCGGTGTATTTTACAACTACCGTTCCCCACTGGTAATTATTTCATCAGCAAGTTTATTTACTGCTCTGCTTAGCTGCACGATCAGCGATAAATACAAATTTATTGTCACATTTTTATCGGACAATAGCTTTGGCATATACTGCATTCACGCATTTATACTGTTCATAATGGCTAAAATCAAATTTATGTTCTGCGAAAATATATGGCTCAATATTCCGATAACGGCAATTTTTGTTTTCTGCATATCTCTGATATTGACTGTAATCATGCGCAAGATACCGTATCTGCACAAGGCAGTTTGATGGCTGCTCACTTGATGGGTTCAACTGCGGTCATATACGGGTGTTTGTTTGTACGATAAATCAGATGTTTCAAATTTCCGCTCCCCAGTCACGCCAAGATACATACCGCACAGCGTTTATATCACAGGTCAGATCTCCCAAATAAAAGACTTGCGCAAATGTTTTATCATTTCGCATTGCCATATATCGCCGCACATTTGCTGACATCTGTTTTTCTGTATCGCTGCGGCTTTTTATTTCAATAGCAAACGTATGTTTCCAATCGGCTATTGTGTCAACTTCAAATCCTCCCTTGTCTCTGAAGTATGTCATATTTGCTCTTTTGCCTATGTTAAAACGCATTTTCAGCATCTCCGCGACGGCAGCTGTCTCAACAACCGCACCTTTGTGGCTGTCCAACAACAGTTCTTCTTTTGAGTACAATCTGAGTAGGTAGCAGAGCAACCCGGAATCCGTGAAATAGAGTTTGGGAGTTTTTACAATGGTTTTACCAAAATTGCAGCTATCCGGAGATAAAAAATGGATAATGTATGAAGCCTCCAAAACCGAGCACCATTTCTTTACGGTTACAGCAGATACACCAACAAGGCGAGAGATGGCATCATAGTTGACCATCTGTCCGCTGTACAATGCACAGGTCAGAATAAACTTGCGAAATGCATTAACATTTAGTGGGTTGATCTGATCTTTTACGTCAAGGTCAAGATAGGTTTCAATGTAGTTTTCAAACCAATCATCGGGATAAAAATGTTTTTTGGTGTCATGCAACGGCGGATAAAAACCTTTCAGCATCACATCGTATGGATCGTTTGGCAAAAGCTGCGCTTCTTTCAATTCCTGAATGGAAAATGGCAACAGCTTAATCAAGCCAACTCTTCCGGAGAGGCTGTCCGTGATGTTTTCTTTCAGTCTGAACTGGCTGGATCCTGTAAGAATATATTTTCCAGGGATATATTCCCCACGGTCAACGGATAATTTAACAGCATCAAATATTTCAGGCACTTTTTGCGCTTCGTCAATAATCATTCCGTTGGGAAATGCCCTTATAAAATCTTCCGGATTTGATTTCGCAAGTTCCCTCATATTTTTTTCATCAAACGAAATATACCGCTTATCGGGAAAGACCGCCTGAACAAGCGTTGATTTACCGCTCTGTCTCGGTCCCGTAACGGCAATAACAGGAAACTGCCCTGCAAGCCGAAGTAAAGCAAGCTCTGCCTTCCGTTTGACCATCTCCACATCTCCACCTTTGGTTTAGAATAATCCAAAGTTTAACACAAGAAAAATCTAAAGTAAAGGTACAGGAAAATCCAAAGTCTTGTTTCATACTCCTGTTTGCGTACGATATCTTTACGGCTGCCGAAGAACAATGTCTTCGGCAGCCGCATTACAAAATATTTCTGTTTTATTCCCCGCGCTGTTCCAATGGTTTCATCGTTGGGAACAGAATCACGTCTCTTATGCTCTTTGAGTTGGTGAGTAGCATTACCACACGGTCAATGCCAACACCAAGGCCACCGGTCGGCGGTAGACCGTATTCAAGTGCATTAACGAAGTCCTCGTCAAAGGGGTGTGATTCTTCATCGCCGGATTCTCTTTTGCGTTCCTGATCTTCAAAGCGCCGACGCTGGTCAAGCGGGTCGTTCAACTCGCTGAATGCGTTTGCTATCTCCCATCCGTTTATGAAGAGTTCAAAACGATCGGTTATTTCGGGGTTATCTTTGTTGCGCTTTGAAAGCGGTGATATGACAGTCGGATGGCCGATTACAAACGTAGGCTGTATCAGATGCTCCTCAACGTATTCTTCAAAGAATAGCGGCAGTATCTCATAGCGTGTCATTGACGGCGTAGCCTGCAGTCCGCGCAGTACGGCCTCTTTGCGTGCATTTTCATCGGATATTGTTTCAAAGTCTATGCCTGTCTGTTCTTTTACAAGCTCAGTCATTGTGGCGCGTCTGAACGGCTTTGAGAAGTCAATTTCGTTTCCCTGGTAGTCAACCTTACGGCTTCCAAGTTCATCGGCACACGCAACTATTATTTCTTCTGTAAGATTCATCATATCAACGTAGTTTGCGTAGGGCCAATAAACTTCCATTGAGGTGAATTCGGGATTGTGGCGTATGTCCATGCCCTCATTGCGGAACTGTTTGCCTATCTCATAGACTCTGCCCAACATTCCTACGACAAGACGCTTCAGGTACAGCTCTGTTGCGATGCGCATATACATATTTATGTCAAGTGTGTTGTGATGGGTCACAAAGGGACGCGCATTTGCCCCTCCGGCTATTGTGGAGAGTATGGGGGTCTCAACTTCAAGTGTTCCGTGTGCCTCTAAGACACGTCTGAATGTCTGTATTATTTTTGTACGTTTGCGAAATGTTTCGCGCACTTCAGCGTTCGCAATGAGATCTGCGTAACGTCTGCGATAGCGCACTTCCATATCTTTCAGTCCATGGAATTTTTCAGGCAGAGGACGGAGTGCTTTTGAAAGCAGTTTGTAGCTTCGCACAGAAAGTGTCAATTCTCCACGCTGAGTGCGGAACGGTACACCGACAAGCCCTATGAAGTCACCGGCATCAACCCATTTCTTGAAGAATGTATATTCAGCTTCACCAAGGACGTCAAACTGAAAGCAAAGCTGTATGCTGCTGCTTTCGTCTTCAAATGCAGCAAATGCTGTTTTTCCGTGTCTGCGAAGCACCATTATACGACCGGCAGTCTGAATTTCATCTTCAGACCACTCCTCCGGCTGCAGAGAATCGTATTTTTCGCGGACAAAGGCTATGTTATGCTTTACTTCATAATGGTCTTCCTTGAAAGGATCATACCCCTCTTCGGCGCGAAGACGCGCAAGTTTGTCTTTGCGCTGACGCAGTATCTCTTCTTCCGGAACAGTGTTTATCTGTTCCTTGGCAACTTTTTTCTTTTCCTCTGCCAATTTAATCACATCCTGTATTCTTATCGTATAATTTACCCAATACAAACTCTTCTCGCAGCAGCCTGCTGAACAGTTAAAATTCCATCTTTGACAAGCTCGCTTCAAGTTGAGAATATACCATCAGTTCCGCCTCTTGCCTCGCCTATCCGAACGAAGCATTTCTACGCGCTCGTTTAGTGTTTTTGCACGAACGGAATTTACCTCGGAAAATCACAGCAATGACAAAATATGCCCGTTACAGAAGTGCTTCCGTGCGCTGCCGAAATTCACCGACAGAGATGTTCATTCTCGCAGCAGCCTGCGGAACAGTCAAAATTCCGTCTTTGACAAGACCGCTTAATGTTGTGAATATACCTTCAGTTCTGCCTATCTTCATACCCCTTGCTTCGCCTCTTGCT
>JAUNMU010000114.1 GCA_030531745.1 Synergistes sp. | reverse complement strand
TCAACTTTAAGCGGTCTTGTCAAAGACGGAATTTTGACCGTTCCGCAGGCAGCTGCGAGAATGAACATCTCTGTCGGTGAATTTCGTCAGCGTGCTGGGACGCTTCTGTAACGGGCATATTTTGCCATTGCTGTAATTTTCCGATGTGAAATCCGTTCGCGCCGAAAACACTCAACGAGCGCGTAGAAATACTTCGTTCGGACAGGCGAAGCAAGAGACATAACTGATGGTATATTCCCAACTTCAAGTTTGCTTGTCAGAGACGGAATCTTGACCATTTGATAAAGCACCGATTATTGACACACAAGTATCTGTGAGGGACAACAAGCGAGAAAATATTACACGCCCGAGCCAAAAGGGCATTTGGGGGATTAGGAATGGAATACAGACAATGTAAAAGGTGCGTTATGGATAACAAAGGAGACAGTACTATCGTCTTTGACGCAAATGGGTACTGCAATTATTGCACAGATGCCTTGCAAGCAAAAGACGTTGTCTATAAACCAAATGCAGAAGGCAAGGCATATTTGGATAAAGTTTTCACAGAATTAAAAGAGCGTCGGAAAAACTACAAATACGATTGTATGTTAGGACTTTCCGGTGGTTTAGATTCAGACTATGCTGCGTATCTCTGTCAAACCTATGGGCTTCGCATACTTGCGCTCCATATAGATGATGGGCTTGACGCCCCCGTAACAACTTCAAATGTCAAAAAAATATGCGATGCGTACGGCATAAATCTCATAATTGAACGACCAAACCAAGAGCTTTTTGGTGACCTGACGTGTGCGTTCATACGGGCAGGAGTTCCGAATATAGCCATTCCTCAAGACAATGTGTTGTTTGCGTGTCTGTACAAATATGCTGCTGAGAATAGCATTGACTGCTTTATAAATGGCAGTAATTTTGCACTAGAGTGTATCTTACAACGTGGAAACAGTTATGATGCATCAGATGCTGCTCATTTGCTTGCTATATGGAAACATTTTGGCAAAAAATACGATTCCACCGGATTGCCTATTATATCCACGTTGAAAAAACGGTTATATTACGGTTATTTACGCAAGATACAGACAATAAAACCTCTTAATTATGTTGACTACAATGCTAAAAATGCTCTTGAAATATTAAAAGAGACGTGCGGATTTGAATATTACGGTGACAAGCACTGTGAATCAATATTTACCAAATTGATGCAGCGTTATTATCTGCCGCAGAAGTTTGGCGTTGACAAACGCAGTTCACATTATTCAAGTATGATAATAAGCGGTCAAATGACTCGTGAGGAAGCGCTTGAACGGTTGCATGAGCCATTGTATTCGCCTGACGAATTGGAGAAAGATATTGCTTTTGTTCTTAACCGTATAGGTATGACACGAGTTGAATTTGACGGGATAATGAAGCAACCGCCTCATGCACATAATGAGTATCCTGTGTCAATGTTTAATAAATATTTGCCAATATTATTGAACGTCAGAAGAAAGTTAGTTAAGTACTAAAATGAAAATGAAAGTTTTAGTTGTTGCACTTGGTTATCCTACAGACAAGTACCCAGGCAACGGAATATTTGAATTTGATCAGGCGCGTGCGCTTACGAATGCAGGGCATAAGGTTGTATTTGTTGCGGTTGACTTACGTTCTATTCGCCGTTGGCGCAAGTGGGGTACGGAGCATTTTGTGAAAGACGGAATGGACGTGTATGCAATTAACATTCCTCTTGGCAGAGTGCCGCACAGTCTGTTGGCATCTTGCGGCAAATGGGGCATAAAGAAGCTTTACCGCAAAATAGTAAAGGAACACGGTGAACCTGATATTATACATGCACACTTCTTAGGTGAAGCCGAAATTGCACTTGCCCTAAAACCGTTGACTTCTGCAAAATTCGTGATGACAGAACATTCATCTTCCGTAAATATGAATGTGAGTGATATTTCTGCTAATTTACTTAATATTGCAGCCATGGTCTATCAAAGTTACGATGATGTGATTACAGTAAGCCCTGCTATGCAAAAACGCATATATGATATTGCGAAAGTAAATACAAAGTGCATACCCAATATTGTTGACCTAACTGCATTTGGCAACATATCCAGTGTAAAGCACGACTGTTTTAACTTTACTTTTGTGGGGAATATGATATCGCTAAAAAATCCTCAGCTGTGCATAACGGCGTTTGCTAAATCATTTCAAAACCAGACTGCGGTAACGCTGACCCTGATCGGTGGCGGAAGTGAGTTGAATAAGTGCAAAAAACTTGTAAAAGATCTAAGCGTAGCAGATAAGGTGAAAATTTTAGGGGTTATGCCAAGAAATAAAATTGCCGGATATCTCGCTTCATCCGACTGCTTTGTCCTCCCCTCTCAGGCTGAAACCTTTGGTGTCGTGTACATAGAAGCGATGTCGTGCGGCTTGCCCGTGATCGCGACACGCTGCGGAGGTCCGGAGTCTTTTGTAAATGAAAGCAATGGGGTGTTGATTCCGGTCAACGATGAACAGGCGCTTGTTGATGCGTTCAGGTATATGTTTGAAAATGCAAAAAAATACGACAGTGCTAAAATATCGGCAGAGACAATAGCCAAATTCTCACCTCAAGCCATTGCGGATCAGCTTACGAAGTTATACAGCGAGGTGCTAAAACAGGACGAGCAATTATAAATTTTCCCCTCTTTCGCGTTTGTATTTTTGAGTCATGCAGCCCACTGTTACACTCAGTACAGTTTATAGTATGCAAAGTGTATTTGTGATATACTATTTGCATATATCTGAGGACAAGGGGGCTTTCATGATAATGACAATAGGGAACGAAAGCATATTTGTGCCGCACGGCACGGAATTGGCACTGCACTTCAATGATTTTAGGGTGACTGAGGATTTCAGCCTGAAAGAATTTCAATGTCCGTGCTGCCATGCGGTAGTGCTCTCCAGACGACTTACCGCACTCCTGCAGCTGCTGCGCGACAGACTCGGTGAGCCTTTGGTCGTAGCAAGCGGATACCGATGCAGCACGATGAACGAGGCAGTGGGGGCAGATGCGGCAAGTCTGCACAGATGCGGGCTTGCAGTTGACATTGCGGTGTGTGCGTGCCGACAGGAAGATTTCTGCAAAAAAGCGTTGCAGACAGGTTTTTCAAAGGCAAGACCCAACAGCATGCGCGGCTATGTGCATCTTGAAGCGTGGCCGGAAAAGACCGGGGTCGTAATTTATGCGTGACGAGTTCACCATCTCTGCCGCACTTCAAAGCTTCACTCCGCTCGTTCGGGCAACGGCATTCAGATATCAGGGACGAGGCGCGGACTTTGACGACCTTGTCCAAGAGGGCTATTTGGCGCTCATTACGCTGATACCCAAATGTCCCGACAAACAGTGGCTTGCGCAATATCTGAAAAACAATCTCCCCGGCTTTGTGCGCGATGCCGCCGCAAGAATGAGACGATGGAAAGCTCAAGACGACGGCAGCGCCTACGAAGAAGCAGAAGATACGGCTGCCGCCGAGGAAGACGGCTACAGCGCGGCGGAGCTGCGCACAATGCTTGAACGTATGCTCACACCGGCAGAACTTGACCTGACACAGGCACTTATGGAAGGCTTTACGCAAAAAGAGATCGCCTCCCTCCTGCACATCACACAACAGGCAGTCGCCGCAAGGCTGAAAAAGATCCGAACCAAACTGAAAGCCGTCAT
>JAUNMU010000113.1 GCA_030531745.1 Synergistes sp. | reverse complement strand
TCAGCGGAAGCAGCTGTCGTGTTTATCTGCCAAAAACGAATTAATCAGTGTGTCCTAAATACTTGTATATTTGTCGTTTTCGCGCGTCCCGCAGGGAGACAATGGGATATTCACTATTTTGTGAGGGGAGCGATAACTTTGGCAATTTGCGTAAAAAAATCCCTGTTTCATTAAAAATTGCCTATTGACATCTGCGCGAATGTATGTGTAGAATATGCGTTGTGCCATACGTAGCGGCGTTGGCGTATGTGTGAGTTTCGGGTGAGATTTACGTCAGCTACGGTGTGGATAGGATACCAAAGCGAAAGGCAAAGATCGTGCAAGACATCTTGGCATCGGCATAATGGTTGGTATATGACTTTCTATAGTGCGTTGGGATGCGGCGGCGGTCGTCGGGCAGGCTTTGGTCAAACGCACAAAATTTTGCAAAAATACGATAAAATGTCAACGATGGGCTTGGCAAACGAAGGAGGAGGCGCTATAATGTTCGCAGTTCGCAGTTCGCGCCTCGCGCCTTATTGGCGTCTCTTCATGGTCAGATAGTAGCGTAGGTAAAAGTGCCGCGATAGGCGGTGCTTTGCAAAATATACACGAAAATTACAAAAAACGGCAGATAGGTAGTGCGGAAATGCACGTGCCTATCTGCCGTTTTTTGCGTGGGAGGTGGCCGCCGTGACGGGGACGTGATGGATAGCTTTTCACGCATATAGGAATCGCCGATTCTTTTCGTAGGAGATACTGATTATTGATGATTCCAATAAATACGTGGGATTTGTCTCACTGCAAGGCTGACGTTGCGCGTCCCGCAGCGAGGCAAGGGGAGATGTTCACGATATTATTGGCAGTGCAATAGGCAGTGGTTCTTATAGTCTATCGGTCGGCGTTTTCCATAGTCGGTTTTATCACAGAAGGTGCGCGGCGCTGTCGCGCAGTGATGATTTTCGCAGTGAAATGCGGGAAAAATCAATGGACATATTCAAAACGGAAAGCGGCGAATAAACGCCGTATCTTGCAAAAAAAATTTAAGGAGATGTGGCAATGAATAAGAAAAGAATATTCACATGGCTGACACTTGCAGCCGCAGTGCTGTGCCTCGGAGCATTCTCTTACGCTGGAATTTCCAAGGTGGGAGATACTGAGACGTATAAAGTTGACAACTGGGCAAGCCTTTTAGAAGTTGTGTCAGGTGCCAAGTCAGAGTCTGGGGACGTAACGGTCATTCTGTCAGGTGATGAGGACGTCTTCAATGCATCCGGAGATGCAAGCCTTGATATATCGGAAGACAGAGCAGCCATCACGCTTGACCTGAATGGCAAGACACTTATCATGTCGGGAGATACGGGCAGGTTTGGTGAGGGCGAAGAGTACGCTGTTGTCATCAGCAACGATGGTACGCTTACGATTGCAAACGGAACAATACAGGTACTCTCAGCTGATGATGATACCCCTCTCTATGCAATTCACAACACCGGCAAATTGACTATTAGCGGAGATGTCAAGATTTCGGCAAGCGGCGACTACTTCGCAAGCGGCGATGAGACGAGTGACATCACGATTAAGAACGGCGCGCAGTTCTACTTTGCAACTCTGGCTTCTGCAGATGCCTTCAAAGAGGCGTATCTCACCGCTTCCCACCAGACGGTGAAAAGTGTAGAGGACAGCCACACTTGGTATGAAGTCACGTCAGACGACGAAGTGAAGAACGTCACTACCTCTGCAGATCTTAAGAGGGTACTTGGAGATAGTTATTATTCAGTGGTCATCCTCGCAGAGAGCTACGTTGGCGAACTTCCCGCAGTTACTGTATCATCAGACGCAAGGGTCAAAACACTGAATCTGAGCAACAGCGGCTTAACACTCAGCGGAACGATAACAGTTCCGGCAAGCGTGGATCTTCTCGTATTCGGTGCGGAGAATATCGTCAGCAAGGACAGCGATGCGATATTTGACGTACAGGGTACTCTTACGCTTGACCACGGCAAGTACCGCACGAGCGGCGACTACTTCACCGGCAACGGCAGGATCAATCTTGAGGTAGAGACGACACAATTCTACTTTGCAACTGACGAAGCGGCAGAGCAGTTTGGCGACAGTGCATATGTCGGCAGCGGTAGAACGATGAGAAAAGTAGCGGGCGAAACTTACTGGTACGAAGTCGCTGAAAAAGGCGAAGTTAAGGAAGTCAATACCCCTGCAGAACTTGGCAAGGCACTTGGAGATCTTGATTATTCAAGAGTCATCCTCTCAACCGGCTACACCGGCAAACTCGCCGGAAAAGCTACTGTACCGGTATCAGGTGACAAAACACTGGAGCTGAAAGGAAAAACGCTTGCACTCTCAGGCGATGGACAGATCGTTGTCGCAAAAGGCGCTGCCTTTGGCATAGACGGACTCAGCAAGGACAGCTACGTCAGCAAAGATAAGGGCGCGATATTTGCGGTACAGGGCAAACTTTCACTTAAAGGCGGCAATTACTATGTGGGCGATGGCGTCTACTTCACCGGTTCCGGAGATGTAGAGATCACCAACGGCACAAACTTCTACTTCAAAGATGAAAAGGTCAGAGATGCGTTTATCATCGCCTACCTTGCCGAAAAAAATCTCACGCTGGAAGCTGTAGAGGTAATAAAGGGCATGGACGGTTGGTACACTGTCACAACAAAAGAAGAGCCGAAGCCGACACCGACACCTGCACCGGTAAAGCCTGTGGTTAGTAAAGACAAACTTCCCGAAGGCGTTGAGCCGGTCACTGCAGGCGCATGGTTCCCCGATGTCAACGAAGCCGTAACTCTACTGCGTGGTAGTAACTTCAAGGCAGAGAACCTCATGCAGGACGGTAACGGAAACGTCTTTGTAAAACGCGATGTCGCGGAAAAGGCGATAGTCGCATCCGGTCATGCCGTTAAATCAACAGATATTGTCAGCTTCCCCGTAATCTACACAGAAGGTGGTGCGGTCAAAGATGGCAGTACAATCATGGTGAGCTTCGCGGTATCGGGAGACAAACTCGGAGCGACATCGGAAGACAAACTCATAAACGATAAGCCCTCTGCCGTGAAACTCTACAAGCTGTTGGGCAGTGCAGAAGCCGAACGCTTTACCTACGTTGACTCAGTGTCAAAGGCAAAAGACAAGGCATTCACAATCCAGGAAATGGACGGCAAGGACGCAACAAAGATAGCCGCAGACAAAGACTATCTTGTGAGTGTCTACATCCTTGACGGCGGCAACTATGACCTTGACGGCGACGAAAACGGTGCGATCGCAGACCCGATAGTCATAGACAAGAGCGAAGATTCCGCATCCAACAACGGCAGCAGCGTAGGCTGCAACGCCGGATTTGCGGCACTTGCTCTCCTCGGTCTCGCATTCGTACCTACACGCAGAAAAAAGTAACACAAACAAAACAAAAAAACCGACTTATAACATCGCAGGTGCGCGTGCCGTAAGGTACACGCATCTGTGAAAGCGGCAAACTAAACAAGACAGTAATTGAGATGATCCCCGTATCTCAAATCTGTATAAGACGCAGTCCGTGTGTATTTTTATTCTCCTTTCAATATCACACGGGCTGCGTTTGTTTATCTGATGGGGTATATAATCAGCGGCTTCCTTAAAAATTGATTTTAGTGCATAATAATGTTTGTCGCTGTTCCAAAATAGCGTATAATCTTATCAGCCGTGATGGTGA
>JAUNMU010000112.1 GCA_030531745.1 Synergistes sp. | reverse complement strand
TTTTTTCTTTAATCGTTATGACAAATAGGCTATAATATCTGCGCGATGCTTTATACGGAGGTATTGGTCTTTGAAAATAAAAATTATAGTTGCGGTGGTCGCTGCGTTTCTTTTGGTACGGTTTCCCGTCTGCGCGGAGGAAATAAAATTGATCCCGCCTTATCATTGGACGTATCATTCTTTGGCATCACTGCACGATGCAGGGCTTATTGATGTTGATATTACACCCGGGAAGAGTGCATTAACGCCTGAGCAGGCTGTGTCATTGATCGTTACGGCAGTTAAGGGCGCGGAGAAGGATATGTCAAAGTTAAGTGAAACGGAACTTTCAACTCTGCGTCAGCTTGCAAACGCATATAAAGCAACTTTCAAGGCAGCCGGTTTTGAATATCCTGTGATAAAAAATGATATTGAGATACTTGCCCTTCGTGCGGGGTTTGTTGTTGACGACTCCTCATCGTTTTCTCACGAAGAAAAAATGCTTTCTGCAAAGGCTGCCGATTCGGTGAACAGATTTGCGTTTGATATGTTCGGTAAATTGTCAAAGAAAGAAAAAGATAAAAACTTTTTCTTTTCACCTTACAGCATATCCTCTGCCTTTGCAATGGTATATGCCGGCGCAGACGGAGCAACCGAAGACGAAATAGCTGAGGTCTTTCACTTTGAGCCCGATATACACAAGAGCATGAATATACTTATGAGAGAAGCTTCATCGGTGCCACGTGAGGCTGCGCTGTTTTCTGTCGCAAACGCGCTCTGGGCGGCGAAAAATTATAAGCTCATGCCCGAATTTGTTCATACAGTACGAAAAGATTACAAAGCAGGTCTTGCTGTTCTGAACTACGCCGCCGATACGGAAGGTGCGCGCAGAGTGATCAACAGATGGACCGATACTCATACGAATGGCGGTATAAAAGAGATAATTGCAAGGGGAGTCCTTACGAAGGCTACAAAGCTTGTGCTGACGAATGCGGTATATTTCAAATCATCGTGGGAGAGAGAATTTGAGCCGTATAACACAAACCTTGCGCAATTCAAAAGAACAAACGGCGAGACACTTAACGTCCGCATGATGAAGCAGACGTTTAACGGACTTGGGTATGTAAACGCAGGCTATGCGGAAGTCGCGGAACTGCCTTACAAGGGAGGACGATTTTCTATGTTCGTTGTACTGCCGTCTCAAAAATCGGATATTGCAGAGCTTGAAGATAAATTGAACGCCGAAGAATTTTCATCTCTGTGCGAAAAGATGGAAGCGCGCAATGTTACGGTCTCTTTGCCGAAGTTCAGACAGGAGTGTTCGTATGAGCTGTCACAGATCATATCCGAAATGGGTGCGCATTCACCGTTCAGCGCGAAAGAAGCGAATTTCACGGGAATGACCGGCGGGAATAAAATATATATAGGAAATGTGCTGCATAAGACCTTTATCGGAGTTGCAGAAGAGGGAACCGAGGCGGCCGCCGCAACGTCTGTGATAATAAACCGTATATCGGCAAGGTATGACCGAGAAAAATATATTATTTTCAACGTGAACAGACCTTTCATATACATTATCAGAGAGAACGCGACCGGTGCGATAATGTTTATGGGAAAGTGTGAAAAACCGTAATGGATTACTTTATGATAGAGCGGCTCATGGGGCTGTTTTGGGTATTTATTCAGCTATTTTCATTCTGCGCCATAAAGTACGCATATACCGACATACTTGAAAACAAAGGTCTTTCACGCACGGCGCTTTTGTCGTCCGCGGTATTTTTCTGTCTGCTTGTCGTTTATTCGTTTATGCCTGAATTTGGGATGAACAAAGTACCCGATATGCTAATACGCGGCGAAAATTTTTATTTTCCGTGGAGCGTCCGCATAATACTTTGTGCCGCAATGATAATGTTTGACGCACTCCTTGTGTTGTATTTTGCAAGGATCGTCCGTATATACAGGGGCGGCAGACGTGCTGCGCGGAACACTTTGTCCGGTGACTGTGCTGTTGCCGCCTTTTGCGTGCTTCTTGCGTTTTTTTACATCACGGGAGGAATCTCTGCGTGTGAAAAATATGGATTTTCAATGGACGAATATCTGTGGATAGGCAGATTCTTTATTCTGCTGTCAAACTTCTTTTACATCACACTTGAAGTCAGCGGTGCTGTTATGATAATGAAATTTCTGAACACACTAAAAGGGGAAGCTGCATAAGATGTTTGGCTCATTGTTTTATTGGATAGGAACAAACTTCCGCATAGATCTCTATTTGACAAGTTCTAAAATTGCCGGGATACTGTGCAGCTACGCGGATATTTTAGCAGTTGCCGGATTTGTGCGTGTCATGGACATAGTGCGCCGCAGAAAACCATCAAAGGTTCGTTTTGCAATCCTTGCAATATTCGCCGCAGCAACTCCTTCTCTTTTAGTACCGAAAGAGACGCTGAATTTTTTCATAGTACAATTCATAGTCCTTGCTCCGCCTTACCTGATACTCATTTGGAGCGCGGCAAGCGAAGCAAGGCATTTTGTGCGTTATGTAAAAGAACGTCTCAGAGACTGACGCTACATACATTCGTAAAAAATCTGCAAAATCTCATTATGCGTCATAATTTTATAGCTGCCCTGTGAGATCTCGCACGATGCGGCTGCCTTTGCGAGCATCTCTTCGTCTGCGTCGCATATATCGGAGAGTTTTGCGGGCAGCCCAAGTTCCTTTATAAAAGATTCAAGCGCGTCTATCCCTGCCTGTGCATGCTCTTCGCGCGTCATACTGCCACGCTCTACGCCCCATACATTCCTTGCAAATGCTTCAAATTTTGCAAGACCTTCCATATAAATATGCCTGTAATATGTCGGATGCAAAACGGCAAGTCCGTCACCATGACGGCAGTTTGTGTATGCTCCTATCACATGTTCCATCTTGTGACATTCAAAGTCACACTCCTTGCCAAGTTTTGTGATCATAGTTTCGGCCATTGAAGACGCCCAGATAAGATTGCTCATAGCCTCATAACTGTGATTGTCTTTCATCGCAACTCTGAGATTTTGGATGATCGTCCTCATAAGCACCTCCGCTATGCCGTCGGAAATATTGGCAGAGTCGGGGCGGCTGAAATATGCCTCCATTACATGAGACAGAGAGTCAAAACCTCCGGCTGCAAGCTGACTGCGCGGAACGCTGAATGTGTAGGTCGGGTCAATGAGCGCAAACTGCGGCGCACACGACGGATAATTATGCCCCGTCTTAACCATTTCCTTTGTATTTGTAATGACTGCATCTCCGTTTACCTCGCTGCCTGTGCCGGAAAGAGTTAGAATCACACCAACCGGTATGGGAACAAAATCTACTGTGCCATACCTTGCCCAGAAGTCGTGCCATAAATCGCCTTTGTAGACCGCTGCCATGGAAACAGCCTTTGCACAGTCCATTACAGAGCCGCCGCCCACCGCGAGAATAAAATCAATGTTGTGTGCCTTAACTGCCGCCGCACCTTCAAGAACTTTGTTATATGTCGGGTTTGGCATAATTTTGCAAAATTCCGTTACGTTTTTGCCCGCTTCGGAAAGCACTGCCATGACCTCTTCATAGACACCGTTCCGCTTAATTGATCCTCCGCCGTAACAAAGTAACACGTTTTTGCCAACGCCGTCCATAAGTGCCGAAAGATATTTTTTCACAGCACCTTTTGCAAAATAGACCTTTGTCTTGTACTCAAACGTAAAATCGCGCATAAAACCACCTCCGAAAAATGAGATATTGACTTAAGGAA
>JAUNMU010000111.1 GCA_030531745.1 Synergistes sp. | reverse complement strand
TTATATTGATATAAAAATATCCTTGTGCTATAATCGCCGCATGTTTTACAAAATATGAAAGTGAGTGTGTTATTTATGAGCAAAGTGAAAATTTTTGTACCGGTCCTCATTGCCATTCTTTTGATAGGCGGCTACTTGGCCTTTCAGAAAAATGATGATAGTCCAAACCTTACTGTGGCTACAAATGCTGAATTTCCTCCCTTTGAGAATTACGAAAACGGAGAATACGTCGGCTTTGATATGGATCTCTGCAGAGAGATAGCGGCCATAATGGGCAAGACTGCTGTTATCAACAATATGGAGTTTGACGCGACACTTGTAGCCGTTTCCACGGGAAACACAGATATTGCGGCTACGGGTCTTACCGTGAACGAGAAACGCAAAAAGAGCGTTGATTTTTCAGACACATACTACGCTGTTGGTCAGGTTCTCGTTGTAAGAGCTGATGACAACGTCTTTACCGGAACTACGGTTCAGGAGCTTGAAGCACAGCTTGTTGGCAAGACGATAGGCGCGTGCAGCGGCTACACCGGTCAGACCTACATAGAGGGCGATGCCGAGTGGGGATACCCCGGAATAAAGGATGCTAAGCTGAAACTTTACGATGGCATATCAACCGGTGTTATAGATCTCCAGAACGGAAAATTGGACGTATTCATTCTTGACGATGCGGTTGCACGTAAAATAGCTAATGAAGGCGCAAATAAAGGCACCATAAGAGTTATAGACAAGGCTCTTACCGTTGAGAACTATGCTATTGCCGTTAAGAAGGGCAATAAGGAGCTTCTTGATCAGGTCAACGCGGCTATCAAACAGCTTAAGGACGCAGGGAAAATAGACGAACTCATCGCAAAGTGGGGGCTTTAGCAGTAAATATGTTTACCGCTGTTTGGGAAAGATTTGCAAATGCTTTCCTTACCGATAACTGCGATGGCTTGATAAGAATAGTTTTGGGGCTTGAAAATACAATGATAATCGCCCTTGGCGCTCTTGTCATAGGCATTATCATCGGTATATTTTTGGCTGTTGCGCGAGTTATACCAAAGACCAACTGCGTTGTGAAGATTCTTTCTGCCGCGGCAACGGCTTATGTGACTTTCTTTCGCGGTACGCCTATCGTGGTCCAACTTCTGCTTATGTATTACGGTATCTTTGCCACAAGCGGGATATCAGCCCTTGTCATAGCAGTAGCGGTTTTTGGTATGAACAGCGGAGCCTATGTGTCTGAAATAATAAGAAGCGGGATACAGTCGGTTGATTACGGTCAGACAGAGGCCGGGCTCTCGCTCGGGCTTTCCTATTCAACGACTATGGGTGAGATAGTTCTCCCACAGGCAATAAAGAATATTCTTCCGGCTCTCGGCAACGAGCTTATAGCGCTCATAAAAGATACTTCGGTGGCGGGATTCATAACGGTCTTTGATGTGACACGCGCAACACGTGTGGTTATCACGAAGACGTATGATGCTCTTGTGCCGTATCTTTTCCTTGCGCTGGTATATCTTGTTATCGTTATGATAGCAACAAAGCTTGTCTCCATACTTGAAAGGAGGCTGCGCGAAAGTGATACACATTGAGCATCTTTCCAAGTCTTTCGGCACCAATACGGTTCTTAAAGATGTCAGCTACCATGTGAGCAAGGGCGAAAAAATAGTTATAGTCGGTCCCTCCGGCTCCGGCAAGAGTACGTTTCTTCGCTGCATAAACCTCCTTGAAAGACCTACGTCAGGTGTTATCCGATTTCAGGGTGAAGCGATCACCGACAAAAAATGCGACATCGGGCTTGTTCGCCGCCGCATGGGTATGGTCTTTCAGCAATTTAATCTTTTTCCGCACTTTAATGTTATGTCAAATATAACATTTGCTCCGGTCAAGCTGAAAATAAAAAGCCGCGAAGACGCGGAAGCGGACGCTATGCGCCTTCTTGAGAGAGTTGGGCTTGCCAACAAAGCTTATGCGTATCCGGCAAGTCTCTCGGGAGGTCAGAAACAGAGGATAGCCATAGTCCGCGCTCTTGCGATGCACCCTGATGTCATGCTCTTTGATGAACCTACAAGTGCGCTTGACCCCGAGATGGTGGGAGAGGTGCTGGCAGTCATGAAAGAGCTTGCCGATAATGGTATGACGATGCTTGTCGTTACACACGAAATGGGTTTTGCAAGGGAGATCGCGACAAAGGTTCTCTTTATGGACGGGGGAAAGATTGAGTTTGAGGCAGCTCCGGATGTATTCTTCACGAAACCGGAAAACGCTCGTCTCCGCGAGTTCCTTTCAAAGACCTTATAGCAAAAAACATACATTCAAAATCAAAAGAGGCACAAGCGTATAATTTCCGCCTGTGCCTTTTTGTGCTTTCCGCAAAATTTTATTTACCAAAAACCTCTTTTGCTGTCTTGCGAATCAATTCAAGACCTTTTTCTATGTCGGTCATTGGAATATTAAGCGCAGGACGCAGACGTATCGTATTGCTGCCGCAGCCGAGGGCAAGGAATCTGTTTTTCAGACACTGCGAAAGGAACTTGCCGCGCAGCTCTTCCGATGCGACGTCAAACGCGCACATAAGCCCCTTGCCGCGTGCGTTGCGAATGAAGCCGGGGAATTCTTCCTGAATTTCATTAAGCCCCTTCAAAAGTGCCGGACCTGCCGTGTTGCTGACATAGTCAAGGATATTTTCATCGCGGTATATCTCAAGGTATCTCTGGGAGCGCACCATATCAACGAGAGTGCCTCCCCATGTTGAGTTGAGACGCCCTGAGACCTTGAAGCAGTTGTCCTGCACTTCGTCAAGACGCGGTCCTGCAACGAGACCGCAGACCTGTGCTTTTTTGCCGAACGCGAACATATCCGGCTTAACCGGCGCGTGGTGCTGCCATGCCCACATCTTGCCTGTGATGCCCATGCCGCACTGCACTTCGTCAAATATGAGCAAAATCTCATTCTCATCGCATATCTGACGCAGCTGCTTAAAGAACTCCGTGCGGAAGTGGTTGTCTCCGCCCTCGCCCTGAATTGTCTCAATGATTATCGCTGCGTGTCCGTCGGGATCATCCATGATGGCGTGCTTTATCTGCCTTATTGCCGTTGCCTCAAGCCACTCAACCTCTCCGAGGTGCTTCTCAACGGGGAATGTGACCTTGGGATTGATTATACGCGGCCAATCGTTGAATTTTGCAAAACGCTGATGCTTGTTAGGATCGTTCGTATTGGTGACAGAAAGGGTGTAACCCGACCTTCCGTGGAACGCCTCGTTGAAGTGAATGATCTTTGTGCCTCTGCGTCCTTTAAGTGCATCCCCCGGAGTGATCTTGCCACTCTGCATGAGCTTCTGGATCTTCCAGTCCATGGCGACCTTGAACGTGTTCTCAACCGCAAGTGTGCCGTAGTCAATGAGGAATATATGGTTATATCCTTCCGGAATTGCTATCTCTCCGAATGTCTTTATGAACTCAGCCATCTCCTGCGTGTATATATCTGAGTTTGCGACCTTATTTACCGCTGCACGGAAAATCTTCTCCTTAAACTCATCATTTACCAGCTGCGGCGGATTTATTCCGAACGGAGCCGATGCAAAGAATGAATAAAAGTCAAGCCAATCCTCTCCGGTAACGGAGTCGGTGATGTGACTTCCGAGTGATTTTTCAAGATCAACTACAATGTCAAAACCGTCACGGAGAAGAAATTTCTCAATCGTCGGAAAAACATCTTTCGGTGCGACAGAACATTTGCTTGTCATTTCAAACAACCTCCTCTTGTATGTGAAACGCTAAATTTCTGCCAAGCTA
>JAUNMU010000110.1 GCA_030531745.1 Synergistes sp. | reverse complement strand
GACTGACGCATGACACAAAGATTGCATTGACGGCAAAGCGCCGCTTTCGCATTTAGGAAACGCTGATTAATGCAATTTTGACAGATAAACACGGTAGCTGCTTCCGCTGATTATAAGCAACGAACCAAAATCTTTGATTTTGTGCGACTCGCTTAGTTTGTTCAATGTGCCTGTAACGCACAGCTGAGATAGGAGATCTTTGATTTTCGTGAGCGAAGTCGGTTTGTTCATCATACGGTGCATATAATCAGTGGTTCCCTTATTCGCGAAAACGACGCTTCTTAGTTGTGTTTGGAATTGTTGCTCCCCCAACAAAATCGTGAATATTCATTAGTCTTCCTGCGGGACGCGGAAGCGTCAGCGCAGGATCCGGTGTCTTTAGGACGATAAATCAGCAATGTATGAAATTGCAACACACTACATCGCGCCCACAACGTGCCGCGACAGTTTTCGTTTTACCCCTCTGCACACCGCGCGCCTTTAAAGCCACCGGGGTCTGCGCCTCCGCTTCGCTTGCGCACGAAAACGACAAATATTCAAGTATTTATTGGGTTATCAATAAATACTTGGATGGATGTTAAAAAAAGGAGAAAAAAGCAATGAAAAAAACGATAACGACACTGTTGTTGATCTGCTTAACAGCACTAGTGGTTTCTTCATACGTCGGTTGTTTGCCCGTGGAGGGTGGCGGAAAAATCGCCGAGAAAAGAAAACTCATTATTGATGTTGATATGGCGGCGGACGACGCGACGGCGCTCCTGCTTGCAGCGGCGGATGAATCGGTGGAGATTCTCGGTGTGACCGTTGCCGCCGGAAACGTCTCCCTCAACCAAGCAGTAAAGAACACGCTGATGACATTGGAGATTGCGGGAAAGTCGAAAATCCCGGTATTTCAGGGCGCGGAAACGCCGATCAACGGGGTTGAAAAGCCAACGTTCTCCGTTTTCGGCGAGGACGGCATGGGCGATATGAATCTGATTCATCCATCGGGAAAAGCAAGTGATGTTTCCGCCGTGGATTTTATCCTGAATACGCTCAAGGAATACCCGGGCGAAGTGGAGATTGTATGCCTTGCGCCGGCGACCAATCTTGCTGAGTGCATCCGGCGTGACGCAGAAACGATGAAGCTCGTTAAGCACATTTGGTCAATGGGAACAGCCGGACTCGGACCCGGGAACGCGACACCTGTTGCAGAGTTCAATGTCTACAAGGATGTGGATGCCTATAAAATTCTGTTGGACGCAGAGCTTCCGATGACGATCATCGGTCTGGATATGGATTCGGAAGAAACCTATCTAACGGAGCAGGTTGTTGAAAAGATGAAGAAGACAGGCGGTGCGAATGAATTTATCGCAAAAGCGTTCCAAAAACTTGCGGAGAATAACCTCAAGACTTGCGGTTACGCATTCGGCGATTGCCCGGACGGAGTTGCTATGGCCTGTGTTCTTTGGGAGAATTTTGTAAAGTCCTCAGTCAACACACACGCGGTCTGTATCACAGATTCCGATAAATGTTATGGTCAGGTCATCTTTTATCGGGAGAAGGTCTTATATGATACCATGGTTTTCCATGAAAACTATAACACCGTGCTGATTACCGATGCGGACAGGATCAACTTTACGGACAGAATGATCAAAGAGCTGAACAAACTGAAATGAGTGGCAAGGGAAGGACCCGAGAGTTGGATCATATCAACGAGCAAGTACCGGATGCGACAATACTTCCTGCATTCAGGCACACACTGATTAATTCGTTTTTGGCAGATAAACGCAAAAGCGGCTTTCGCTGATTATAAGCAGCGAACCAAAATCTATGATTTTGTGCGAATCGCTTAGTTTGTTCACCGGATGGTACATATAATCAGTGGTTCCCAAAATTGGGCTTTATGCAGGAAACACTAAAATAGGTCTGCCTTACTCACGACTGAAGTCACGAGCGTGCGGCAAATATTGAGTCAAAAGTGTACCCGTAGATTTTTATTTAATTTTGATTTTTACAAGTTATAACTGATAAATTTGCGATTTGCCCATTGTTTTTCAGCCGTAAATGTGTTATGTTATGGTCAATCACGAGAAAGGGGGCTACGAAATTTATGATTAAACGCGAAATGTATATGAGCCGCATCCGTCCTTTTATCGGAACGGAGCTTATAAAGGTCATGACCGGTATTCGCCGCTGCGGAAAGTCAGTCATGCTGGAACTTATCAAGCAAGAACTCACGAAGTCCGGTATCAGTCCGGCACAGTTCATCTCCATCAACTTTGAGGATATGAACTATTCTCACCTTCAAACCGCTAAGGCACTGAATGATGAGATCGCGAAGAGAGCTGCCGACATTGAAGGCAAGGTCTATCTGTTCTTTGATGAGATTCAGGAGGTCAAAGACTGGGAGAAATGCGTCAACTCCTTCCGTATCTCGCTGGACTGTGACATATATCTCACCGGCTCAAATGCCAAACTGTTGTCCGGTGAGCTTGCAACCTATCTTGGAGGACGTTATGTAGAGTTTGTGATCTATCCCTTTTCCTTTGCGGAGTTTATGGAGTTGTACCGTCCTACCGTACCCGATGAGCCGATTCGGAAGTGTTTTCAGCAATATCTTTTGTCCGGAGGTATGCCTTACCTCGCAAACCTCCGTTATGCAGATGCGCCTTCCAAGCAGTATCTCAATGACCTCTTCAATTCTGTTCAGCTAAAAGATATTGTGAAGCGAAACAAAATCAGAGATGTGGATCTGCTTGAGCGCATTATCGCTTATGTTATGGCGAATGTGGGCAACACCTTCTCCGCAACTTCTCTTGCAAAGTTCCTCAAGAGTGAGCAGCGCACCGTAGCCCCCGAGACGATTCTGAACTACATCAAATACTGCTGTAACGCTTATCTGTTCTATCAGGTGAAGCGTGAGGATTTACAGGGCAAACAGATTCTTGTTTCAAATGAGAAATACTACATTGCAGATCATGGCATTCGTGAGGCTGTCTACGGCGGCAACACACGCGACATCAACCTTATCCTTGAGAATATCGTTTATCTGGAGCTGATGCGCAGAGGTTATGAGGTTACCGTCGGCAGAATGGGTGATAAGGAGATTGATTTCGTATGTGATAAGCGCGGAGAAAAGTTGTATGTTCAGGTCGCCTATCTGCTCGCATCGGAAGATACCATCACCCGTGAGTTCGGAGCGTATGATAATATCCGAGACAACTTCCCAAAGTATGTTGTCTCTCTTGATGAGTTTGATATGAGCCGAAACGGTATCAAGCACCGGAATATTCGCGACTTCCTCACGATGGAAGAGTGGAGCTGAGGACATACTGATTGATTCGTTTTTGGCAGATAAACACGGTAGCGGCTCTGCGCTGATCATAAGCAGCGAACCAAATTGGCGATTTCCCGATTTGTGTGATAAGCAGCGAACCAAATCGGTGATTTTCCGATTTGTGTGAGTCGCTTAGTTTGTCCATCATAAGCAGAGAGCCAAAATCTATGATTTTGTGCGAATCGCTTAGTTTGTTCACCAGGCGTATATCCATCCACCCACGCCACAGGTGTGGCCTGACTGTGACGCGCGGCTGAGACGCAGCAAATCTTTGATTTTGCGTGAACGAAGCCGGTTTATTCACCGGATGGTGCATATAATAAGTGGTTCCCTATGAGGATGCCTCAACAAATGACCTGAATATAGACATCTGGACTTCGTCTTCCTCAAAGAGACATTCCGGATGCCACTGCACGGCTCTGATCCAGGATTCCCGCAACTCCACACTATATCCGTTGCTAAAAAAGGTTTTATGAAATCGTAAATTGCCAAAGTAAAATCCGCTGCACAAACCATCAGCATAAATTTGCCA
>JAUNMU010000109.1 GCA_030531745.1 Synergistes sp. | reverse complement strand
ACTGCCTGTTTAGCATCCGGCACATCTGATGAACAAACTAAGCGACTCACACAAAATCAAAGATTTTGGTTCGCTGCTTATAATCAGCGGAAGTAGCTATCATGTTTATCTGTCAAAATTGCATTAACCAGCGTTTCCCAAGTTGCATAGTGCACAGTAAATGATACGGCTGCCGCGATAACGCGGCAGCCGTATTGTATTCGGATAATAAGCGTATGCTTTGTTTTTTCGTTTATTTTCCGTATTCTGGTACGGGGATTTTTATGACTATCTTTTTTACTTTCGTTCTGCCGTTTTCCGCAGCAGACCCAGGTCTGTGCCCGCTGAGCGGCCCTACGAGAGCCGCAGTACCTGCGCTGAGTTTCACATTCTGCCCTGTTCCTTCGTAAAATGCGATGTCTTTTTCTTCGTCGTAGGGTGTCTTTTGCATAAGCTCCGTAATCGGCGCGTCTCCTATCAGTTCTTCGCCCTCCATAACTATTTGCATATCCCAGAACTTTCTGTGAGCTTCAAATGGAATCTCTTCCTGAGGGCGCGTTTCGTATTCGCCGAAGCGCACGTCAAGTTTTCCGAAGCTCATTTCTTTCAGCTCTTCAAAGGTATGCAGAGGAAGTGCAGCTAAAAAATCCGTCAGATCCGCACTATCACAGGCAAATGTCTTTATCAGTTCTTCAAAATTTTTCGTTGCGCCGCAAATCATGTCCGCTACACTCCGTACATAAGCTGCGGCAACACAAGCGAGAGCGAGGGAACGAATGTCAGCAGCAGAAGGACCGCCACAAGCAGAATTACCATGGGTACGATCGGCTTGCTTATCTGTTCCATTGAGAGTCCGGTTATCGCGCTTGCAACGTAGATGTCTATCGCGACAGGCGGTGTTGCCATACCGATCGCAAGGCCTACTGTCAACACAAGTCCGAAGTGTATCACATCTCCGCCTATCCCTATTATCGCAGGAAGGAATATCGGCGTTAATATGATGAGCGCCGATGCCGTTTCCATAAACATTCCCGCAATGAGGATTATTATGGTTATCATAAGATAGACCATCCACGGCGTGCCGCCTGCGATCGCAAGAAGCGCGGCCGCCATTTTGTCGGGAATCTCATAAAAGGCAAGACCCCAGCCGAAGATTTTTGATGTTGCTATGATGAACATTACAAGCGCGGATGTGACGCCCGAATTTACGATTATGCGGTAACAGTCACGCCATTTAAGTGAACGATATACAAAGATCGCAACAAAGAATGAGTATATTACCGCAACCGCAGCCGCCTCCGAGGGAGTGAAAACTCCGCTGAATATGCCCCCGAGTATGATCACGGGGGACATAAGGCCCCACGAAGCGCGTCCAAAGAGGCGAAGTTTGTCCTTTCCCGACACGAGTTCACCTTTGGGGTAATTTCTTTTGTTTGCAATGTAAAGCGCGTATATGATGAGCGAAAGCCCCATGAGCAGTCCCGGAATAAACCCTGCCATGAAGAGTTTTCCAACGGATACTCCCGCAATTACGGCATACAGCACCATCGGAACGCTTGGCGGAATGACTACGCCTATCGTTCCGGCAGAGGCGATGAGTGCCGCCGAAAAGTCAAGGTCATAACCCTTTTCCTTAAGTTCCGGCAAAAGTGATGCGCCTACTGCGGCAGTTGTTGCAGCACCGCTTCCGGATATTGCCGCGATGAACATTGAGGCTATTGTGGATACTATTGAGAGTCCGCCGCGTATCCTGCTGAGCATCGCATCCGCAAATGCGACTATTCTTTCGGATATTCCGCCCTGCGCAAGTATGTCGCCCGCAAGTATAAAAAACGGCACTGCAACGAGCGAGAACGAGTTCACTCCGGTAAAGAGTGTCTGCGGCGCAGCTTCAAGCGGCAATTCCGCGGCAAAGAATACGATTATGGCAGAGGCACCTATCGCAAGCGAAATGGGTACGCCCACTATCAGCAGGAAAAAGAAGGATATTATCAGAAGGGAGGACATATCAATATTTTCCTTTCAGAATCAATTCTACTTCGTAGGCTAAATGTATGATGACCACAATAGAAGTAACGGGCAGAATCATATAAACCCAGAACATTGATATTTCAAGTGCGGGGGAGAGCTGCGAGGCTTCCGCAAAGCAGAGAACGACTCCGTACCATACAATTATGATAAAGAAGAGCAACCCCACGACCTTTGCAAAAAGTGCCGCGACCTTCTTGAGAACGGGCGGAAGATGGTCGGTCAGAATCGTCACAGATATATGCGCTCCGCGTTTGAATGCCACCGCCGTACCGAGAAATGAGGCCAAAACAAGGAGAAAGCACGTAAGTTCTTCTGACCATGTGAGAGAATCAAAGAACATACGAAATACTATCTGCATCGCGGTAACTACAGTCATAACGACCAACGAGACAAAAAGACTGAATTCGCAGACCTTGTTGAGCATAATGCTCAAACGCCCAAGCGGCGAAACGTATTGTTCCGCCGCATTTGAGCCTGTATTTTCCGTTTTATCCGCCATTATCGCTTACTTAGCCGGAGCGGCCTTGCGTATTTCGTCTATGAGATCTTTGCCGTATTTGGGTGCGTATTTGTCGTAGACCGGCTTCACCGCATCCATAAATGCCTTGTGGTCAGGTTTCTCAATGACCTGCATACCCTTTGCTTTCAGCTCCTTGAGCCATTTAGCTTCGTTTTCGTTGTCAATCTTGCGGTTTAAGGCAGCGCCGGCATTTGCAGCTTTCTGTATAAGCTTCTGCTGCGCCGGAGTGAGCTTCTTCCATGTTCTCATGCTCATGAGAATGATGTTAGGCGCGTATGCGTGACGTGTAATTGAGAGATATTTATTTGAATCCTGAATGTTGTATGAATAAATGACATTAATGGGGTTTTCCTGTCCGTCAATCGTACCCTGCTGCAAAGCCGTAAGCGTCTCGGTCCATGCCATAGGAACGGCGTTTGCGCCAAGAGCCTTGAACGAGTCAACATAGACGGGGTTCTGCATAAGGCGTATCTTGAGACCCTTCATGTCTGCCGGCGTTTTTACGGGGTGTTTGCTGTTGGTGAGGTTGCGGAAACCTCTTTCACCGTATGCAAGCCCTTTCCAGCCTAACTTTTCCATATCGGCAAAGAATTTCTGACCAATCTTTCCGTCAAGCACTTTGTATGCGTGTTCCGGTGATACAAAGAGGAAAGGCAGATCAAGGACGCCGAACTGCGGCAGGAAGTTAATGACAGGACCGCCTGTGACTATTGCCATATCAACCGTGCCCATCTTGAGGCTCTCAAGAAGGTTTCTCTCGTCTCCGAGCTTCGCATTCGGGTAGATCGTGATCGCAAGCTCACCTTTGCTCTCGGCTTTGACGATCTTCTGCATCTCAAGCGCCGCTGTGTGGAACACGTCCTGTTCGTTGATCGCGTGTCCGAGCTTCAGATTCATAGCTGCGGAAGCTGTGCTTGCCATCATCATTACAAGCACACATGTCAGTGCAAATATCTTTTTCATAAAAACTTCTCCTTCCGGAATTTAACTTCGTTATTCACAGTGCAAAACATCACTATGACTGACGAAGCCATTTTATGACACAAAAATATTTATTGCAAGTGCCGCATAACACAATTATCATGCGTTTTTTCAAATAAAAGCCATGCAAAACAAGTTTTTCGCGGCACAGCTGCAAAAAATAAAACAAAAAAAGACCTATCTGTAATTTTTCGCTTGTATCACGCAACATTAGGAACAACTTCGGAAATGTTGATATGGCAGGTAACGCAAGGAGACAAAACGTTTAAAGAACAACATATGCGGCATCCGCAACGGAAGTTGCACTTAGGGAGCCACTGATTATATGCACCGTCAGGTGAACAAACCGGCTTCGCTCACGGAAATCAAAGATTTCCTATCTCAGCCGTGCGTCACAGGCAGCCCGCGCCTGTGGCTCCAACGTATGGATATACGCCTGATGAACAAACTAAGTTCCG
>JAUNMU010000021.1 GCA_030531745.1 Synergistes sp. | reverse complement strand
AAATCGGCGATTTTCCGATTTGTGTGAGTCGCTTAGTTTGTTCATCAGATGTGCCAGCCGCTAAACAGTCAGGTCACGACCGGGGCGGATAAGTGACGCAGCAAATCTCTGATTTGCGTAGCGGAACTTAGTTTGTTCACCGAGGCGTATATCCATACGTTGGAGCCACGGGCGTGACCTGACTGTGACGCGCGGCTGAGATAGGAAATCTTTGATTTCCGTGAGCGAAGCCGGTTTGTTCTCCAGATGGTGCATATAATCAGTGGTTCCTAAAAAAAAACGGACTCGCCGCCCTTCGGGGGAGTCCGTAATCATCGCTGTTTCGCGTTATTGATCTTTCTTTCTTATGTATTTTTCAATGTCTGCAAGGCTCACGCGCGTGAGTTCGCTCTCAGGCAATGTGCTTAATATGTTCCACGACATATCAAGCGAGTTGTCAATTTCGCGGTTCTCGTCGCGTCCCTGACGAAGAAATTTTTCTTCAAACGCTCCGCCGAATGAGAGAAATGATTTATCCGTCTTTGAAAGTTCATCTTCTCCCACAACTCCGGCAAGAGAACGTACTTCTTGGACGTGGCTGTAGGACGCGAAGAGCTGGCTTGAAACGCTCGGATGATCCTCTCGTGTAAAGCCCTTGCCTATGCCGTCTTTCATTAGACGCGAAAGGCTCGTCAGAATATCAATAGGCGGATATATACTTTTTGCGTCAAGCTCACGCGAGAGAACTATCTGCCCCTCTGTTATAAATCCCGTAAGGTCGGGAATCGGGTGTGTAATATCATCGTTGGGCATCGTGAGTATCGGTATCTGGGTGACGCTTCCGCTTCTGCCGCGAACGACACCGGCACGCTCATATATTGACGCAAGGTCACTGTAAAGATATGCGGGGTATCCCTTACGGCTCGGGACTTCTCCTGCCGCAACACCAAGTTCGCGCAGCGCTTCGCAGTAACTTGTCATATCGGTCAGTATGACGAGAACGTGCATTCCAAGTTCGTATGCCAAATATTCCGCCGTTGAAAGCGCCATGCGCGGTGTAGCTATACGTTCAATGACGGGGTCATCGGCAAGGTTCAGGAATGTCACTATGTTGTTTGAATGTCCCTTTGACGAAAGCTCATGCATGAAATATGCGGCGTCGTCATGTTTTACGCCTATTCCGGCAAAGACAACGGCAAACTCGTCAGAGCCTACAACTTTTGACTGTGTTGCTATCTGTACCGCAAGTTGGTTGTGCGGCAGTCCGTTTCCGGAAAATATCGGCAGTTTCTGTCCTCTTATCAGCGTCATAAGCGTGTCTATGGCAGATATGCCGGTGTGGATAAAGTCTTTCGGATATTGACGCGCCATAGGATTCAGCGGCAACCCGTTGATATTGACGCGCTTGCCGCCGTAAAGCTCACCGCAGCCGTCGCGCGGCTCTCCGAGGCCGTTGAATGTGCGTCCTATCATTGATTTTGAAAGACTCACTTCAAGCGGTTTGCCGAGAAATTTAACTTTCGTACTTTCGGGGACAAGATTTTCCGTTCCGGTAAATACCTGAACGAGCGTTGCTTTTTCGCTCAGTGCCTTTACCTGCCCATGGCGGCGTTCACCTTTGCCGTCGCGTATGTCAACAAGCTCACCATAGCCTACGCCCCTTACGTTCTCAAGGAGAATGAACGGACCGTCTATATCTTTTACTCCTATATATTCAGGCTGTGCCATTATTGTCCGCCGCCCTTCACTTTTTTGGTACGCTCTGTCGCAACGCGCGCAAGATGTTCCTCTATGCGGCTGCGTATCAGAGCAAAGCCATCCTTGTCATCTGCCGCAAGTTCACGCAAATGCGTTATGGCAGAGACCGATTCATCGTCTTTGATAAGAGAAATGGGGATCTCTTTTTTGACAAGGACGAACGCTTTTTCGTGAAATTCTATGATCACACGCAGTATTTCAAATGTTTTCTGCAAAGCGGAATACGAGTCGGAGCCAAATGAATTCTGCTGCAAGTATCCGTTTTTGATGAGGAATGCGGTGAATGCGATAAGCCTCTGATCGTCAGGCAAGACATCTTCTCCGACAAGTTTGATGACCTGCTGAATCTTCGTGTCTTCGGCAAGTATGGCACGCGCCTTTCCGCGCAGCTCACCCCATCTCGGATCAACATTTGCACAGAACCAACTTTCAACTTCACCCGCATATTCACTGTACGAATCTGTCCATGAGATCGCCGGATAGTGTCTTGCGTTTGCAAGCGCCCTGTCCAGCCCCCAGAAGCAGCGGATAAAGCGCTTTGTGTGGCGTGTTACCGGCTCGGTAAAGTCGCCGCCGGGAGGCGATACGGCTCCTATTATGCTGACGCTTCCGTTTTCTCCGCTCGTTGTAACGACACGACCGGCGCGTTCATAAAATTCTCCGAGACGGCTCGGCAGATAGGCAGGGAATCCCTCCTCCGCCGGAATTTCTTCAAGGCGTCCCGAAAGTTCACGCAGAGCCTCTGCCCATCTTGATGTTGAGTCTGCCATTATCGCAACATCGTAGCCCATATCGCGGAAATATTCACCGATCGTTATTCCGGTGTAAATTGATGCCTCACGCGCAGCGACCGGCATATTTGACGTATTTGCTATGAGTATTGTTCTCTCCATCAGCGGACGGCCGGAACGCGGGTCTTCAAGCACAGGGAATTGTTCAAGAACATCGGTCATTTCATTTCCGCGTTCACCGCAGCCAATGTATATGACCACCTGAGCATCGCCCCACTTAGCAAGCTGATGCTGAGTAACTGTCTTCCCCGTGCCGAAACCGCCCGGGATACAGGCTGTACCGCCCTTTGCAAGTGGGAAAAGTCCGTCTATTACGCGCTGTCCGGTCACAAACGGCTCATTTGGCAACAATCTCTCCCTGTACGGACGCGGCGTGCGAACCGGCCACTTCTGCACCATCGGGATCACGATCTCCTGCCCACGCGCATCTCTCAGCTTTGCAATATCAGCAGATGCCTTGTGTTTGCCCTGCTCTATTACCCATATTACCTCACCCTCAACATTTGGAGGCGTCATAATTTTATGGACAAGAAGCGGCGTTTCCTGAATAGTCGCAAGAACCATGCCGCCGGAGACAAGTTCACCGACTTTCACGGCAGGAACAACGTCCCACTCGCGGTCACGGTCTATCATATTGACCGCAGTGCCGGGCGAAATATACATACCTTCTTCTTTAAGCAGTGCATCAAGCGGACGGCCTATACCGTCAAAAAAGCTGCCGATAAGTCCGGGGCCGAGTTCTATTGAAAGCGGCTCTCCGATGCCCTTCACACATTCTCCCACACACAGACCGTCTGTGTTTTCATAGACCTGTATCGTAGCCTCATCGCCGTTCATTTTTATGATCTCACCCATAAGCTGCTGAGATCCTACTTTAACGACTTCACGCATCCCGAATTCTCTCATTCCGGATGCTTTAATTACAGGTCCGCTCACAAATTCTACTGTTCCCTCATGGAATATTTCCTTATTATTCTTAATTTCCAAAGGTATATCCTCCCATGACCGTATCAGAGCATTGAAAGCAGACGTTCCGCAAGTTCGCCGGTTTTCTCTTCCGTTATCGTCTGCCAGTCCATATTTGCTTGTTTGCGACCATCTTCCGTGATTATCCTGCATCCTCCGAGTATGGGAGCAGGTTCCGCGTCAAACGAAAGTTTATAACCTTTGCAGAACTCTGCTGTCGCTCTGATAACATCTTTCGCTAAGTGAGCATCCGAGGCGGCAAACCGAACTTTGAGCGGTTGCTTTTTACCGAGCGCCACAGCTCCGTCAATACACATTCCGACAAGAATATCGGTGTAATCACTGCGTTCGCGCAGGCGCGAAACCTTTTCATTGAACATTGACATAGCCTCGGAGAGTATCTTATTGCGCAAACGGAGCGTCTCTGTCGTTCGTTCGCGCTCAGCCGCAAGAATCTGCCTGCGCCGTATATCCTCCGCACGTTTATTCGCATCGGCTATAATAATATCCGTCTCGCGCCGAAGTTTTTCTTTCTCGTTCAAAAGCCACATTTCGGCCTCTTTTTTTGCCCTCTCAAGCTCGGCTTTATTCTCCGAGTCTGCACTGCGGAGAATAATATCACGAAGATTATTTACTTTTTCTTTTGATGTTTTTTCCATTCATTTCACCTCGCCAAACGACAACGGCATTACATTTTAACGCCTATCGCTTCCTGAACGTACTTGGTAAGAAAATCAGACCCTCTCTTTGTCCCAAATCTGTCGGGGATAGAGACAACAAGCGGCAATTCTCCGCGCTCACGCAAATGTCCGAGAATATCAGGAGCCATGGCCTCTACTTTCTCTGTGACTACAAGAATTGCGAGGTCGGGCATTTTAACGGCCTGTTCTATTGCGGCAACCGCATCTTCGGGAGTTCCGACAACTACGCCTTCAACCCCGGCAAGACGCAGTCCCACGGCAGAATCGTGATTATCACTGACAAGAAAGGCTTTCATTGCATATCTTTCTTACAGACGCTGAATTATAAGAAGTGAAACGATAACACCGTAAATGGCAATACCTTCGGCAAGTCCGAGATAGATAAGCGATGAGCCGAGCATTTCGGGTTTTTCGCTTACCATACCGATCGCTGCCGCGCCTACATTTGCAACCGCAACACCGGCACCGATACAGGCGATCGCCGTTGAACATGCAGCAGCTATAAAGCCCATACCCGCACCGATAGACACTTCCCTCGCGGCAGCAGCTGCGCCTTCCGCAGCAAATGACGTGCCGGATAGAAGGGCAAGCACAGCCCCCGTCAGCATAAGGAGTGATGACATGCCCAACACTGTTCCGTAGACCTTTCTGCTTCCGCGATACCCTCTGCGCTGCATAGCGTAACCCGCGATCAACAAAGCAGCCACCGTTCCACAGCATAAGATAAGTCCATACATTAACATCTCTTCCCTTCGGTTTTATACAATTTTTATTTTTGCACACAGACAGGCAAATATCTTACGCCGCCTGTGAGACTTTACCATTGGACCTGCTCCATGATACAGGTCTGAACTCGCTTCCGCCGCCCTTGTAGAATTTGCTGAAAAATTCATAGTATTCAAGGCGGACTGTCTGAATGAATACGATGAGCCCTTCAAGACCGACTATTATCAAATTACCGATCACAAGGATCAAGCCTTTGAAGAATATGCCCCCGGGAGCATTCTGCACCATTTCGGAGAGCATTACCACAGCAACGGAAAGACCGACGTGGTTCAGCGCAAATGCCGCAAGACGCACAAACGATGCCGTATTTGAAAGGAACGACAGCAAGACGTGTACTATTCCAAAAATTGACATAGCCGCGCTGCCCTCCGTTTTCTCTTTAAGCAGCACTCTCGCAAGCATATCCTTAAAGAGCATAACAACAAGGAGAAGAATACTGCCCGCAAGCATAAGGTGCGTAACCGCAGGTGATACGGAAATACCCGCCACAGCAGTCACTGCAAGGGCGCATAACGTCCAGTAGAGCGCAAGCCCCGCGAGACCTTCGCCATCAAAGAGAAGCCGTCCGTAATTCCGTGCCTTGTACTGCGCGGCCATATTGAGCATCAATCCGATGCTTATAACGATTATCCCAAGCCCCCCTGATATTGCAAGGAGCGTATTTACCTCTGCCATAGGATTGAGCCACAGACCTTTGAATACGTCCTCTTTACAGAACACGCTGCCGTACAGAACTCCGAAAATCATTGACGATACAGAGGCCATTCCCATAACCTTACCGAGTGCCCGTCCCATAATTCCGCGCTTCACCATAAACGCCGAGCCTAAAAGAATCAGCAAACCATGCCCTACATCGCCGAACATAAACCCGAAAAACAGCACGAACATCACGGCAACTATCGGTGACGGATCAAGTTCTCCGTATGACGGCAGACTGTACATTGCAACTATATCCTGAAATGAACGGAAAAGAGCGCAGTTTGAAAGTTTTACCGGTATGCGCACGCCGCATGAGAGATCCTTTGCCTCTTCAACTATAAGTACGGTATTGGGCGCATCCTCGGCTGCCATCTTTTCTATCGTGCTTACCGCATCTTCCGGCAGCCAACCCGATATTACAAACATTCCGCTTACTTCGCCGCGTCCCTTGCAGACGTCATAAACCCTCTGCATTGTGTAAAGTTGAGAATAGAGAAGTTCAATGTTCTCTCTTTCATCATCAATTTTCTGCGCCGCAGCACGTTCCAAAGCATCTATTGCGCGTCTTTTGTCCGCAATACGTCTTTCGGCATAGGCAACAGGATCCTCGCATGGCAGCTTTTCGGCAATGTCGGATATTGGAATCTCTTTGAAATAGACTGTATTAAGCACATTGTTCACTGCACTGTCGCTCTCTTCTGCGGTGATAACAAGCACCCAAGTATTTTCCCCGATCGTCTCCAATTTTTCCGCTATAAACTGTGCCTCCGCCGCACTCTCATCAAGACGCTGAAAGTTATCATTTGACATAAAGCCAAAATGCAGCTTCATGAAATGACCGTCTGCAAGATCCGAAAAAGTAAATCTCGTGCCTGAAAGTACGTTTGCAAGTACCTTTACAGCTCTCAGTTCTTCTTCTTCAGCAATCAACGCCTCTTTACGCGCACTCCACACCTGAACACTTTTCGCAGCAGTCTCAACGACCATCTTAGCCTTGCTGAGCGTGAAATCCCTTGCTATTGCCACGGGCTGAGGTTCGGGGAGTTCCTTGCCGGCAGCTTTCCATAAACCGGAAATTTTGGAAAGCAGTTCATCGTAAGGATTGATTGTTTCGGTTGTCAGCTGCGAACGCAGAGAACGATCGTTGACCAAGACATCAAGCGACACGGGCTGAAATGTATCCGACATCACCATCCTGCGTGCCAACGGTTCCATTTCATCATGCGGACCTATCATAGTCACAGCCGACATTTTCATCACTGCCATACGGGTTCACCCCCATCAACAAGCGGCCTTACAAGGTATTGAGCCGCAAAACGTATGTCATAATCGTAACGGACATCCTCAGTTATCCGTATAATATCCTCTATCTCAAAGCTTTTCAGCACAGAGTAGCCGATCGCAGTATGAAACCCGGGAGTTCCGCTTTTCATAGCCGAAAGCGCTTTACTGTAACAACATTTTGAAACTGCATTTTCAGATGCGATTTTATTGTCTTTCAGAGCAAACGCATCTTTGAAATAGCGCGCATACAATGGAAATTTGCCCTCAAGCATCTTAATGGCCTCATCACTGTCGGCACATTCCATAAGTCTTCTCAAATCTGAGGTGCTGACCTTGTACCGCAACGGAAGCATACGCGCAAGAGACTCACTGACATCCATTCCGTAATATGTACGACATCTTGCACAGTGACAGATATTGCGCATATCTATCTTTACTCCGAAGATCGGCTCAATAAACTTCCTTTCCCTTTGAGGAAGATTTTTAATGTCGTTCCACAGATCTGTTTCGGCAACAATATCAACCGCGTGCTCCAAAGCAAAGAGTGCATTCTCGCCTGCAAGCATTTTAGCTATCGGCTCCTTTAATGCGCCGTAATACCTCGTACCGGAAAGCAGCTCAAGGAGCTTGCCGAAATCACGGCAATCAGTCAATTCATCATAAGGCAGCTTTGAACCCGGGATATGAAAAAGTTTTCTCTGTTTTCTGCTGTCAAAGCCCTTTTTAGAGTGAATTGCGCGGAATAGGTTTTTGAGCATAACAGTTTCGCCTATCCCAAGCATATCAACATAGAACTTTCTGTAATCTCCGCTCAGGTAGTTCATAAACGATGCCGACTCGTTCAATGTCGCGGTATGCACAGCGTATTGCAGCGTTGAACGATGTGCTGTGCCCACCAGCATCGCATCAAGGTGATCGCCGTAACTCTCCGTCTGTTTCAGATAAGAGGCGATCTCCTCCATGGACTCAAGCTTCAGAAGGATCCAATAGTCCTCGGGCTTGAGCATACGGCTGTAAAGGACGTGCGCCTTTGCCCCAAGCGCAACTAAGGTGCCGCCGGAATACGACAATTAACTCAGCCTCTCTTCTTCGCAATAAAGCCTTCCGCCGTTTCATTGACAAACGAAGCGATGACGGAATCGGAATTTTCCGCAAAACGCTTTTTTATGCGCTCACGCTCGTCCGCACCCATTGCCGCTATCTGCGCAGCTTCGGTCTTTGCGGCTTCAAACGCAGCGTTTGTTATTTCGTTTGCCTTGCTGCGTGCCGCATCAATTTCGTTTTTACGTTCCGCAGCAAATTTTTCCTGTGTCAGACGAAGTGCTTCTGCGGAATTTTGTTTTGAATCTTCAACGATCCGTTTTGCCTCGGATTCCGCTCCGAGCAGAACCGTAAGGACTTCATGCAGTGTATTCACAGCAAACCCCTCCTGCCATCATTCATCTTGCAAATTATTTGATCTTCTTCTGCGCGAGCTTCATTCTTGTGAAATCCTCACGCTCTCCCTCTTCAAGAACATCGCTTATGAAGCGGATATCCTCTTTTCCGCGCGGAATGACGACCTTCTCCAAAGCATTTACGCGTCTGTGAGTCTTTCTGATCTGTACGGCAAGCCTATAAACGCTTGTCTCCACCTCAGCCAACCGCGCCATAAGAACCATAACTTTGCGGAACGCAGCATAAGCACAATCCATTGCACCGGTTGAACCGCACAGGGAATAGCATGGCTCAATATTTGCAGAGAGAGGGTCAACATCGGGGATCTCAACACCCATTACAGAATGAAGACGCACGGTTATATCGGATGTGACGGAAACGGATTCGGAAATATCTTCAACAGTGTCAATGCCGAGGGATATATTTGCCTTTTGAAGTTCATCGTATGCCTCCTTGAATACCGTTGCGACATCCTCCTGAATTTCTTTCGCCGATGCTATGTAACGTACAAGCTCCATCATAAGCACCTGACGCTTTTGATCCAAAAGGTCATGACCGGATTGAGCCATAGCCATATCGCGCGTCAGCCTAACCAAATTTCCGCGTGTAGGCGCAAGTTTTGCAGTCATGAGCGAATCCCTTCCTCCAAACAGCAAATTACGGTGCAAATACCGAACTTGCTGTTATATAATACAAATATGGCGTGTGGTAACGATCAAGCCATAAATTGCGTACATTTTAACATGTAATGCGTATTTTATACAGGGGGTAAAAATATTTAATGTTCCAATTATTTATAGCCGAAACAGAGCTCGCGAAGATACCCGGGCTGTCAGATGCGGGGGCTAATGTTGCGCTTCTGCCGTACACGGCACCTGCCGATGCGGATATGCTTTTCTTTGAAAGACCAAAAGCATCAAAATCTCTGCCCTTTGACCCATCCGGACATCCATCACCCGCCATAATAACACGAGCTTCAATGTTAGAGGCCGGATTTTCAAAAGGTGTTGTATGTGCCGGACTCACAGTTGAGCCTGTGGCACCTCACACTTCACTCGGTTCTGACACGGGGCATGACACACGGTTTGAAAACGCAGTCCCGAATTACAAAACGCTTGCGGCAAAGGCAAAGGCTCTTGCGGAACAATGGAATCAAGATGAAAAATATGCCGTGTTGGGAGAGTCTATCGTCGGAGGAACAACGACCGCAATGCTTGTTCTTCGCGCGCTCGGCTGCGTTGGTACTGTATCATCGGCGGGGCCGGTCAATCCGCTTACACTCAAAGAAGAAATTTGGCAAAAGACATCAAAGAGACTCGGCATCACTTGCGGCGGACTTAAAGGCTGCGGACTTGAGACGGCATCTCTCCTTGGCGACCCGATGCAGATAGCGGTTGCATCTTACGCAGCTGCTCTGCCTCGTGACGTAAAGGTCGTATTAGCCGGAGGCACTCAGATGATGGCAGTAGCCGCAATTATGCGCGATATGGGAGTTACGCGCGATATACTTGTTGCAACGACAAAATATGTCCACAAAGATCCTACAAGCTGCTTTGAAGCATACGCGCACCAAATAGGTGTTGATTGGTATGCAGCACCGCTTGACTTTTCAAAATCACGTTTCAAAGGACTATCGGAATATGAAATAGGATTCATAAAAGAGGGCGTAGGCGCAGGCGGAGCAGTGTGGTACGCGCAGCACCTCGGTGTTTCCATGGAGCGTATTCAGTCACGCACCGAAGAGATCTACGAACAACTTTCAAACTGCAAAGAGCAGACAAAATAATTTTTTTCACACATAAAAATATCGGCTGACGCAATGCAAGATGCGTCAGCCGATATTTTTATTTTAGGAGCCACCGATTACCAACCGGAGCCGCCTCCGGAAAAGCCGCCGCCTCCGGCGCCGGAGAATGTTCCAGGGGCAAACTCCGACTTGCTTATGCTTGCAACGGTCTCGGCGATTCTGCTTTCCATTGCATCGGAGAATGATGAAAGACCGTTGCCGTGCATAAAAATATACGGCGAATGTCCGGAATACCATGTCGGGTTGTATTCCGCAGACTTAAGCACATCGGCAAAGCGGTCTCCCCACGTTTTAGCCGCACCCAATGCCATTGCATAAGGCAGCAAGCGTTCATAGAGTTCGGGAGTCTCTTCGGGGGCATTCAGCATTTCAAGGCGGTCTTTTTCCGCGACGGTGATATACAGTTCAAGCCCATCAACCTGCCGATCAAGCTCTGCACCTTTTTCGCTCCTGTGCGCGACAACGGAGCTTACGCAAGACGCGGCGGCAGCTGCCCATATATATGGCAGAGATATTAAAAGCAAGCCTTCGTCTCCCTCAAACAACGATGAAGCAATGAATGTCATAAACACTCCGAAAACGATACGCGGAACGATTGATTTTATTTTATCCATGCGCCTGCTGCTCTTTGGCTTGAACGCGGCGACAGAAAAGACGAAGAACACAGCTCCGGCAATGGCTGCAATAACGATATGATCCGCATCTTCACCGATGAACGGCAATGCGGCTGCCGTGCCTGCTGCGAATATAAGCCCCGCCGTTACGATCGGCATAGCCGGACACTCATTGAGCTTTTTGGTAAGTGCCGCTATTCCGCGCCTAAGCCCCATGAACGCAGATGAAATTTCTTCGGCGTAATCTTTCGTTACGGAGATTTTTTCATTATCAGACGGGAAAAGACGCATCATCACAGCCTCTTCGTCACGCGGCAAACCATCGGTATCTTTCAGCTTTCTCAACGTAAAGATATTTTTCTTTGACAAACCGAAGAACTTTTCCTCTTCTCTTTCTTCAATCTTTATCAAACCCTTTACGGCAAGATCCACGATATTTGATGTCATTGACACTCTGTCGGAGGTCGCTTTCTTAATGTACCTCACAAGTGCCGGTGATGAATTTTCAGGCGGATAAAAGAGCGGTATGACCGCCTTATCGGTCGGCGATTTGCAGCGCACAGCACAAAAGATCAGCCAGGCCAAAGAGAGCAGCAATGTGGCGACAGCCGTCACACTCTGAGCTTTTTCGTTGCCGTAAGCAGATGCGGGCGGAAAGACAAGCCCCTTTTTCCACGTATATACTACCGTTATTCCCTCCTGCGGTGCGAGCGGTGAAGTCGTGATCACACGGTCTTTCCCTACAAGTTTTGCACGCCTTGCATCGCCCTTTTCTCCAAACTTTCCGACATACCATTCAACAGAATTAAAATTTTCATTGGCAAATTCTTGCGGAAGACTCACGGAGCAAGATGCGGATTCAATAGGCCAAGACCATCCGTTTCCCGTAACATTCCAGTAAAGTTCATCGTGATCTTCAAAGAATCCTATTTGCCGCGTTGTTCGGTATTGAATCGTAAAAGTATGCACACCCGGCGAAATCATAACATCGGGATCACCGATTATAATGTTTGCAAAGCCGCCTTCATACCTTACTTCAAAATTTGTCTCACGTCCGTCAATTAAAGCTGCGTCAACGTAAAGCCCAACTCTGAGCGCACGTCCGTCGGAATCCTTGTAGTCAACGGGAAAATGACGGATTATGCCGCGCTTTATGTCTATATTTTTTACATCAACAGTGATTTTTTCCGTGACACCAAGCGAGCTGTCCTTTTCTATACGCACTATACTGTCAAAATTTTTTATGACTTCCGCACAGTAAGATACATCGGGCAGCAGTGTCAGCAGTGCGAAGACAAAACAAAGCACCGCAAAAATTTTTGTGCCGAACTTCATGTGTGTTAATGTTTTACGAACTTTAGGTCTAAAAAGAAACCTTAGGCACGACACGTTCTGCCTCCGCCGCTTCAAAATAGGGCATTGCCGAAAATCCGAAGGCACCGGAGACAAGATTTGCGGGGAACTGCTGCACGGCATTGTTAAGATTGCGCGCAGAACCGTTATAGTAACGGCGTGACATCTGAATCTCGTCCTCTATCTTTGACAGCTCCTGCTGAAGCTGAAGAAAATTCGTGTTAGCCTTAAGCTCCGGATATGCCTCTGCCACCGCAAAGAGCGAGCGCAGCGCACCGGTCAGCATATTTTCTGCCTGCATTCTCTGTGCCGGATCGCTTCCGGCGTTCGTGACAGCCGTGCGTGCCTGTGTAACGCTGTCAAGCGTCTCTCTCTCATGCTTTGCGTATCCCTTAACAGTCTCAACGATATTCGGGACAAGGTCACTTCTGCGCTTGAGCTGAACATCTATCCCGCTCCACGCCTCCTGCGCCATATTACGCAGCTTCACAAGTCCGTTATAAGTCACCATAAGCCACAACGCAACCACAGCAACGACTGCAAGTACGATCCATATAGTCATTTGCAAAACTCCCTTCTGAATTTACTGCAACTGATTATAACACCAATGGTACATAAGTGATAATATTTTGTATAATAGGCAAGTACAGGTAGGTGGTAGCGGTGATCGTCAGACTATGCGGTTGCAACGGTGTTATTATTAACGCAAAGATCGGTTTTAGCTGGACCGTCTTTTTCTTCGGATTTTTAGTACCAATATACAGAGGCGATGCGAAGTGGGCCGTTATTATGTTCGCGGCAAGTCTTTTGACGGTATTTATGGCACAGCTGATATTCAGCTTCACATACAACAGAACATACATAAGGGAATTGCTTCTGAAAGGCTATGTTCCTTACGATGACTATTCAAGAACAATGCTCATCGCAAACGGCTTTATAGCGGGTTAATTAAAGGACACGTTTTTATGAAAAATTTTTGCGAATCGCAGTGCGCGGATTTTATGAGATGCAAAGCCAAAGAACATAACGGCATCTCCATAGTATCACTTGCCGTTACGTCGGAGGCGGCGGAAAAATTCTCAATCTCTCATCGTGACGCGCAGATAATCGCACTTCAAAACGGATTGTGTCCTTCAAGATATGAAAAATCAATAGGCACAATAGGGCTTTGCGGTCAGGCAAAGCTACTGAAATCATGCGCCGCCGTAGCAGGGTGCGGAGGTCTTGGCGGTTGGATAATTGAAATCCTCGCCCGCGCAGGCGTAGGCCGTCTCATCTTAATTGACGGTGACACATTCTGCGAAAGCAACCTCAACAGGCAGCTCTATTCATCGGAGAATAAAATGGGAGTGTCAAAGGCAGCTGCGGCAGCAGAGAGAGTTTGTGCGGTAAATTCCGCAGTACGCACAGAGGTCTGCAACACTTTTATAAACCTGTCAAACGGGTGTGATCTTCTTTCACAGGCTGATATTGTCGTTGACGCGCTTGACAGCGCAAAAAGTCGCCTTGAAGTGTTTGATGTATGCAAAAAATTAAACATTCCATTCGTGCACGGAGCGGTAGCGGGATTTTTCGGCGAATTGGCAGTCCTTATGCCGCACAACAGACCGCTGTGGGATGCTCAAAGCTGCGCAGAGAAAGGGCTTGAAGATGATTTGGGCTGTCCTTCGTTCATCGTGCCGTTCGTGGCCTCCATGCAGGCCTCCGAAACTATAAAAATTTTAGCGGGTCTTTCCGCGCAGAAAGATGAACTCCTGTGGTTTGATACGGAACAGCGCAGGGCTGAAAGGATAAAATTAAATAAAAAGGAAATTAAAAAATGACAGATAAATGCACATATCCCATAGTCATATACAGGGAAGAGACATCGGACGGTACTCTTTGGATAGGAAATTTTCCCGGGCTTAACGGTTGTTGGGCGGAAGGCGCGTCAGAACAAGAAGTTATATCACGCGCTTCCGGCGTTCTGCGCCAATATGCCGACGCATGCCGCGAAATGGAGTGGCAAATACCGGAAGCGCCGACGGTAAAGGAACTTGAGGCTGCAAACGTAGGAAAAGTCACGTTAATCACAGAGGCGTAGCAACAAACAATACCGATTGGGATACGTTGACCATATAATCAGTGATACGTTAGGTAACGGATTTTCGTCACCGCGGCTTCGTGTGCTTTTTTAGGCACATATACACCAAATACGTATACAACGCCACCGCAAAGTGCTATCTACTCCGGCAATTTATGATATTTTATCTTTTCCTTTCCTTCCTTTTCTTTGAGGAAAAAGAGCAGCTTTTCAAGCTCAGCAAATATGTCCACCCTGTAAAAAAGGATATTATCAGGCACTGCCACGGTTGCAGGTGTAAATGCCAGTATCCCGCGAATGGATGGTGATGCAGCGGCAGCGTCAACGCATGACTGCGCGGCAGAGGCCGGAACCGCAAGAAGAAGAACATCTATATTCTTTTCTGTTATGATGCGTGTAGTCTCACGCGAGTGATAACACTCAACCCCCATTATCTTCCGTCCCACTTTTTGAGGATCAATATCAAAGAGGGCTTCTACCTTAAATTTATAGCTTTTAAAGACAGTATGCCCCATAAGAGCCGTTCCAAGGTTGCCGACCCCTGCCAAGGCAACATGCCATACCCGCGGAGCATCCAATATGTTTTCTATGTGAACACAGAGGCGCTTTACATCGTAGCCTACCCCCCGCTTGCCGATTTCACCGAAATATGACAAGTCTTTCCTTACCTGACTTGCTTTTATCCCAAGCATATCTCCAATCTCAAGCGAAGATACAACTTTCGTCTTCTCGCCATTAAGCCGGTCAAGAAGCCTATAATATTGGATAAGCCTTTCAACTGTCGGTTCCGCAACTTTCATATAAACATTTCATCTCCTCTGCAATTATCAGCATATTGCCTACCACGGTTTTGTATCCGGGTCAATCTCTCTTTCGCTCTCCGCAATGTATGCTTCTGCTTTTCTTTTAATCGCAGTTTCATCCCCTGTCAAAACTTTTACGGCCAAAATCTTCCTCGGATAGGCTATCTCAACCGTATCTCCCTCTTTGACTTCCGATGCCGGTTTACAGACTTTTCCGTTTATGCGTATCGCGCCAACATCTGCCATCTCCTGAGCAACTGTACGCCTTTTAACTAATCGTGAGAGTTTCAAGTATTTATCTATCCTCAACAAATTCACCCCTTTGACGGGCTACAGTATAAAACTAAAAATCATTTAACGCAACAATAAAGCGTCAGCATTGTATAAAAGCTGACGCCATAACCGTTCCCTTATTATTCAAGAAAATCTTTGAGTCTCTTGCTTCTGCTCGGATGCCTCATCTTACGCAGTGCCTTAGCTTCAATCTGGCGTATTCGTTCGCGCGTAACACCAAAGCGTCGTCCGACTTCCTCCAATGTGTGATTGTGTCCGTCATCAAGCCCAAAACGAAGCTTCAAGACCTCACGTTCACGGTCTGTAAGATCATCAAGCATTGCTTCAAGCTGTTCGCGCAGGATCTGACTTGCGGCCGCCTCCTCCGGACTCGGGAGATCCTTGTCTTCAAGAAAATCTCCCAACTGGCTGTCCTCTTCTTCTCCGATAGGTGTTTCCAAAGATACAGGTTCTTGCGCAATTCGCTGAATATCCTCAACACGCGCCTTTTCAATTTCAAGGTTTGCCGCTATCTCTTCCGATGTCGGCTCACGTCCTAAACGCTGAACGAGCTGACGCGATACGCGGATAAGTTTGTTGATCGTCTCAACCATGTGAACGGGAATCCTTATCGTGCGTGCTTGATCCGCAATCGCGCGTGTAATTGCCTGTCTGATCCACCACGTTGCGTATGTACTGAATTTGTATCCCTTGTGGTAGTCAAATTTTTCAACGGCGCGTATAAGCCCGAGATTTCCCTCTTGAATAAGGTCAAGGAAGAGCATGCCGCGACCGATATATTTTTTTGCAATGCTGACCACAAGACGCAGATTAGCCTGCACCAAAGCCGATTTACTGGCTTCGTCTCCTTCTTCAACGCCTCTTGCAAGCCTGACTTCATCTTCGTACGAAAGAAGCGGTATTTTCCCGATTTCACGCAGATACATTCTTACGGGATCGGAAAGCGGAAGATCTTCAAGATCGCCAATCTCCTCTCCGCTCGTTGACTGTGTCACAACTGCCTCGCCCTCAATCGGGTCAACTTTTTTCTTTGGTTCGTCTATGACATCAACGCCGAGTTCCATAAGATTTGTGTACAGACTATCAAGGACATCTGCCGTTATAAGATCTTTCGGCATTTTCTTTTCAATGTCCTCGTATGTCACGAAACCTTTTTCGCGTCCATCGTGAATTATTTCCCTAATGTATTCTATAACTGCAGAATAATCATTTCCTTCCTGTCCGTCGTGCTGTATATCATCCTGTACATCATCGCCGCCGACCTCACCGTTCTCTATAGACTCAATAAGTCCCGGAGTATCTTCTGCAGTATCTTCCATGCTTATCTCATCTATATCCTCAGCGGCGGGAGGTTGTATGCTGTCAACGGTCAATGCCTCGTAGCGCTCCGAAGCCTCATTCTGTGTCACCGTCAGTTCGTTCCATTCGCCGCCTCCGTCGTTTTCATCCGAGTTATCAAAGTCGTGTTCCTGTTTGATCATGCTCTAACGTCTCCTCCCTTTAATGATTTTACACATTCCAAATATTCTTTATATTCATTATCACTTGAAGTTCCGTTCTTTATCTTCTGCAGAAGCACAGACGACCGTCTTCGCAGATAACGACTCTTAAGCGTTTCTATTATTTTCACATAAGTTTCGCTTTCTATTCCCTCTCTTGCGGCAAGACTGTCTCCTTTTGCGATTATTGCAAGGCTTTTTCCGTCGCCGATCTGATGCCAACGATCGGCAAGAGTAACAGGATCCTCTCCGCTCAAAAGAGCATATACTACGTTCTGAACACTTTCATCTTCAATAAGTTTTACAGTCTCTTCAAGACTGCACGATTTTCTGAAAGCCTCGTCCTTCCGGAGCAGACTGCAAAATATAAATTCAATGTCATCTGCGTGACACTCTAAAGCTTCACTGTTAAGTATTGTATCATTTTCAGCTGTAAATTTTTCCCTCTCGCCATGCTGTGCATGACTCAAAAGCATTGCACGAAGCTCGTGAGGGAATACTCCAAGCAGACCGGAGAGTTCATCGTAATAGGGCATGACCTCAAAAACAGGCAGAGATGCAAGCCCTTTCAACAGCTCATCTATTGCCCCCTGCGCCGTATATGTGTTTTGTATATCAGCCTCTTTTAACTTCGCGTGAAATAGCGGCAGTGGGAGAGCCTCTTTTATTGAACTTTCAAATAATTCGCGCCCTCCTTCCTGCTGCAGCAGTTCATCGGGATCCTTTCCGTCCTTCCAAATCACCCTCATAGCTTTTACGCCATGGGACTGCAAAATGTACATCGCACGGAGCGCAGCTGCCTCTCCGGCAGAGTCGGTATCATAACAGACATAGCATACATCTGCCAAGCGTTTCAGCAGCAGCGCATGTTCATCGGTCAGCGATGTACCAAGCGATGCCACAGTATTTTTATATCCGAATAAATGGGCTCTTATCGCGTCCATGTACCCCTCAACCAATATTACACTTTTTTGGGCATATATATCGTTTTTTGCCTTATCCAAGAGATACAGATTATATCTTTTGCTAAATAGTTTGCTCTCGGGGCTGTTGAGATATTTTGCTCCATCTCCGTCAATCAGACGTCCTCCAAATCCTATCAGCCGCCCCGTTATATTGTGTATCGGGAAAATAACACGTCCTCTGAAACGATCATACAGTTCATCACGAGTTCGTCCTTCCGATACAAGACCGCTTTTTAATAGTTCGTTCTTCGTATATCCGAGTTTAAGCATCTCATTTGTCAATTTCACCCATGAATTGGGAGCCCAGCCTATTTCAAATCTTCTGCACTCCTCAGGATTGAGATTTCTTCTCTCAAGATATTTGCGTGCCGCATCACCGCCGTGTGAAGCAAGTTCGTCCCGAAAAAATTTCAAAGCCGCTGCGTTTATCTCAACCTTTCTCTGTGCATTGCGCGGAATATTTTTTCCTCTCCGTTCAAGTCTGATTCCCGCTCGCTCCGCAAGACGCTCCAATGTTTCATGAAAAGTCAGATGTTCGGCATTCATCACAAAACTTATCAGATCACCGCCGTTGCCGCATCCGAAACAGTAATACGTCTGTTTTTCGCGAGATACACAAAAAGACGGCGTTTTTTCGGTGTGGAACGGACAGCACGCCCAGTAAGCCTTGCCCTTTTTCTTTAAGCCGGCATACTCGGATACAACATCCACTATATCAATTTTTGATTTTATAGCTTCTATCTCATCCGAAGTCATTCAATTTCCCCACTTGCACGAACAATAGAGGGAGAGTAAAAAGCTCTCCCTCCGTAATCACAACATCAATTTTATTCGGTATCCGCTCTAAACAAAAAGAGGTGCCAAAACGGTCGCAACAACCGACATAAGCTTGATCAAGATATTAAGGCTGGGACCGGCTGTATCCTTGAACGGGTCGCCGACGGTGTCTCCTACGACTGCGGCTGCGTGCGGCGCACTGCCCTTGCCGCCGTACATTCCGGATTCAATGAATTTCTTTGCATTGTCCCACGCACCGCCTGCGTTTGACATAAATATTGCCATCATAACACCCGTAACGATTGAACCGCCGAGCATTCCGCCAAGCGCCGAAGCTCCGAGTCCGAAGCCGACAACTACAGGCGCAAGAACAGCCATAACTCCGGGAATGACCATTTCACGAAGAGCAGCTGCCGTTGAAATATCAACGCAGCGTTCATATTCCGGACGGCCTTTGCCTTCCATAATCCCGGGAATTTCACGGAACTGGCGGCGGACTTCCTCAATCATTTTCTCAGCGGCACGGCTCACAGCCTGAATTGAAAGCGCGCTGAATATGAAAGGAAGCAGTCCTCCGATAAAGAGACCGACCATAACCTTCGGATCTTTAATGTCAATGGCACTGAGGTGTGTAGACTCGGCAAACGCAACAAAGAGAGCAAGTGCCGTAAGAGCAGCAGAACCAATCGCAAGCCCTTTTCCGACCGCTGCCGTTGTATTTCCGACTGAGTCAAGTTTATCTGTGATCTCGCGTACTTCTTCGGGAAGTTCTGCCATCTCCGCAATGCCGCCCGCATTATCGGCAATAGGACCGTAAGCGTCAACCGAAAGCGCCATTCCGGTAATCGCAAGCATACCGACTGCTGAGCATGAAATACCGTACAGACCGCCAAAGTACATACCGCAAAGGATCGCTGCACACACGAGGATTACGGGGATAGCGGCCGATTTCATTCCGACACCGAGACCTGCAAGAATGTTCGTTGCAGCTCCGGTCTGTGATGCATTGGCTATTTCTTTTACGCTCGGATAATCAGCAGACGTGTAATATTCCGTTACAGCACCTATCAGAAGCCCTGCAACGACGCCCGAAAGAACTGCGTAGAAGAGTGTAAGATCTCCGCCAAACATCCACTGCGTAAGCCCAAACGTACCGACCAGCATAAAGAACCCCGTTCCGCCAAGTCCCATACGAAGAGCCTTTGCAGGATCTCCTCCGTCCTTAACGCGGACAAGGAATGTCCCCAATATTGAGGATATAATGCCTACCGCGGCCAAAAGAAGCGGATAAAAAACGCCTCTGATATCACCCATAAGAGCACCGATAGCTATTGCCGCAATAATTGAATTTACGTATGACTCAAACAGGTCAGCTCCCATACCGGCAATATCTCCTACGTTGTCACCGACATTATCGGCAATAACGGCGGGGTTTCTCGGGTCATCTTCCGGGATACCGGCTTCAACCTTACCGACAAGGTCCGCACCTACGTCTGCAGCCTTTGTGTAAATACCGCCGCCGACACGGGCAAAAAGTGCTATTGAGCTTGCGCCGAAACCGAATGAAGTGATGATCTCAGGATTGCCAAAGAAGTAAAATGCCACGACCACGCCAAGCAAGCCGACACCGACAACCGTCATACCCATAACGCTTCCGCCCATAAACGCGATCGAGAGTGCCTGATTCATACCGTGCATTGCCGCAAACGATGTTTTTCCGTTTGACTTTGTGGCAACTTTCATTCCGACATAGCCCGTAAGACCGCTGCACAACGCTCCTGCCACAAAACAGACAGCACTCTGCCAGTTGATCTTCCACGCAAGAAGAGCCGCCACCACTATTACAAACGGGACGAGAGTTTTGTACTCTCTGTAGAGAAATGCCATAGCACCTCTCTGAATAATTCCGGATAATTCGCTCACACGCTCGTGTTCAACCTTAAATGCTGAAATTTTGCTTGAAGCAAAAACCGCAAAGAGCAAGGCGATTACCCCCGTACCTATCAAGAACACCAAAAGATTCATTCTCAATTCAACCTCCAAACAGATTGTGTTCAGACTCCAACAAGTCCGCGTAGAATTATATCCTCAATCTCCCTATTTATCAACCGTGATAGAAAAATTACCACGCCAAGTTGCAGCGAGTTGCAGCGGAGTTGTCCCTTACATTTTGCAAGAATTGCAGTTTCTTGACAGATTTTTTAATATAAAGTAGAATGAGAGGCACGTTTTGAGCGGACACGTTTTGCGGTCGCGGCGTTTTGTCGTGAAGATGATGCTATACGCTTGACGTGTATGTCTGCTATGAGGAAGATATGTGCGCGTTGTCGCTGCGACAGAGATTGGGTGTCTTAGGCTGAAAACACCCTTTGCATGATGGGATTGGCGCACCGCACTTCCGAGCAGTCTCTTGTGAGTGGGCAGAAATGCCAACGAGGGTGGTACCGCGGATGATTATTCCGTCCCTCTTCCGTAAGGGAGAAGGACGATTTTTTTTAAGTGTAGCAAATCATAGGAGGAATAGTAATGGCGCAGGAGAAAAAAGGTAAGGTCGTACTTGCATACAGCGGAGGACTTGACACATCGGTAGCCATTCCGTGGCTTCACGACCAGGGATACGATGTAGTGACATTGACTATGCACGTTGGTCAACAAGCAGATAACCTTGAAGAGATAAAAAACAAGGCATATCAGGTTGGTGCGGTAAAAGCATACGTTGTTGATCTACGCGAGGCTTTCATTGACACATTCGTGTGGCCCTCACTCAAAGCAAATGCAATGTATCAGGGAACATATCCGCTTAATTCAGCTCTTTCACGCCCGATGATCGCTCAGGCGCTCATTTGGTGTGCGGAAAAAGAAGGAGCGGTCGCGGTCGCTCACGGCTGCACCGGCAAAGGACAGGATCAGGTTCGCATTGAAGTCGCATGCAACGCACTGAATCCGGACATCAAGGTCATCGCACCGGTGCGCGACTGGGGTTTCTCGCGTGAAGAAGAGATGGACTATGCGGCCTCGCACAAAGTACCAGTTCCAACGACCAGAAAGAGTCCCTACAGCCTTGATGACAACCTTTGGGGACGTTCAATAGAGTGCGGAATACTTGAAGATCCGTGGAACAAACCTCCGAAAGATGCCTACAAACTTACGGCAGAGGTCACGGATGCCCCCGACGAAGTTGAATATGTTGAAGTGACGTTTGAAGCCGGTATCCCCACTGCAATAGACGGGAAAAAGATGCCGTCAATAGAGCTCATAGATTTCATGAACAAAATTGCCGGACGCGCCGGTTATGGCCGCGTTGATATGATTGAAGATCGTCTTGTAGGCTTCAAGAGCCGTGAAGTCTATGAATGTCCGGGTGCGCTTGCACTCATTCAAGCTCACAGAAAACTTGAAACACTCACACTTGCAAAAGACACGCTCAAAGCAAAGAAAGAGCTTGAAGTGAAATTTGCGGAGCTTGCATACGAGGGTTACTGGTTCTCGCCGCTTATGGAGGCGATACAGGCATTTAACGAGGCAACTCAGAAAAACGTAAACGGTACTGTGCGTATGTACTTCTACAAAGGCAACTGCGTCATTGACGGAGCGAAGTCGGAGACATCGGTCTACAGCAAGGCACTTGCCACATATTCAACGGGTGACATCTTTGATCAGTCAGCATCGGTAGGTTTCATAAAGATTTGGGGTATGCCGATAAAGACATGGAGACAGACGCATAAAGAAAAGAACATCAACCCCATTGACTCTCTCATGGTTCAAAAGGGCAAAGACGCAACAAAATAACTTCATTGTAACAAAAATAAATCCGAGCCAAAGTCTCTTTGGCTCGGATTCTTGAAGCATTGCACATTCACCGGATAATTGAAAAAGCCGTTGTACTGAAAATAATGAATGAACTATGAATGATATTATCGGTCGCTTCAAATACATACTTAACAAGGCTGTCGTGCTTGTCTTGTCACTTGCGGCACTACTTGCGTTCGCCCTGCCTCTTTGCGCGGCGGAAGTCAGCGTTGCGGCGGCGTCGCCGTGGCTTTGTCATATTGCCGCGTTTATAGGAGGCAGACACGCGAAAGTAAGACCTCTTGCTGTGTGGAACGCCTCCGGCGGTGAAAGCCGCGTAAGAAGACCTGCGGCACAAGAGATAGTGATTGCCTTTGACTTAAAGGAAGCGACAAGGTTAGGCATTTCATCTAAAAATAAAAAACTCAGACTTCTGTACCCGAATTTTCCGTACGACGATAACGCACGGCGCGTCGTTTTTTTTGACACGGCATCACTTCCCTTTGCAGCACATGGAATAATGAAGATATTTGCCGAATATGATAAAAAAAACTACGCATATTATCAGCGAAGGTTAGCGGAATATCAGTCGCAAATTGATGCCGCATCCGATATGGGCAGACATACGCTTGGTAATGTAAAAATCTTGGATCTGACCGGCGCAGAAGGTACGTTTGTGCGTGCGTCTGTAAGCGGCATTGTGCGTCCGCCCCAAAAAGTATGGGAAAGCTGGCTGAAAGGAGATATTGTTGCTCTTAAAGCTGCGCTTAACGAAGCTGAGAGAAGAAACTGGCTTATTCTCCTTGACGTCTGGACACCACAAACGATAAGGAACGCGGCACTTACGCATGCTTACAGATTAACGCTTAAATCTCCGCAGAACGGAGAAGATTATTTTACCTTTCTCCGAAACATCTTCACGCAGATTTCGGACAAAATCAAAACGCTCCCCGAAAAATCCGGTGTGAAATAAAAACTCAACATTTGACAACACACGAAAATAAATATATCATAACTCCATCGTGTTCTGCCGCGTGCG
>JAUNMU010000020.1 GCA_030531745.1 Synergistes sp. | reverse complement strand
ACGCAAAAAGCGGTAAACAAAACCAAAGGCAGTAATTGAGATGATCCCCGCATCTTGATCTGTATAAGACGCAGTCCGTGTGTGTTTTTATTCTCCTTTCAATATTACACGGACTGCGTTTGTTTTTATGGTGTTTGTGTTTATGGGTTATTTTTTTAACGCAAAGTGCCTTCAAAAACATTAAAGAAATTTTTCAAATATGTTTGTATTTTAGGCTGAAATTGTTGACACAGAGTGGGAGTGCTGTTAATATTTCAAGGTGCGTCTATGCACGGGAGGTGTTCGTGTGCCTTTATCAGAGTTGGCCGAAAGGCGAAGATGTGCGGGCGCAAACAGCGTCATGAGAAAGGCTGCGGCAGGCGAGGCTGAAAAGATATTCATTGCTAAGGATATTGATGCCAAGCTTATGTCGGAGTTGAGACGCGCAGCGGAATTGGGTATGATCCCCGTGGAGTATGCGGAGGATTCACAACAACTTGGGAGAGCCTGCGCCGTTCCTCGCAAGACTGCGGCGGCGGCCCTTCTTAAAGATTAAATAACACTTTATTGGGAAGGAGGAAGTTTTTTGCCGACAATCAGCCAGCTTATTCGCAACGGCAGAGAAGAAAAGAGGCATCGTTCAAGCGCTCCGGCACTTCAGGAAAATCCGCAGCGCCGCGGTGTTTGCACTCGTGTCTACACGGTAACACCTAAGAAGCCGAACTCTGCCCTCCGTAAGGTCGCCCGTGTGCGCCTTACAAACGGAATTGAAGTTACAGCCTATATCCCGGGCGTCGGACACAACCTTCAGGAACACTCGGTTGTGTTGGTGCGCGGAGGCCGTGTAAAGGACTTGCCGGGCGTCCGCTATCACATTATCCGCGGTACGCTTGACTGCGGCGGAGTTGAAAACCGTCGTCAGAGCCGCTCGCTCTACGGAGCGCGCAGACCGAAATAGTATTTTGGGAGGTAGTTTGTATGTCACGTAAGGGTCACATAAAGAAACGTGTAACGCCGCCCGATTCAGTCTTCGCGAATCCGATCATAACAAAGTTTGTTAACTGTCTTATGCTTGACGGTAAGAAAAGCACGGCAGAGAGAATTTTGTATGGAGCGCTGAATTTGGCGGGCAGCAGGCTCAATCTTGAACCTGCCGAAGTCTTTGAAAAAGCAATGGATAATGTTCGTCCGAGAGTTGAGGTTCGTCCGAGACGTGTCGGCGGCGCAACCTATCAGGTTCCCGTTGAAGTAAAGGATGAAAGAGGACAGGCTCTTGCAATTCGTTGGATAATCAGCTATTCACGTTCACGCAAGGGTATCCCGATGGTTGAACGTCTCGCAAGAGAGTTCGGAGATGCCTGCAAAGGTGAAGGCGGGTCTGTCAAGAAGCGCGAGGATACGCACCGCATGGCGGAAGCGAACCGCGCATTTGCGCATTACCGTTGGTAATAGGCGCTGCGGTAAATTTTGATTTGATTTGGTGGTGTTGACGATGCAGGGCATCGACTTAAGAACTGTGCGCAATATAGGTATTGCCGCGCATATAGACGCAGGAAAGACGACGACTACGGAGCGTATCCTCTTCTATACAGGCCGTAAGCACAAACTCGGAGAGACACACGAAGGCGCTGCCACTATGGACTGGATGGAGCAGGAGCGTGAGCGCGGTATAACTATTACGTCGGCGGCTACTACCTGCTTTTGGGAAGATTGCCTTATCAATATAATTGATACGCCCGGCCACGTGGATTTTACCGTTGAGGTTGAGCGCTCTATGCGCATACTTGACGGTGCTGTCTCTGTATTTTGTGCAGTCGGCGGCGTTGAGCCGCAGTCAGAGACGGTTTGGCGTCAGGCTGACAAATACGGTGTACCGAGAGTAGCGTTTGTCAACAAGATGGACAGAGTCGGCGCTGACTTTTTTGCGGTTGTCGGTCAGATGAGAAAGCGCCTCGGTGCGAAGGCTGTTCCGATACAGCTCCCCATCGGAGTTGAGGACGGCTTTATCGGCATGGTTGATTTGGTGAACAAAAAAGCTATCATTTACGATGATACGCTCGGCACGGAATTCCATGTCGCCGAGATCCCTCCGCAGCTGTCGGAGGAGGCGGAGATCGCAAGAACGGAAATGATAGAGATGCTTGCGGATTATGACGATGAAATGATGGAGCTTTACCTTGACGGCGGCGATATTTCATCGGAGATGATCAAGAGCGTGATACGCAAAGCCACGATCAGCCTTGATATAGTCCCTGTCCTTTGTGGATCGGCGTTCAAGAATAAAGGCGTTCAGCCTCTTCTTGATGCCGTGGTTGACTATTTGCCGAGTCCGCTTGATATGCCGCACACGATTGCGGTTGATCCGGATGATACATCAAAGGAGATCAAAATTAAGGCGGATGCGGAGGAACCGTTTGCCGCACTTGCATTTAAGATCATGGTTGACCCGTTTGTGGGACGTCTCGCCTTCTGCCGTGTCTATTCCGGTAAGGTTGAGAACGGTATGTCCATCTATAACACAAATACGCGCCGTCGTGAGCGTGTAGGACGTATTCTGCGGATGCACGCAAACAAGCGCGAGGAGATGGACAGCGCACAGGCAGGTCAGATCATAGCGATACCCGGGCTTAAACTTGTCCGCACCGGTGATACGCTCTGCGATGAAAAACGTCCGGTACTCCTTGAAAACTTAATATTCCCCGAGCCTGTCATATCTCTTTCCGTTGAGCCTATGAGCAAGGCGGATCAGATAAAACTGGCAAAGGGGCTTGAAGCTCTTTCGGAGGAGGATCCGACGTTCCGCGTATCCGTAAACGAAGATACGGGGCAGACGCTCATCAGCGGTATGGGAGAGCTTCACCTTGAGATCATAGTTGACCGTCTCCGCAGGGAGTTCAATGTTGAGGTCAAGGTAGGGCGTCCGCAGGTCGCGTACCGCGAAGCGATACGCAAGCCGGCAAGAGCCCAGGGCAAATTCGTAAGACAGTCCGGAGGTAAGGGACAGTACGGCGATGTAGTCCTTGAAATTGAGCCGCTGCCTGACGGCAAAGGCTTTGAGTGGGAGGATAAGATCGTTGGCGGTGTCGTGCCGAAGGAATATATACCGGCCGCACAGAAAGGCGTTGAGGATGCACTCAACAACGGTGTATTGGGCGGCTATCCGGTGATCGGAATCAAAGTTGCTATCGTTGACGGAAGCTATCATGAGGTTGACAGTTCCGAAATGGCGTTCCGCATCGCCGGTTCAATGGCAATAAAAGAGGCACTCAGAAAGGCAGATCCTGTCCTTATGGAGCCTGTGATGAATGTTGAAGTCGTTGTCCCCGAAGAATATATGGGCGATGTTATCGGAGATCTTTCATCACGCCGCGGCAGGGTTGCCGAGATGGGGGTCCGTGCCAATGCACGCATAGTAAAGGCATTTGTGCCGCTCGCATCAATGTTTGGCTATGCAACAGATCTCAGAAGCAAAACATCAGGACGTGCTTCTTACACGATGACATTTGATCATTATGAAGAAGTTCCGCGTAATGTAGCAGAAGAGGTCCTTAAAGGTTAATCAGAAAAATACCTCAGGGAGGTCAGAATTATGGCAAAAGAGAAATATGTACGCAGCAAGCCGCATCTTAACATCGGAACAATCGGTCACATAGACCACGGCAAGACGACGCTGACAGCGGCAATCACAAAGACACTCGCCCGTCACGACGGAGCGGACTTCACGCCGTTTGATATGATAGACAAGGCGCCTGAAGAAAGAGCGCGCGGCATCACCATCAACATCGCGCACGTTGAATATGAGACAGAGACACGCCACTACGCGCACATTGACTGCCCGGGTCACGCAGACTACATCAAGAACATGATCACAGGCGCAGCGCAGATGGACGGAGCGATCCTCCTCGTTGCGGCAACAGACGGACCTATGGCTCAGACACGTGAGCACGTTCTTCTTGCCCGTCAGGTCAACGTCCCCGCCCTTGTAGTATTCATGAACAAGTGCGACATGGTAGACGACCCCGAACTGCTTGACCTCGTTGAAATGGAAATTCGCGATCTTCTCAACAAATACGAATTCCCCGGAGACGACGTTCCCATCATCCGCGGCAGTGCGCTCAAAGCCCTTGAAAGCGATGAAGACAACGAGTGGACAGACAAAATACTTGAACTCATGAAAGCATGCGACGACTACATCCCCGCACCGCAGCGCGAAGTTGACAAACCCTTCCTCATGCCGATTGAAGACGTCTTCACGATCACCGGCCGCGGCACAGTCGTAACCGGCCGTGTAGAAAAAGGCGTAATCAAACCCGGCGATGAAGTAGAAATCGTAGGCATCAAAGACACACAGAAGACAGTAGCGACAAGCCTTGAAATGTTCCGCAAGACCCTTGACGATGCGGAAGCCGGAGACAACGTCGGAGTCCTTCTCCGCGGCACAGGCAAAGACGATGTGGAACGCGGTCAGGTACTTGCGAAACCCGGCAGCATCAAGCCACATACGCACTTCAAAGGTGAAGTCTACGTACTGAAAAAAGAAGAAGGCGGACGCCACACCCCGTTCTTCAGCGGATATAAGCCGCAGTTCTACTTCCGTACGACAGACATCACCGGAGAGATCAAACTTGCCGAAGGCGTTGAAATGGTAATGCCCGGAGACAACAGCACATTTGAAGTAACGCTCATCGCACCGATAGCGATGCAGCTCGGACTTCGCTTCGCAGTACGCGAAGGCGGTCACACGGTTGCATCGGGCGTCGTCACCGAGATTATAGAATAAGCCTCGGAGGGTACGATCTTGGCAAAGAAAATTCGCATTAAACTGAAAGCATTTGACCACCGTGTGCTTGATGCGTCTGCGACACAGATCGCAGAGACCGCGCACCGCACGGGAGCGAAAGTCTCAGGTCCCGTGCCGCTTCCGACAGACATATCGCGCTACTGCGTCCTCACTTCACCGCACGTTGACAAGGACGCACGCGATCAGTACGAGATCAGGACGCATAAGCGCCTGATAGATATTACGGATCCGACACAGAAGACAATGGAAGCTCTTATGGAGCTGAATCTGCCTTCCGGTGTTGATATACAGATTAAACTTTAAGTTTTTTCTGACGAAGGAGTGAAACGTTAATGAGTATGGGGATTCTGGGCCGCAAGGTAGGGATGACCCAGGTCTTTGACGAAAACGGCAAGGCAGTCCCTGTGACAGTTATTGAAGCAGGTCCTTGCACGATCGTTGAAATCCGGACACCTGAAAAGAACAGTTACAGCGCAGTGCAGCTTGGTCTCGGAGAGCTTAAGCCCGCTAAGGTTACGAAGCCGGCGAATGGTTACTTTAAGAAGCAGCAGGTTGCTCCCAGGCGCTGGCTGAGGGAGTTCCGCGTGGATAACACGGCGGACTACCAGGTGGGACAGGAAATAACCGTTTCTTTGTTCCAGAATGGCGAAGTTGTTGACGTAACAGGAGTCAGCAAAGGTAAGGGTTACGCGGGCGTGCTGAAACGCCATGGCTTCGGCGGTACACCGGCGAGCCACGGACATTCCGTAACGCACCGTCACCCGGGTTCGATCGGCTGCAGCAGCTATCCGGGCCGCGTAATGAAGGGCCGCAAAATGGCCGGTCACATGGGCAGCGAGCGTGTAACTACGAAAAACCTGAAGGTATTCGCAGTTGACGAGGAGAACAACCTGATACTCATCGCAGGTTCAGTCCCCGGGGCACGCGACGGCCTTGTGATGATTCGCAAGACAGCGTAGGGAGGCAGAAGACGATGCCTGTAGTAAAAGAAGTAAATTTCAAAGGCGAAGTAATCGGTGAAGTAACACTCTCCGATGCGGTCTTCGGGGCTCCGATTCATGTGCCGGCAATGCACAAGGTCGTTGTGGCACATTTAGCGAACTGCCGCGTCGGTACACACAACACGAAAGATCGCGGTGACGTCCGCGGCGGCGGCAGAAAGCCGTGGAGACAGAAGCACACAGGTCGTGCCCGTTCGGGAAGCTCACGCTCACCGGTGTGGGTCGGCGGCGGTGTGGCGCACGGTCCGCATCCGCGCGATTATCATCAGAAGGTGAATAAGAAAGTCCGCCGTTTGGCAATATGCAGTGCGCTTACACTGAAAGTTCAGGCAGATAATCTGCTTGTGATTGACAGCTTCGGACTTGAAGCACCCAAGACAAAGAGCATGATTGAGTTCTTCGCGGCTGTGAAGAGCGGAAAGAAACCGCTCGTGATCCTCCATGAGACAAATATGCCCGTTGTGAAATCAGCGTCAAATATCCCGGGTGCAAATGTTCAGCATGTTGACAGCGTCAATGTGTATGACCTTCTCAACCACGACCAGGTAATAGCAACTCCGGAAGCTGTCAAAAAGCTTGAGGAGGTATTCGGCAGATGAACGCAATTTCGTATGATATAATCGTCCGTCCCATCATCACGGAAAAGACAAGCCGTCAGATGGAACTTGGACAGTACACCTTTGAGGTGCTTCCCCGTGCCAACAAAATTGAGATACGCAAGGCCGTTGAGGAAGTCTTTAAGGTAAAGGTCGTCAGAGTAAACACGATTCAGGTTCGTTCAAAACCGAAACGTATGGGTATCCATTTAGGTCGTTCGCGCTCATGGAAAAAGGCAGTCGTAACGCTTGCAAAGGGCGAGAAGATCGCTTTCTTTGAAGGCGCAGGCGCTTAGGCAGAAAGGGGAAACATCTAATGGGAATTAAGAAATATCGTCCCACCACACCCAGCCACCGCCAGATGGCGACGCCTGATTTTGCGGAAATCACAAAATCAAAGCCCGAACGCAGTCTGGTAGTGTCGCTCTCACAGAGTGGCGGACGCAACAACAACGGCCGTGTGACAATGCGTCATCGCGGCGGACGCGGAAGAATCAAATACCGCATAGTGGACTTTAAGCGTAACAAGATCGGCGTACCCGGCAAAGTAACAGCCATTGAGTACGATCCTAACCGCTCAGCTCGCATTGCGCTTATCGCCTATAAAGACGGCGAAAAAAGGTATATCATCGCCCCCATCGGACTTGGTGTGGGTGACACGATTCTTTCCGGTGAAGGCGCCGACATCACGCCGGGCAACGCTCTCAAGCTTAAGGATATTCCTGTCGGTACGGTAGTACACAACATAGAGCTTGAGCCGGGACGCGGCGGAGTCCTTGCGCGTTCTGCAGGTTCCGCGGCGCAGCTTATGGCAAAAGAAGGCAAATATGCGTATGTCCGTATGCCGTCGGGCGAACTTCGTCTTGTACTCCTTGAGTGCATGGCGACGGTTGGTCAGGTAGGCAACGAGGATCACGAAAACGTGGTTTCGGGCAAAGCAGGAAGAACTCGCTGGCTCGGCATTCGTCCGCATATCCGCGGTATGATACAGAACCCTGTTGACCACCCGATGGGCGGCGGCGAAGGAAAGAGCAAGTCGCACAAGCATCCTGTTTCACCGTGGGGTACTCCGGCAAAGGGTTACCGTACGCGCAAGCGCAAGCCGTCGGACAAGTTTATAGTCCGCCGCCGCAAAAAGTAGCCTAAGGTTTGTAGGAGGTAAATATTATGGGTCGTTCGCTTAAAAAGGGACCTTATGTTGATCTTAAACTTCTGCATAAAGTGGAAGATATGAACGAATCAGGCAAGAAAGTTGTGCTTAAGAGTTGGTCACGCGCCTGCTCAATCACGCCTGAAATGGTTGGACATACAATCGCGGTGCATAACGGTCGCATTCATGTGCCTGTCTACATCAGCGACAACATGATCGGGCATAAGCTCGGCGAGTTCGCTCCGACACGCAAATTCGGAGGGCATGCCGGACAGGAACGCTCTACCAAAGTCAAGGGCGCGAAGTAGGAGGCGACACAGGTATGGAAGTTAAAGCTACAGCCAAAGACCTGCGCGTCTCAGCAGGCAAAGCAAGAAGAGTCCTTGAGCTTGTTCGCGGCAAAAATGCTGCCGATGCGCTCATGATTCTCAAATTCACCCCCAACAAGCCGGCAAGGTTTGCGGAGAAAGTCCTTAAGAGTGCCGTGTCAAACGCGGAGCACAACTACGGACTTGATCTTGACAAGCTTATCGTAAAGACAGCCTGCGCTGACCAGGGGTCATATATGAAGCGTTTCCGCCCTGTCGCACAGGGACGCGCTCACGCATTCAGACATCACACGTGCCATATTACAATGGTCGTGTGCGAGAAGTAAGGAGGGGTTGGACTGTGGGTCAGAAAGTTCACCCGGTAGGTTACAGACTTGGCGTCATATACGACTGGGAATCACGCTGGTATGCAGACGGCAAGAAGTATGCCAAGTATCTTCATAAAGATCTTGAGCTCCGCGAATGGATAAAGAAACGTTGGGAGCAGGCAGGAATCAGCCGCGTTGAAATAGAGCGTATAGGCGATGTAATGCGCTTTACAGTTTCGGCCGCCCGGCCCGGTGTCGTTATAGGCAAGCAGGGAGCGGAGATTCAGGCCGTCCGCGAGGAGCTTCAGGCCTTAACGGGAAACCGTGTGATGATCAATATCAAAGAGATGAAGAATCCGGATATTGAAGCACAGGTAGTTGCCGAAGGCATTTCATCATCACTTGAGCGCCGCGTAAGTTTCCGCCGCGCAATGAAGCAGTCAATATTCCGTGCGATGAAATCAGGTGCAAAGGGTATCAAGATCCAGTGCGGCGGTCGTCTCGGCGGCGCAGAAATAGCACGTTCGGAGTGGTATCTTGAGGGGCAACTTCCCCTCTCCACACTGAGAGCAGACATTGACTACGGTTTTGCCGAGGCGCGCACGATATACGGTGTCATCGGCGTAAAAGTGTGGATCTATAAAGGCGAAGTTATGGAGCGTCAGCCCATTGAAACAGAGCCTGTGACAAGGAACAGGGGGTAACGTCCTATGCTTTCTCCAAAAAGAGTAAAATACCGCAAGCCGCATCTTACGGCACTTCGTGGTTACAGCAAAGGCGCTACGGAGATTGATTTCGGCGAATATGGGCTTCAGGCATGTGAAAACGGTTGGATCACAGCTCGCCAGATTGAAGCTGTTCGTGTTGCGATCAGCCGTAAGATGAAAAAGGGCGGCAAAATATGGATAAGGATGTTCCCTGATCGTCCCGTTACGCAGAAGCCTCTTGAAACCCGTATGGGTAAGGGAAAAGGTAATGTGGAATACTGGACGGCAGCAGTCAAGCGCGGCCGCGTTATGTTTGAGATCGCAGGTGTGTCGCGCGAAGTTGCAGAAGATGCTTTCCGCACAGCCGCTTTCAAACTGCCCATCAAGGTAAAAGTGTTGACCAGAGAGGGAGCAGGTGAGTAGTATGAAGGCTAAGGAACTGCGCGAGCTCAGCATTGAAGAGCTTAAAGAGAAACATAAGCAGTATAAGGAAGAGCTGTTCAACCTTCGCTTCCAGAACGCGGTGGGTCAGCTCAGCAACTTAAGTAAAATCAACGAAACGAAGAAGACTATTGCCAAAATACTGACGGTGATCACCGAAAAGGAAATGGGAATAGATCGTTCGGGAGCAAGGAGGTAACCGGCAATGGAAGAGCGTACAGCGCACCGTAAAGTCCGTACCGGTGTTGTGGTCAGCGACAAAATGGAAAAAACCATTGTTGTCCGTGTTGACCGTATGGCGAAACACTCTCTCTACGGAAAGCCAGTTCTCCGTTCAAAGAAGTTTATGGCTCACGACGAGACAAACGACTGCCGTATGGGCGACACGGTGAAGATTGGTGAGACACGTCCCTTAAGCGCACGCAAGCGTTGGGAAGTTCTTGAGATCGTAAAGCGCGCGCCTATACTTGGCGTTGCGGAAGAGGAGGCCGAATAAGTATGATTCAGCTGCGTACAGTTCTTAACGTAGCGGACAACTCCGGCGCAAAGAGGATTCTCTGCGTTCAGGTAAAGGGCGGCAGCTTCCGTAAAGTCGGCACAGTCGGCGATGTGATCGTTGGCGCGGTTCGTGAAGCTACACCGAATGGCAACGTCAAAAAAGGTGACGTAGTCAAAGCCGTGATCGTCAGAACAAAGAAAGAAATTCGCCGCAAAGACGGATCTTATGTTCGCTTTGACGATAACGCGGCGGTTGTCATAGACGCGAACGGCGACCCCAAGGGCACACGTATTTTCGGCCCTGTTGCCAGGGAACTCAGAGAGAAAAAATATATGCGTATAGTCTCTCTCGCGCCTGAAGTTGTATAAGGGGGCAGCCATAATGTCAAAAATGAGAATTAAAAAAGGTGACCGTGTCCTTGTCACATCCGGAAAGGATGCAGGCAAAGAGGGAAAGGTCCTTACGAGATTTCCGGAAAAGGGCACGCTGATCGTTGAAAAAATCAATATGGCAACGAAGGCTGTCCGTCCGTCACAGAAGGATCCGCGCGGCGGTCTTGTCAAGAAGGAAATGCCGTTTGCCGAATCAAAGGTAATGCTTGTCTGCCCCAAGTGCGGAAAGGCGACCCGCGTTGGCCGTGCGTTCCTTGACAACGGAACAAAGGTTCGCGTTTGCAAAAAATGCGGCGAGATCATAGATAAGGCATAGTAGGAGGGACAGAGAATGACTCCGCGTCTTTTAACAAAATACACTGAAGAAGTTCGTCCCAGTCTGAATGAGCAGTTCAAATATGAGAACGTCATGCAGATTCCGCGCCTTGTCAAAGTAGTGATAAACATCGGCGTAAACGAAGCAAAGCTTGATCAGAAATATATGGATGCCTCAATCAATGAGCTGACAATAATTTCCGGTCAGAAGCCGGTGCTGAAGCGCGCAAAAAAATCCATCGCCGGATTCAAAGTTCGCGAGGGAATGCCGGTAGCCTGTGCGGTGACGCTCAGAAGCGATAAAATGTGGGAATTTGTTGATCGCCTCTTCAGCATCGCTCTCCCGCGCATCAAGGACTTCCAGGGAATTTCGCCGAAAGGCTTTGACGGCAGAGGTAACTTTAACCTCGGTCTCAAAGAGCAGCTGCTCTTCCCTGAAATAGACTTTGACAAGGTGATTCGTCAGCGCGGCATGAACATCACGTTCGTGACTACGGCACAGACAGATGAAGAAGCCCAGGCACTTTTGAAAGAGCTTGGCATGCCCTTCGCGCGTTAGGAAGGAGAAGCAAATGGCTCGTAAATGTATGGTGAACAAGGCTAAAGAAGAGCCGAAGTTCAAAGTGAGAAAATACAATCGCTGCCCGCTCTGTGGACGTCCCCACGGATATATGCGCAAGTTTGATATGTGCCGCTGCTGTTTCCGCAAGCTCGCACGCGAGGGAAAGATCCCTGGCGTTGTGAAGGCCAGCTGGTAGGCGCGTAGGCGCAGAAGGGAGGATTCCTTTTATGCATATTACAGATCCTGTAGCGGATATGCTTACACGCATCAGAAATGCGAACACAGTCTATCTTGATACGGTAGATATGCCTCTTTCAAAACTTCGTCTTGAGATGGCGAGGATACTCAAAGAGGAAGGCTACATCCGCAGCTATAAGACGATAACAGATGCGAAACAGCCCGTACCCGTCCTCAGAGTGGTCATGAGCTACGGCCCTCAGAAGGAAAGAGTAATTCAGGGACTTCGCAGAATAAGCAAACCCGGCCGCCGTATCTACGTCGGCAAGGACGAACTTCCGAGAGTCATGGGCGGTCTCGGAATAGCGCTTATTTCAACATCAGCCGGACTGATGACCGACGCTTCGGCACGCAAACGCGGCCTTGGCGGAGAAGTCGTCTGCTACGTCTGGTAACGGAGGTCGCGTGTTATGTCAAGGATAGGACGTAAAGCGATAGCACTTCCGAAAGGTGTGGAAGTAAAGATAGATGGACAGCACATAACGGTCAAGGGTGCAAAAGGCACACTTGAAATGGAAGTGCTCCCGTCAATTTCAGTTGCAGTTGAGGACGGAAAGATCTCCGTTGCGCGTTCATGCGAGGACAAGGCAGTACGCGCCGCCCACGGTATGACAAGAGCCCTCATCAACAATATGGTGCTTGGCGTAAACGAAGGCTTCCAGAAAACGCTTGAGATCGTAGGTGTCGGATACCGTGCGCAGATGCAGGGTAAGAATCTCGTTCTCAGCCTTGGATTCTCACATCCGGTTGAAGTCGTTCCGCCGGCAGGCATTGAATTTGTCTGCGAAAGCCCCATAAAGATAATTGTCCGCGGAATAGACAAACAGCTTGTCGGACAGGTCGCATCAAATGTACGCGGTTACAGACCGCCCGAACCCTATAAAGGCAAGGGAATCCGTTACTCTGACGAGACTGTTATCCGCAAAGCCGGCAAGGCCGGCGCCAAGAAGTAAGGCGAGGTGAAGGACGATGATTAAAAATCGCAGCCGTAATGAAATGCGCGAGCTTCGCCACCGTCGCCTCAGAAGGCACTTGGCAGGCACGGCGGAACGTCCCCGTCTTTCAGTTGTCGGAAGCCTGAAACACATATTTGCTCAGGTAATTGACGACGAAAAAGGGGTAACACTTGTATCAGCCTCAACGGTACAGGACAAATTTGACGGGCTGAAAGGCACAGGCAACCAGGAAGCCGCAAAAGCAGTAGGTAAACTCATCGCTGAGCGTGCCATTGCAAACGGCATCAAAGAAGTTGTTTTTGACAGGGGCGGCCATGTATATCACGGCAGAATAAAAGTCCTTGCCGAAGCTGCGCGCGAAGCCGGTCTGCAGTTCTAAGAGGAGGCGCAAGTAAATGGCAAAAGAATCAAAGCAGCAGGAACAGAAATCATACAGCAGCAGAGGACTTGAGCTTACAGAGCGCGTTGTCTCCGTGAACCGCGTCAGCAAGGTCGTAAAAGGCGGAAAGCGTTTCCGCTTCAGCGTCCTTGTCGCGGTAGGCGATGGCGTTGGTCAGGTAGGTCTTGGCATGGGCAAAGCGAAAGAAATTTCGGTCGCTATGAAAAAAGGCATTGAACATGCCAAAAAGAACCTCGTTGACCTCAAAAAGACAGGTCAGACACTTCCGCATCCGATCATAGGCAAGTTCGGTGCGGCGGAAGTGCTTATGCGTCCGGCGGCCCCCGGTACCGGAGTCCTTGCCGGTTCATCGGTGCGTCCTATCATGGAACTTGGCGGTATCAAGGACGTTATCGCCAAAGTGACTGGACGTACGTCAAACCCGATCAACATCGCGTATGCCACAATGAACGCCGTTATGCGTCTTCGCACACCCGATGAGATCCGCAGACTGCGCGGCAAAGTGCAGAAAGAGGCATAGGGGGGTACGCACTATGGCGAAGCTTCATATAACATGGAAGAAAAGCACGATAGGACGTCCGCCGGAACAGGAAAGAGTTATTAAAGCACTTGGTCTGCACAGGCTCAACGAGACTGTCGTACACGACGACACACCGCAGATTCGCGGAATGGTGAACAAAATTTGCCATCTGCTTGAGTGGTCCGTTGAGGAATAAGGGAGGAACTGTTATGAAACTTCACGAACTTTCACCGGTTCCCGGTTCAAACAAAAAGCCCAAACGCCTCGGGCAGGGGCTCGGCAGCGGGCATGGCAAAACAGCCGGCAAGGGACACAAAGGACAGAAGGCACGCAAGAGCCCTGACATCAGAGCAAACTTTGAAGGCGGACAGATGCCGCTTGCACGCCGCATACCGAAACGCGGATTCAGCAACTTCCGCTTCGCGGTCAAATATGAGACCGTGAACGTTGCGGAACTTGAAGCGCGTTTTGAAGCGGGAGCAGAGGTAACGCCGGAAAAGTTAGCAGCCCTTCGTCTCATCTCATGCCCGTGCGCCCTTTGCAAAATATTGGGTGACGGCGAACTGACAAAGAGTTTTACAGTAAAGGCAAGTGCCTTCAGCGCATCTGCGGCAAAGAAAATAGAAGCCGCAGGTGGCAAGGCAGAGGTACTCTAAGATGCTTGATTCATTCCGGGATTCATTCAAAATGCCGGACCTGAAGCGCCGCATATTCTTTACGTTAGCAGCGCTCTTCGTCTATCGTGTAGGTGCGCACGTGCCTACTCCCGGAGTGGATGCGGCGGCCCTCGGCAGACTTTTTGAACAGGGAGGCCTTCTCGGATTCCTTGATATGTTTGCCGGCGGCGCACTCAGCCGTTTCTCAATATTCGCGTTGGGCGTAACGCCGTACATCAACTCAAGCATTGTCATGCAGCTGCTTGCGGTTGTTGTGCCAAGCATTGAAAAGCTGCAGAAAGAAGGAGAAGAGGGACGGAAGAAAATTGTCCAGTGGACACGCTATGGGACGATAGCTTTCGCACTCATTCAGGCAGTCGGTATGACCGGATGGCTCAGCGGGCTGGGCATATATCAGGGAAACTTCCTTGATATGATACTCGTTGTGCTGACACTTACGACGGGTGCGGTGGCAGTTATGTGGCTCGGAGAAATAATGACCGACCACGGTATAGGCAACGGGACATCGCTGCTCATCTTTGCCGGTATCGTAGTTCGTATCCCCGAAGCAGTCATGCGCACCGGTTCGCTTGTGAGACTCGGTGAAATGAACGTACTCGTCCTGCTTCTCGCAATTGCTATAATGCTTGCGGTAGTCGCCGGATGCGTAATGCTTCAAGAGGGTCAGCGCCGTCTTCCGGTACAGTATGCGAAACGTATGGTCGGCAACAGAATGTACGGCGGTCAGTCAAGCTTCATACCGCTTCGTGTAAACACCGCCGGTGTCATACCGATCATCTTCGCCTCATCAATACTGCTCTTCCCATATACGATAGCCGGAATGTTCCACAACAGCGTCGCAATGGCAATACAGCAGGCTATGAGTCCGAGCAGTCCGATTTACATTGTACTGTACATAGCAATGATAATCTTCTTCTCATATTTCTACACAGCGGTTGTCTTTAAGCCCGAAGACATCTCAAGCAATATGAAGAAGAACGGCGGCTTCATCATGGGCATACGCCCGGGCAAGCCGACCACGGACTACATTGAAAAAGTAATGGGACGCATCACACTCGGCGGTTCAATCGGACTTGCCATCATTGCGATCGTTCCTACTCTGATGACAAACTTAATGCACATCAACACCTTCTACTTCGGCGGCACGGCTGTTATAATCGTAGTCGGTGTTGCTCTTGACACTGTACACCAGATTGAAGGCCAGCTCCTTATGCGCCACTACGAAGGCATCTTGAAACGTCGCGGCGGTAAAGGCAGTCTTCTGAAACTGTAATCGGGAGGCATTCAGGTGAGAATAATCCTTTTAGGCGCCCCGGGCGCAGGCAAGGGGACGCAGGCAGAGAGCATTAAAAAGAAATATCCGATAGCGCACATTTCAACGGGTGATATTCTCCGCGCAAACGTCAAAGCGGGGACAGAGCTCGGCAAATGCGCCAAGGAATACATGGACGCGGGAAAACTCGTACCGGACGAACTGATAATCAAAATGGTAGGAGCCCGTCTTGCTGAGGCTGACTGCAAAGAAGGCTTTATGCTTGACGGCTTCCCGCGCACCACTGCACAGGCTGAAGCGTTAAAAGCAATACTCGCGCAGCTTGGCATGAAACTTGACGCTGTGGCCAACCTTGTGATAGATGACGAAACAGTTGTCTCGCGTCTGGTATCAAGGCGGGTATGTAAAAAGTGCGGAGAGATCTATAACACGGTTATGAAGCCATGTTCAACGGGATCTGTTTGTGAAAAATGCGGCGGAGAAGTTATTCAGCGTGACGACGACAAAGAAAGCGTCATACGCAATCGCCTCAGCGTATTCCACGAACAGACAGCACCGCTCATTGATTACTATACAAAAGAAGGAGTTCTCGTAAATGTAGACTCCTCAGGCGGTAAAGACGCGGTGCTGAAGATTCTTGAACAAATGAGAGGCTGAGACCGCTAAATGATCACCTTTAAGAGCGACCGTGACATTGCCAAGATGCGCAGAGCGGGTCAGGTCGTTGCGGATATTCTCAAACTAATGAGAGACATGGTGAGACCCGGGATAGACACTCTTACGCTGGACAAGGCTGCGGAGGATCTTGTGGCGCGGGCGGGTGCGAAACCGGCATTTAAGGGCTACAAGGCTTCCTGGGCACCATTTCCCTTCCCCGGTACGATATGCGCATCGGTAAACAGCGAAATCGTGCATGGGATTCCGTCAAAAGACAGAATCCTTGAAGAGGGGGACATAATCAGTATAGACACCGGAGCCTCAATTGAGGGCTATTTCGGGGACGCGGCGTGTACCTTTGAAGTAGGGAAAGTCAGTGCGGAGCGGGAGCGGCTGCTCACTCTCACTCACAGAGCCCTTCACAAAGGGATGGCGGCCGTACACCCGGGGGCGACGCTCGGAGACATCGGTGCGGCGGTAGAAAACATTGTAAAACCTCAAGGCCTCGGTATCGTAAGAGACTATGCCGGACACGGCATCGGACGCAGACTGCATGAGGCACCACAGGTTCCCAACTTTGGGAAACCCGGAAGCGGTGTTACCGTCAAACCGCGGATGACCTTTTGCGTTGAGCCGATGGTAATGTCCGGGGCCGAAGAGATCGTTACATGTCCCGATGGGTGGACCGTTGTTACAAAAGACGGAAGTGATGCTGCCCACTTTGAGTATAGCCTCCTTGTAACGGAGGATGGCGTGGAGATACTTACGCCATGGGAATAGCATCCCGTACCCTTGAGGGATACCGCGCAGGTGACATCGTCATAGTAAGGCAGGGTAAATATGCCGGACATCCATTTGCCGTAATGGGTAAGGACGGTGTGCGTGTACTGATAGCAAACGGGGCGGAATACACGGCTGCGAAGCCCAAGAAAAAGAATGTTATTCACCTGCAACAAACGCACTATTATCTTGAAGATGTGGCCGGGCGTGTCGCTGTTGGCAAACATATAGACAACGGCTGGCTGATGCAGAAGATTTCCAATGCATTGGAAAACAGCGGCACATCTGACGAAAGAACAAAGTCCGATTAGGAGGATGAACCGCCCAATGGCCAAAGAAGAAGTAATTGAGGTAAAAGGCAAGGTCGTGGAGCCGTTGCCGAATGCCATGTTCCGCGTTGAACTTGAGAACGGGCATAAGATACTTGCTCATGTTTCCGGAAAGATGCGTATGCACTTTATCAGGATACTCCCCGGAGACAGAGTGCTTTTGCAGCTCTCGCCCTACGATCTGACGAGAGGCAGAATAACATACAGATATAAGTAGGCATAACACAGTCAAGGAGGCCTGCATTTAATGAAAGTAAGACCGTCGGTAAAACCTATATGTGAATATTGCAGAATAATCAAACGCCACGGCGTTGTGCGCGTTATCTGCAGCAAGAACCCGCGCCACAAACAGCGCCAGGGCGGAAGGAGGTAGCAGGTAATGGCTCGTTTAGCCGGTGTTGACCTGCCGCGTGAAAAAAGAATTGAGATTGCTCTCACCTACATATTCGGAATTGGTCCGGCAATCGCAAAAGATATACTGAAGGTCACTGGAGTTAATCCTGACGTAAGAGTGAAAGACCTTTCAGAGGAAGACGAGCAGAAGCTTCGTGCAGAGATTGAAAACAACCGTATGGTTGAAGGAGATCTCCGCCGCGATATAGCTATGAACATCAAGCGCCTCATGGACATCGGATGCTACCGTGGTCTCAGACACCGTCAGGGACTTCCCGTCAGAGGACAGAAAACGAAGACCAACGCTCGTACTCGCAAGGGACCGAAGAGAACCGTTGCGGGCAAGAAGAAAGCTACCAAGTAAGCAGACGGGAGGGAATAAAAGTTGGCAAAACAGCGTGTACAGCGCAGCCGCAAGCGCAAAGAGAGAAAGAACGTAAGCTACGGCGTGGCGCATATATACTCAACATTTAACAACACAATCGTTACGCTTACAGACAAGCAGGGCAACGCGCTTTCATGGGCAGCGGGCGGCAACGTCGGTTTCAAAGGCGCAAGAAAGTCAACTCCTTATGCCGCACAGATGTCTGCCGCACAGGCAGCTAAGGCAGCACAGGATCACGGAGTTGTGGAAGTTGATGTAGTTGTCAAAGGTCCCGGCCCGGGGCGTGAATCTGCGATCCGCGCACTTCAGCAGGCGGGGCTTCAGGTGAACGTAATCCGTGATGCAACGCCTATTCCGCACAACGGATGCCGCCCGCCGAAACGGCGTCGCGTGTAGTACCAGAAGGAGGTACATATAAGAATGAGCAGATACACAGGACCTGTCTGCAGGCTTTGCCGTGCAGAGGGAGCCAAGCTCTTTTTGAAGGGAGACCGCTGCTACACAGAAAAATGCGGTTTCACAAAACGCAACTCAAAACCGGGGCAGCATGGAACTCGCCGCGGCAAACTGAGTGAATATGGGCTTCGTCTCCGCGAGAAGCAGAAACTTCGTCGTTTCTACGGAATGAATGAGACCCAGTTCAGCACAATATATAAGAAAGCCACGACAATGTCGGGGCAGACAGGTCACAACTTCCTGCAGCTCCTTGAGAGACGTCTTGACAACGTCGTTTATCGTCTTGGGTTTGGCGTGAGCCGTGCGCAGGCGCGTCAGCTTGTGTGTCACGGTCACTTCACGGTGAACGGCCGCAAACTTGACATTCCCAGTGCGCAGCTTAAAGTCGGCGATGTTGTCGCAGTTGCTCAGGGTAGCCGTGGGATTGAACTCCTGAAAGGTAATGCCGAAGCATCGGCAAGCCGCAGCATACCGGCGTGGCTTGACTTCAATGCGGAGACAATGTCAGGCACAATAGTTGCAGTTCCTGCACGCGAGCAGATAGACGCACCTGTCAACGAACAGCTTGTTGTTGAATTCTATGCACGTTAGTAAGACGGAAGGTGGGGAAGAATATGGAGCATGATCGCCATCAGATTCTTGTAGTTGAATCCACCCCGTCATACGGCAAGATTATCATTGAACCTCTTGAAAGAGGCTACGGTGTCACACTTGGCAATTCAATGCGCCGTGTCCTGCTGTCCTCAATCAGCGGTGCCGCAATAGTTGCGGTGCGCATTGATGGTGTGGTACACGAATTCAGTACGATTGCCGGTGTTAAAGAGGACGTAATAGAGATCCTTGTGAACCTGAAACACATACCGGTGCGTTGTCACTCTTCCGCGGTTCGGACCCTCCACATTGAAAAGACGGGGCCGTGCGAAGTTACGGCAGCAGATGCAGAGGCAGACAGCGAGATAGAGTTTACCGACCCCGATGCGTATATATGCACGCTTGAAGAAGGTTGTACCATCTCAATGGATCTGTACATCTCAGTCGGTACGGGATATGCTCCTATAGACCGTCCGCGTGCGCCGTACCTTCCGGTTGATGCGCTCCAGACAGATGCGCTCTACTCTCCCGTTGAGCGCGTAAAGTATGAGATTCAGGACAAGCGTCAGGGACAGCGTACAGACTACGACAGCCTTTGTCTTGAAATATGGACAAACGGTGTCGTCTCTCCGGAAGAGGCTGTTGTTCAGGCAGCGAAGATCCTCAAAGGTTACTATGCATCTGTAGTTGGTGCCTTGGGTGATGGTGGGGATACAGAGTTTGATGAAGCGGTGAAAAAACGTGACGCAAGTCAGGCTCTATCTGCCGATAAAAACGGATTTATGCCGTATGACAGTGAAAACGTATTCCTCTCACGCCCTGTCAAAGACCTTGAACTTTCCGTACGCAGCGAAAACTGTCTGCTGCGCGGAGGTGTTCACCGCATTGGCGATTTGGTCGTAAAGACGAGAGATGAACTTCTTAAGATACGTAACCTCGGTAGGATCTCTCTGCGCGAGATAGAAGAAAAACTTTCCAAATTTGATCTGCACCTGAGTGGCGACATAAGCGACCAGGTTGATGTTGATGACGAAAATTCGGAAAGCAGAGGGTAAGAAACGCACTGATTAATTCGTGTTTGACAGATAAACGCAAAAGCGGCTTCCGCTGATTGGATGTGCCAGCCGCTAAACAGTCAGGCCCCGACTGGGGCGGAGGCGTATATCCATACGTTGGAGCCACAGGCGCGGTCTGACTGTGACGCGGATGGTGCATATAATCAGTGGTTCCTAAGAAACGGAATTTATGCGGTCGTGCAGGAAACCACGCAGCATTACCAATGAAGGAGGAGTAACCGATGAGACACCGCGTGAGTACAAGGCGGCTTGGGCGCAACAGCACCCATAGGTGGGCCATGCTTGGCAATATGGCAGCCAGTCTCTTTACAGAGGGCAGCATAGTGACAACGGTGACAAGAGCAAAGGAAGTCCGCCGTGTCGCAGAGAAACTCATCACAAAGGCAAAAAGCGGTACACTTACAGACCGTCGCCTCGTGATAGCGAGAATCCCTCACAAACAGGCAGTACTCAAGCTCTTCAACGAGCTTGGACCTAAATACGCCGAGCGCAACGGCGGATACACGAGAATCGTAAGACTTGGAAACCGTATAGGCGATGCAGCACCTATGGCGGTGATTGAACTGGTAGATTAGTTTATGGAGTCTGAAAGGCAATTTACTCTCCGCGGCGCGGAGTATTCATATCCGGGCGCTGCGGAAAAAGCTCTCTGTGGGATTGACTTGGACATCCGCAAAGGTGAGTGGATTGCCCTTCTTGGCTCAAACGGTTCCGGAAAGTCTACATTCCTAAAGATTTTAAGCGCCCTGCTGAAGCCAACGCAGGGCGTTTTTTCCTGCTTCACCGACAATGCTTGCGACAAAACGAAAATAGAACAGTGGAGCGGAACTGCGATAGTATTTCAGAATCCGGAAGATCAGGCAGTTGCCCTGAGCGTTGAAGAAGACACGGCATTCGGCCCCGAAAACATCGGAATGGAGCGCACCGAAATCGCGAAAAACGTAAAAAACGCACTTAACGCGGTCGGGCTCTCCGGCATGGAAAACAGACTTGTCTCCGAACTCTCCGGAGGTCAGAAACAAAGACTTGCGCTTGCCGGAGTCCTTGCGATGAAGCCTCACACAATACTGCTTGACGAGCCTCTCTCAATGCTTGACCCTCAGACACGGCGCGAATTTATAAAAATAATTGAAAAAGAACACGCCGCAGGCAAAACCATTGTACAAACCGGGCACAGCCTTAAAGAAATACGCAGCTGCACCCGTGTCATAATCCTTGACAAAGGGCGCATTAAAGCAGATATGCCGCGCAAAGAATTTTTTGACCTGACTGCGGAAGAAATCAAAACATTGGGATTTGAAAAACCCGCGCTTGAAACACTCTTTGAAATGATGAAAAACGAAGGCCTCACAGACAAAGAAACCATTCCCTGCGTACAATCAGCAACGGAGATATTGCTATGCCGATCACAGCGGAAAATATAAGCTTCACATACAACATCGGACTGCCGACAGAAAAAAAAGTCCTGCACAACGTATCATTTTCTCTTGAACGCGGCGAAATAATATCGCTCATAGGACACACCGGCAGCGGAAAATCCACGCTTTGTCTGCTCCTGAGCGGACTTCTTGCACCTGACTGCGGCAGAATAACGATAGACGGAAAAGCCACGACAGAGGGACGCATCGCACGCAGAAACATCGGCTTGGTCTTTCAGTACCCCGAATACCAGATATTTTCGGAAAGCGTACAGGAAGAGATCGCATTTGCCCCCGTAAATTGGAAAATGACCCCCGAAGAAACGGCAGAAAACGTAAAATACGCAGCAGAGACCGTGGGGTTGCCTTTGTCACTGCTCGGCGCATCTCCGTATTCCCTATCAGGAGGAGAAAAACGCAAAATCGCGATAGCATCAGCAATATCGCACAGGCCGTCATACCTGATACTTGACGAAGCCTCCGCGGGCCTTGACCGTGATTCCGCAGCGCAGCTCCGCAAAATGATACATTCATTTGCGGCAGACGGAAAAGGAATCATGATAATAACGCACGACCCGGAAGAGGCGCTCACACTAAGCGACAAAATCCTTATCCTTGAAGAAGGAAAAAACATATTCTTCGGCACGCCCTGTGAATGTGCCGAATACCTATGCGAAAACAGCGTAAAAGGAATAGCGCTGCCGGAAATACTTGAAATATCCAAACGGCTGAAAAATGCCGGCAAAATAAAAAAACTCGCGTGTACTCCCGAAAGCCTTATGGAGCTTATAAGAAAAAATGCGTAAAATTGAAAAAATAGCATTGGGACAATACATACAGGCAAACTCGCCGATACATCGGTTAGACCCGCGTGTAAAAATCATTGCTGCCGTCCTTGCCATGGTATCAGTATTCCTCACAGAGACATTTATTGGCTTCCTCTGCTGGAGCATCGCTCTCACAGCGGCAATACATACATCAAAAATACCATTTCGTGCCGCACTCTATTCGGTAAAACCGATAATCGGCCTTATCCTCATAACATCGCTCATTCACATACTATTCACAAAAAGCGGCACCGTCATATTCACATGGGGCTTGGTTTGCGTAACACGCGGCGGAATTGAATTTGCCTCTCTCATCGCGCTGCGCCTCATAGCAATGATACTCTGCGCCTCAATACTCACATTCACGACAACACCGGCAAAACTCTCGGAAGGAACGGCACGCCTCCTCTCTCCGCTCTCGCGCATAGGAATACCCGTCTGCGACATCTCAATGATGATAACGATCGCACTGCGCTTCATACCGACACTGTTTGAAGAAATGCAGAAAATAATCGCGGCACAAAAATCACGCGGAGCCGACTTTGAAAGTGGGGGGCTCGTCAGACGGACAAAAGCATACATACCCGTGCTGATACCGCTCTTTGTAATAATGTTCCGACGCGCCGACAACCTTGCGACGGCAATGGAAGCGCGCGGATACGTCGGAGGCGTAGAACGCACCTCGCTTCACCCCCTTGTGTGGGGAAAAAACGAAAACATTGCGCTTCTTATATGCACAGCCGTACCCTCTGCAATAATAGCAGCGGAACGAACACTTTTCACATTGCTGGGATAATCGGAAAATGAACAAATACGCAGCGGAAATCTCATACGACGGGGGAAAGTTCTTCGGCTGGCAAATACAGCCGGGATTACCGACAGTGCAAGAATCCTTGGAAAAAACCCTCTCACTGATAGACGGGAAAAAAGTAAAAGTAAGCGGTGCCGGCAGAACAGACACAGGCGTACACGCGCGTGCGCAAGTGTGTTCGTTTGAAATGCAAAAAGAATGGCAATGCCGCAGCCTCATCTTAGCCGCAAACGCCAACCTGCCGCAGGGCATCAGACTTATGCGCGCAGTGCGTGTACCCGAACGATTTCACGCAAGATTTTCAGCCGTTGAACGTGAATACAGATACTTTATATGGAACTCAAGCACGATCTATCCGCACATAGAAGGCAAAGTCTGTTGGATCAAACCCAAAAACATAAACTGGAAACTTGCGGCAGACGCAGCCAGTGAACTTATAGGCACACACGACTTCCGCAACTTCTGCCATTACGAAGGATACGAAAACACAACAATTCGCACGATAACAAAAATCAAACTCATAAACAGAATGCCGCTCATAATCCTTCAACTGCGCGGTGATGGATTTTTACACAACATGGTGCGAATAATCCTCGGAAACATTGAAAAAGCCGGCAAAAAAGAAATCTCGCCGCACGAAATACTTCGGCTGCTCAACACCGAAAAATCAAGCAGAAGCGACGGCGGCAGAACCTACCCCGCGTGCGGCCTCTACCTTTGGAAAATATTCTACAAAGAAAATATATGGCACAACGCAGAAAGCATATAAACGAGCAATATCGCAGTCTGTATTTTAGGAAACACTGATTAAGGACACACGGATTAATTCGTTTTTGGCATATAAACGCAAAAGCGGCTTCCGC